>NZ_JAPDCM010000006.1:0-301388 GCF_027706125.1 Aeromonas sp. Y318-1
CACCACGGGAATTTCTGCGCAGTCGGGTATCACAACCCTAAGCGGGAAAAGTGTCTGGACCTATGGGGTCAAATCCAGTCGCAGCTTTCATCACCCAGCTCGCTAAAGTGGAAGGCATGAGTAGCCGAGCACTTGAGTTGCTTATTCTCACCGCCGGGCGAACCAGTGAGGTGCTAGAGGCAACATGGAATGAGATCGACCTGGAGAGACAAGAATGGGTGATTCCAGCTGAACGAATGAAAGCTGGGAGAGAACACCGAGTACCGCTTTGCAAGCAGGCGGTCTGCTTACTTGAAAGCCTGCCACGACTTCAAGAGTCACCCTTTGTTTTCCCAGGCAAAAGGTCGGGCCGCCCTATGTCAGACATGTCGCTCACCATGTGTATGCGGCGACACGGAGTAGGTGAATTCACGGTTCACGGTTTCAGATCGTCGTTCCGAGATTGGGCCGCCGAACGTACCAGCTACCCAAGAGAAATATGTGAAATGTGCCTCGCCCACGTAGTAGCGCAGGGGGCCGAGGCGGCCTACTGGCGCGGAGATGTGTTAGATAAACGTCGTGGACTAATGGGGCTATGGGGACAGTATTTAACGGATGACGCTGAGGGTGCTGTGATCAAGATAGCCTGATTGTCCAAACCACACCTATTGACGCCGAATTGTTCCAGCGTTAGGATTTCCCCATAATGGCCCATGCTCTGAGAGATTGGGCCTTTTTCATTTCCGGACCCGGCCACTGAGCCGGGATTTTTTATATGGAGACCCTCCCCCCGACTTGCTATCAATAGCGAGCAAGTGAACAGCTTTACCCTACCCATAACCCGCCATCGTGCGGGTTTTTTCGTTTCAGGAGATCAGCAAATGAGCATCGACTTGAGCCAAGTAACCTTGTTGAAACGCCAACAAGTCGAGGCAGCAACCAGTCTGTCTCGTAGCACTATCTACGACATGATGAGCAAAGGGCAGTTCCCAAAACCCATCCGGCTTGGAGCTCAACGTGTTGCATGGCGGGAACGAGACATTATTGAGTGGCTCGAACACCAAGTTTCAAGCGCAGTAGTATAGGGAGGCTGCCATGACCGAGATAAATAAGCTGGTAAGACAATTGGCGCAGGCCTATCTAGCCGCCCGGGGCAATGTGTTTACTCACCTGGGGATCCAGCTTCCCCTTGCTGCTGAGTCACTGACGATGGCCATTCATAACAACATCGTGGGCGCTCACCTCGAAAATACCGGGGCGCATCAGGGGCCGGCCGATGCCTTGCTTATGCTGCGGCACATGGTGGTGAACGGGACTTTGACCACGCAGGGGGCCTTGGTAGTGGATCAGATGTACTGCGCATTTTGCGCCGATGCTCACCAGATGCAGGAAGGGGGAAAGGACCCCGTGGTTGAGCTGGCGAGTGAGAGCAAGCGGAGAGCGATGCAATGACTGCGATACATCAAGGGGCAGCAGGCCCCGGTCATCAAAACAGCTCGCCATCCCGGGCTGGCACCTTCCTCAAGTTTGCAGACCTCGACAAGCTGCAAGTGATCGTCATCCACGCCGGTGAGCAAGCCAACCGAGATGCGGCGATCCGGGCTACGCTACAGCGCGCCCATAACGACGCCATCATGGCAGAGAACCCGATAGATCCGGAGTTCGAGCCTGAGCAAACACTCTATGTGGGACCGGCCCAACTGGACGAAGGAGGCAAGCTCTACAAGATGGCCGATCGGGATGCGACCCAGCGGGTCATCGTTCACCAGCTGGGTAACCTGCCAACAGAGAAAGCAAAGCGACTGATCCTGGCATTACGCAAGCAAGCCCCCAAGGCCCAGCTTTACTGCGGCATCCCGGGCCAGAATGCCCAACCCTGGCAACTGGTGGATGTGCTGGACTTTGAACAGACACTGGCGGCAGGCCCCCAATCGGACGAGGTGCCCGGGTCAGGCAATGTGGCGCCACTCCATCTGGAGAAAGGCAGCTCAGAGCAAGGGCCAGATCTGCCAGCAGGGTTTGAGGTGCGGGGTTCGCGTCTGTGTGCTCTGACCACGGTGGGCCGGGGTGAGGATGCCCGGCAAGAGTGGATCCCCATTTCCAGCCCAGTTCAGGTGCTGGCGGAGACTGCTGATGAACAAGGCCGTGGCTATGGCCGCCTATTGGAATGGCGGGACAGTGCCATGCGGGTGCATCAGTGGGCCATGCCGGTACGCGCCCTAGTCCCGCGCAATGGTGAAGAGGTGTTTGCCGCACTGCTGGATGCGGGACTGCCCTTCATCGAGCTGAGTCATAAACGCAGGCTGGCGGCCTACCTGATGAACTGCCAGCCCAAGCGGCGGATCACCTGTGTCGAGCGCACAGGGTGGCATGGTCATGCCTATGTGTTGCCTGGTGGGGCCATCGGTCCAGATGCTGAGGGAGTCATTCTTCAGACCGCCGGCTACACAGCAGGCGACTTTACCGAGCGTGGTACCCTGACCGGATGGCAACAAGGGGTTGCAGAACTAGCGGTGGGCAACTCCCGTCTCTGCTTCGCGCTGTCCCTCGCCTTTGCCGCCCCCCTTCTCTCCTTGGTAGGCATGGAAGGCGGTGGCTTTCACCTCAAGGGAGAGAGTACCGACGGTAAAACCACGGTGATGAAGGCAGCCGCCAGTGTCTACGGTCATCCGGACCGCTATGCCCAGACTTGGCGGGCTACCGGTAACGCCATCGAGGGGATCGCCAGCCGGCGCAATGATGCCCTACTCTGCTTGGATGAACTGGGCGAGCTGGATGGCCGGGAAGCAGGCCAGACCGCCTATATGCTGGCCAACGGCCAAGGCAAGGGCCGCAGCAAGCAGGATGGTGAGCTGAGAGAGCGCAAGGCGTGGCGGTTGCTATTCCTCTCCACCGGTGAGCTGAGCCTTGAAGATCATGCCGCCAGTGCCGGGAAGAGTACCCAGGCCGGAATGGAGGTGCGGACAATCCAGATCCCCAGTGATACCGGGCACCATGGCGCCTTTGAGTGGCTGCATGGCCTGGATGGAGGCCGCAGCTTTGCCGATGCCCTGAAAGCCAACTCAGAAGAACATCACGGCATCGCCTTTCGTACCTATGCCCAAGCCCTGGCCCAAGCCATGGATGAACACCGTGAGCGGTTGAGGGAAGACATTAAACAATTAGCTGCCGAACTGACACCCAAGGGTGCCGGCAATCAGGTTGGGCGGGCCATCAACCGGTTTGCGCTGGTAGCAGCAGCTGGGGAGCTGGCCACCCGATTAGGGGTGACAGGCTGGTCAGCGGGCGAAGCCATCCGGGCGGTGAGAATCTGCCTCAAGGCATGGCTGGCAGAAAGGGGGCACCTGGGTAACAAAGAAGACGCAGCTACTTTGCGCCAAATCCGCCAGTTCTTTACCGCACATCAGTACACTCGCTTTGCTGATTGGGACGATCCGAATCACCGAGCCGCAAACATGGTAGGGTACCGGCGCAATCCCAAGACGAATAGTGAAACGGGGGTGACCTTTTTTGTCTTGCCAGAAGGGTGGCGCGAAATAACCGTAGGTCGTGACTATAGGAAGGCTGCATTGCTAGCAGTTGAGAACGGCTGGATAGGGTGTAGAGATAAGGGCAAGACGCAGAAGACAGTGAAGATACCCTGTGTAGGGAAGGCGGTTAAAGTGTATGTCCTATCTGATAGAGTGCTCGCTGACGATGCTGGAGAACCAGGAGATACAACAGCTAATAATGCATAATCCGATAGCTATATGAAAAGAATGGAGGTGAGTGAATAAGCCCTTCCTTAGGAGAAACAGCATCGCGCGCATAATGGAAAAAGCTGGGGTAATAGAGGTAGCTAAGGTAAAAGCCTCTGTAGGGTTCGCAACGAATGGGTTTATTGGTTACCTCTGAGTAAAAGTGTTGAGGTAACCGGAGGTAACCTCATGAGATACTCATGCTTGTTATGTCGTCCTGTTACCTTGGTTACCTCAGTTTTTCTGGCACAGGTAACCAGTCAATGTCAATCGTGGCATGGCTCTCAGACCCAAGTTACCCCATTACCCCATTACCCCATTACCCCATTACCCCATTACCCCATTACCCCATTACCCCATTACCCCATTACCCCATTTTCCTAAATTATTACATAGATATACAGTGCAACCTGCCGAGTTATATATCACACGTTTAATCTAACCTTCTGAAACCATATCTGTTATCTGCTAAAGAACTTCCATTAATTAAAACTATTCCAAACGTACATGGGAATGGCGACGACTCAAACTATTAATAGATTTCGTGATGCCAACTTCGAAAAAAGTCAACCTCACTCAAAGAGTACAGCATGTAAAGCCGAATTTATAATCACTTGTAAGAAGGGCACTAATTAATCAGGAAATAAAAAAGACACCAGCTTAGCACTGGCGTCAAATGAGAGGTTCTTTCAGCTCTTCATCTCAATAATTTTATGGTTATCAAAATTACTGAGGACGAAGATAAACAATTACTCTACTTCGTTAATATCGAGTACCATGAACCTAATTTCAGTGCTCGGAGAAGCCTCATATATAACACCTATATCTTCATTACCATTAGCTCCTTGGCTTTGAAGCTTTACAAGATCAGAATAGGCACTATACCCATCTCTCACCTGGGTTCTTTTAGTAAAGTTATAGCTTCCTGTACCATCGTCAGTGGCACTCCAAATAGCGAGGTCATTTCTGTCAGAGCTCACTGCTGTATTTCCTTGTGGGCCAGACATTAGTAATCGGTTACCATCATAGTTCAACAAACCTATATCAACTGGATTCAGTTTGAAGAACAGCGAACCATTAATTGAGTTTCTGTCTTCCAATATCATTTTCCAGCTTATACCCTGATCTGAGCTGATAAATTGGTAGCGATTAAAATTACCAACCCCCGTAACCCCATCATTTCGTGCTGACAATAAAAGTCGTCCGTCATTTAACTCAACCATATCGGCTTCACTCGGTTCATGTGCATAAGTTGGCGTTTGAGTACCAGCTTTCCAAGTTTCGCCATGATCATCACTATAAATTGAAACTACAGATAACTGTGCAAATGCATCGAGCACAATCGCTGGGAATATCAACCTTCCATTGGACAATTGGATGCCTTGTCCTGGGCCAGCGTTGATGCTTTTCCAACCTGGTCCACCTTTACCACTTGATGTAAGTATTTGTGACCAGCCTTGATCGGTTGGAGTATTAACGACCGTTCCATTAACTCGCTTCATCAAATTTGCATTAAAAGCAAGCTGTGAACTATTACCAATTCTAAAATCAACGCTTTGATAAGCAATTGCGCCTGCGGTGTTTGAACAGCCATTACCCCATGTTACTGTTTTACTAGCATGAGTTTGTCCAAGCCATTTTGAAGCAACCAGTTGACCATCAACATAAAAACTAGCTGTCCCCCCTGAACCTTTTATTTGATAGCTATGGTATCCCGAAACATCCAAAGCAAGAGGGTGCTCCAGAGTTCCAGTGTCAGTATAGAGAACTGCCTTTACTGATTTATCTGCATTGACTTGTAAATCAGCCAAGAATCGTTTATTACCATCCCCGTAATACTGTACATTACATCTTCCATCAGCAACACGGGATACCCAATTCAAACTCCAACCCATATTTCTTGCTTGTTCAATCTGAGTTTGTGATGGTGTCAGAGACCAAGTAGCCAGCCCTGATATACCATTAGCCATCCAGTTGGTGTCTCTGACTTTCGCTAAAATATCAACGGGAGATGACCATGTTTTCCCATTATCATCGCTGCTACGATATAATAACTTATGTTGTGGGTCATCGAATGGTACACAATTACCATTCTGAGCACATCGGTTATCCCACTTAGTATAAAAAACAAACATCCTTCCGTTGATTTTATCTATAAATGGTCGTGGATCAGAATATGCTTCATTAACTCCCTCATGGATAACATAATAATCACTCCATGTGATACCATTGTCCGTTGAACGCCGGCTTTTTATGCTAGTAGGATAGCCACTGCCAGGATCGTGACTTGAGGCTCGCCCTTCCGCGAATGCAACCAATGTACCGTCATCAGTACTCACAATGGATGGGATACGATAATTACTACTTCCTCCTTCCCCACCTTTAAATACAATAACATCTCGAATGTTTGATGCAATTGCCTCTACGCCGAAAGGCATTCCTAGTAAACTAAAGGCTAATAGACCTGATGAAATTAAAGAGTTTTTTGCATTCCATTTCATAAATAATTCCCTCATAAATTAATGGCCTTAATATATATCTATTACATCAGCAACTTCTATCCTATTTTGCGTTTTCGCAAAGGCTTTAACATCATGATAAATACTACTTTCCAGAGATCAACCATCATATTTATCAAAATTTAGCTGCAATCATAATCTGTCAATCACCTTATAAAACATTACCACACTGTAACATTCACTATGTTTAATCAGAAATACATAAGCCACAATAAAAGATCATAATTAGACCAATAATGACCTATGCATTTTCATTACAGCTTTTTTGAGCGGCATTGAATTATCAATACAGCATCCAGGTTTATGTGGTTGTTCAGGCAGAAATATCGCAAACATCCCTGGTAACAATAACAATTCAGACTCACTAGAGATCGAAGATACGAGATAGTAATCATTAATTACATCATACTCCTTGGATGTCATATTTTTACTATTCTCAAGCCCAAAAAAAATACGTTCCTCACCGCTAATAAGGAATTGAATGTCAATATACTCCTTATGTACTTCTGCTTGTTTTTGTTCGGCTAATCCCGTATCAAACTCCATAACATTGACATACAACAAGTTTTTTTCCAACTCGTAGCGCCCAACGGGAATATCGAGCATATTGGTTTGCTTAAAATAGGTAACAGCCTGTTTTAAGATCGGCGGAAAATAATTGTAAGTCTGCGGCTGATGGACATTTCCAAAAATCATAATTAATATTCCGTGGTGTGCATCACTGGTTGGTATAATAAAAAACAGGAGCTCTTAACCATGCCAAAAATGTGTTATCGAGCCAGCAAAAAGTACAAATTAAGAATGGTGAGCTCCCCGTTTTTAACCTTATAAAGATAAGGCTTCCACATTTTCCTGACGTTGACTGTTTTTGAATAATGGTGCAGTAAGATAGCCTACCAAGACCACCATCATGGTGCCTATCGCACCATAAAAGAAGAAGTTAAGGTCAGTGAACGAACGCACCCACAAGATAGACGCGACTGCAGCAACGACACCAATCAATGCACTGTTTGCATTCGCTTTACGAACAAAAATCCCCAGCATGAACAGGCCGGTCATTGGCCCCCCCATCAGACCTAGCAGGCTATTGAATGCATCCCATAATTCGCTTTCGTTGGACATGATGAGATAAGTGGAGGCCACCACACCTAGCACGCCAGCAATGACGGTCACCATTCGCCCGCTTTTCAGATTCTGTTCAGAAGATTTCGCTTTACCAAAACGGCTGTAAATGTCTGAAGAGTAGCAAGCAGATATGCTATTTAAACTACTTGAAATACTGGATTGAGATGCAGCAAAAATCGCAGCAATAATCAATCCAGCCAGACCTGCAGGCATATCTGAGATAATGAAGAATGGTAAAATACCACCGGTATTGAAGTCCTTCGGTAACAGCTCAGGATTCTGTCCGTAATAAGCATATAAAGCAGCTCCAATCGCAAAGAAGAACACCGGAATACAAGCTACTAGTTTAGCATTGGTGATCAGCGCTTTTTTAGTTTCTGCTATTGAGTCTGTCACGATATAACGCTGTACCACATCTTGGCTGGCAGTGAATTGTTGTAAGCCGGAGAAAAAGAACCCAAGCATAAGCACAGGTACAGTGCTACTGGTCCAACTCCAGCTCATTTGACTAGCCGGGAAATATTTATCTGCTGATGCTGATACAGCAAATATCTCAGTGATCCCGCCGTCTACCTTAAAGCAGATCATAATGAAAATTAATACTGCAGCCCCAGATAACATAATCCCTTGGATAACATCAGTCCAGATAACACCTTCAATACCACCGAGAAAGGTATAAATGATGCACAGGACTCCAATTAGGAAGACAATCATCAATGGATCCATATCAACGAACGGCATCAGTGCAAGCGCAGTTAAATAAGTTATTATTGCAATGCGACCAATATGAAACAGCATAAATGATATACTTGCGAACAATCGCATTCGAATATCAAATCGTTTTTCCAAATACTCATATGCCGAGGTAAGATTCAGCTTTCTGAAAAATGGAATATAGTACATAAACACGAACGGCAAAATGGCAATTGTAATATATTGGCCAATCAAAAATGTCCAGTCACTAGTATAGGCTTTCGCCGGAATAGACATGAACGTAATCGAGCTCAATGTAGTTGCAAATACACTTACCCCCGCTGCCCAACCTGGAATACGTCCACCAGCTTTAAAATAATCATCCGCTGATTTTTGACGTTTCGCAAAATACACTCCGACCAACATAATGATGGCAAGATAGACTGCCAAAACCAGATAGTTCAGCGTACCAAACGGATGCGTCTCCATGAGTCTTCCTCTGTGCTTAATAGAGTAATTTATTAAAGGGAAAAATTGTTTTTTCCTTGCCCATCTATCTTCGCCACCCACTGCGCAACGCCCAGTAGACCGGCATCGATATCACAACGTGCGGGTAATACCTGAGGTCGATACACGTCAGGCATTTTCACCAGAGCCTGCTTCACCAACCCGATATAATTTTCTGCTAAACCGACACCACCACCGATAACGATTGCATCAAGATCAAGGGTAATGGTGAGATTGGCGATTAACTCAGCGACTGCGTCAGCAGAACGCCGAATAATAGCCTGTGCTCGTGCATCACCTTGTAAATAAAGCTGATATACCTGCATACCACTACATGTACCACCGAATACGGCTTGTCCGGCAGCCGCAATCGCACGACCGGAGGCAATAACTTCAACGCAACCACGACGACCACAACCACATTGTGGGCCTTGAGGATCCACCAGCATATGACCAGCATGGCCAGCAACCCCCCGCGAACCTGTGATCAACTTGTGGTTAAGAATCAGTCCAGCGCCCACTCCCGTCGACACCGTAATAAATGCCAGATCGGCAAACTCCTGTCGGTAAGCCAGATATTCAGCCCAAGCTGCCGCTTGAGCATCGTTGATGAGGTAAACGGGAAGATCGGTGATTTGAGCAATCACGTTATGTAGAGGAAAGTGATCCAATCCACCCAAATTTTGTGGGTTTAAGGCGGTCAAGACGCCATTATCGATGATGCCGGTAGAGGCCACTGCCACATAATCTGCGGATGCAGCCAACGGTCCGAGTAGTTCGGCTAATGCTGCAGTGAGCAATAGGGGATCACCAGAAGAGCGCGTTTCGATCAGGTGACGCGCTACAATATTAGATTTGGCCGCAGAGTACATTTCAATCAAAGCAGCAGCTATCTTGGTGCCACCAATATCAACGGCAAGACAGATGGTCATGCTACAGCTCCGTGACGTTTGCTTTTCGCACTATCCACGGCTTCAGCAAACCAGCTGCAAATATGCTCGATACGCGTGATTGCCGAACCGACCGTGACACAATCTGCACCGGCCAAAATAGCCTGGGCCGCTAGCTTGGGGCTGTTATAGCGCCCTTCCGCCATTACAAAGCACCCGGCTTGCTTAAGCGCAGTAACCAACGCCAAATCAGGCTCTACCGGCGTTGCTGAACCAACATAACCGGACATGGTCGTACCGATGATTTCCACACCCTGCTGAAATGCATCCATTCCCTCGGCATAGTTAGAACAGTCTGCCATCGCAATACAGCCCGCATCATGGATCGCTGCGACCAATGCCTCGACACTAACCGGACGCTGGCGCGCAGTAGCATCAATCGCGATGATATCTGCCCCCGCCTCAGCTAGTGCATTAACATCCTCCAGATACGGCGTAATACGTACTGGGCTGTCGACTAAATTACGCTTCACAATCCCAATTATCGGAGCCGCGACTTCTGCTCGGGCAACCTCAACGTTCTCTACACCCTCAATGCGTACCGCCACCGCCCCACCAGCAATTGAAGCTTTTGCCATCGCAGTAATAATTGTTGGCGAGTCCATCGGACCATCATCCACCGGTTGACATGAAGAAACGAAACCAGTTCTTAGCCAAGCTAGAACGGAGTGTGCATAAACCGACATAAAGTTTAACTCCATAAAAATGACAAACTGTGAAGTTTTAATTCAAGCTACTATCAGTGGAGTTAAACTTCAAACAATTGAAGTCAGAATGGAGATCAACGCCTCATTTTTGGTCAGCCCGAAGCAAAAAAATGAGAAGCCAGTTGGATTTTGACCGTCATTCCAGACGAACACCGGCCAGAGAACACTGTGTTAGGAAGGAAAACTCCCGATGCGGGAGCGTAGATGTGAAGCAAGAACCAGAGAAACAGCCTGATGCTCACCAAAGGTATGAAATATGAAAGTAGATAGCAGCGACAATACAAACTCGAACATCAAGGCAACAGTAACCTAGTGATGACCGTTGCTCCTTAAACCCCCAGGGCACGGGTAGTACGCTGCTTCTTGTCCATAGAGCCACTAATATCGTCTTTCACCAACAGGGTATAGAGCAGATCCAACACATACAGTTGGGCAATTTTGGTACCGATAGAGTCACCCTGCATCTGCCCTTGTCGGTTGCCGTTTAACAGCACTGCATCAGCATACTCACACAAGGTGGATTTCGGATTGTGGGTCAACGCAATAGTATAGGCTCCAGCCTCTTTGGCCAAACGCAGCGCCTTGGTGGTTTCTATTGAAGCACCGGAATGGCTGATTCCGAGCGCTAGATCACCGGGTTGTAACAATGTCGCTTTCATGTACATAAAGTGGTTATTGGTAAGTGCATCAACATTAAAGCCGATACGCATGAATTTGTTTTTAGCATCCTCAGCAGTGATACCCGATGAACCCACGCCGAAGATATAAATCCCACGCGCTTCGCGGATCTGGCGTGCCACTGTTTCCAAGGTTGAAAAGCTGAGTAGATTCAACGTCTCCGAAAGTACATTGTTAATGCCCTGCTGAAGTTTTTGCCCAATCAATTCCACATTGTCTTGTGGACCAATGTCAGTATCCAAAAGCGAGCGATCACTATGATTCAAAGAGGAAAGCTCAATAGCTAAATCCATCTTGAAATCATGGAAGCCTTTAAAACCGAGCACACGACAAAAACGGATAATGGTCGCTTCGCCAGCATTCACCTTATACGAGAGATCAGCAATGGATAGCTTGGTCACTTCTTCTGGATTGCGCTGCACAAAATCAGCAATGCGGCGAGCTGATGGCGTCATGCTTTCAAACAGGCTTCCCATCATATCCAGAACTTTTCCTGTTTTTATCGGCAAGTGTTTGGCGACCATAAAATGCTCCATACATGAATCCAAATCTCTGCTCCAATTCTTACATTTCGCATCGCACTTGTGAAGTAAAGCTCCAATGAGAAGAATGAGAGTAGCCTTGATCTACCGCCCCCATCTCCACTACGCCCAATGAGGGAAGATGTTATCCCAATCACAGTTTGCGTATCTGCCCAACGCTCTTGATGAATACCCATTGCGTGATGAAGCTTTACTCCATAACATCAATAAAACTCCAACATAAACCAAAAATGTGAAGTTTTACTTCACGGAGATCTAAACGATGGAAAAACTCTCCCGACTGATTGCCGCCCCACATACCCCTTTTGATACTAACGGCAACGTAAATTTCGATAGCATCGATAAAATTGCCGCCCACCTGATCCGTGATGGTGTGAGTGGAGCCTACATCTGTGGTACCACCGGTGAAGGGATCCATTGCTCGGTTGACGAACGTAAAGCCATCGCCGAACGTTGGGTTAGCGCAACGCAAGGTCAGCTGAAGTTGATTGTCCACACCGGAGCACTGAGCATTGTCGATACGCTGGAGCTGACCCGTCATGCTGAAACTTTGGATATTTTTGCCACCTCGGTGATTGGTCCTTGCTTCTTCAAGCCAGGTTCACTGGATGACTTGGTTACCTATTGTGCAACAGTTGCAGCGGCAGCACCGTCTAAAGGTTTCTACTACTACCACTCCGGCATGTCAGGAGTCAGCTTCGATATGGAGCAATTCCTGATCAAAGCCGATGCACGTATCCCTAATTTGTCTGGCCTGAAGTTTAACAGCCCTGACTTGTACGAATACCAACGCTGTCTGCGCGTATGCGACGGCAAGTTTGACATTCCATTTGGGGTGGATGAGCACTTACCTGGTGCTTTAGCCGTGGGAGCGACTAGTGCTGTTGGCAGTACGTATAACTACGCAGCACCACACTTCCTGAAAATCATCGAAGACTACCAAAGCGGCAATCACGATGCGGTTTACCGCGGTATGAACAGCGTGATCGAACTGATCCGCATCTTGGTGGAATTCGGCGGTGTCGCCGCCGGTAAAGCTGCGATGGAGCTGCATGACATCGATGCTGGTGACCCACGTCTGCCACTGCGTGCGCTGACCGCCCAGCAAAAGCATATCGTGGTCGAAAGAATGCGTAGCGCGGGTTTTTTGGTTAAGCGCTGAGAGCCTAAAGACGAAATAATGCTTATAACTTCCTGCCAGCAATAAGATGAAAATTTCAGATAAACGTACCAATAATCCCGGCAATGCTGGGATTATTGGTTTGTATGAATCGCCCCGAATTTTCTAGACACTATGTTGCTGAAAATGGACTGACCCCGCCCCAGTAGACGATCCTGCCCTAGAGTTTTAGCATAGGAGGAGCGTATGGGCAGTCCACCCAACCTTTATGCCACGCTGGCCCAACTCACCACACCAATATTAAAATACCTTTCAACAAAAACATTATTTCATACATAAGAATGAGCAGAACTATTTCTATAACATCTATTCAATAGATAATAACTATGTCGCTATCTAAGTACACCCCGTCATATCTACAACGATGTTCAGCGATAAGCTGGCACTGACGATACGAGCCAAGGGAGACGAAGAATTCTGCATACCAAGTCTATCCTTTTCAAAGGTGAGTCACATACCATTAGCGTAAAAATGGCTTTTCCATCGTCATGAACTATGGATGTCAGCGTTTTAATCTTATGTTCAGTAACACTATTTCAGAGTTAGATTGATCCTAAGAACAAAGAGCACTGTTTCACCGCCATCACGTTAAGTTATTAAGAGGACATAGTTAATGGACAAACACATTCATGGGGCCAGTCAGTGCCCTTTTGCCCACGGGGCCAATACCTCTGCTAGCCAGGAGCATCAAGTCTGGTGGCCCAACTCCCTCAACCTCGATATTCTGCATCAGCATGACCGCAAGACCAATCCGATGGACGAGACTTTCGATTATGCCGACGCCTTCAACAGCCTCGATTACGATGCCCTTAAGGCTGATCTCCATGCCCTGATGACCGACAGCCAGCCCTGGTGGCCGGCAGATTGGGGCCACTATGGAGGCCTGATGATACGCATGGCCTGGCACTCCGCCGGCAGCTATCGCGCCACTGACGGTCGCGGTGGTGCCAACACCGGTAACCAGCGCTTCGCTCCCCTCAACAGCTGGCCAGACAACGGCAACCTCGACAAGGCGCGCCGTCTGCTGTGGCCGATCAAGCAGAAGTACGGCAACAAGATCTCCTGGGCTGACCTGATGATCCTAGCGGGCAACGTTGCCTATGAATCCATGGGGCTCAAGACCTTCGGCTTTGCCGGTGGCCGCGAGGACATCTGGCATCCGGAAAAAGATGTCTATTGGGGCTCCGAGAAGGAGTGGCTGGCGCCGAGCGGCAGCGAAGGGAGCCGTTACAGTGGCGAACGGGATTTGGAGAACCCGCTGGCGGCGGTGATGATGGGGCTGATTTACGTCAACCCGGAAGGGGTGGATGGCAACCCGGATCCTTTGAAGACCGCCCACGACATGCGCGTCACCTTTGCCCGCATGGGGATGAATGACGAAGAGACCGTCGCCCTGACTGCCGGTGGCCACACCGTCGGCAAGGCCCACGGCAACGGCAGTGCAGCCAAACTGGGGCCAGTACCAGAAGGGGCCGATGTGCACGAGCAGGGACTGGGCTGGATCAACCACGAGAGCCGCGGTATCGGCCGTGACACTGTGACCAGTGGCCTTGAAGGGGCCTGGACCAGCAACCCGACTCGCTGGGACAACGGCTACTTCAAGATGCTGTTGGGCCACGACTGGTGGCTCAAGAAGAGCCCGGCCGGCGCCTGGCAGTGGGAGCCCGTCGCCATCAAGGAGGAAGATCGTCCGGTGGACGTGGAAGACCCCTCCATCCGCTGCAATCCCATCATGACTGATGCGGACATGGCGCTGCGCTTTGACCCCGTATACCGGGAGATCTCCGAGCGCTTCGCTGCGGATCAAGACCTCTTCTCCGACGCCTTTGCCCGCGCCTGGTTCAAGCTGACTCACCGCGACATGGGGCCGCGCAGCCGCTATCTGGGGCCGGAAGTGCCGGGCGAAGTCATGGTATGGCAGGATCCGGTACCTGCGGTGGATTACCAGCTCTCCGATAAGGAGGTGAGCGAGCTCAAGGCCAAACTGCTGGCCTGCGGCGTGGCGCCAGCCGATTTGATCGCTACCGCGTGGGACAGTGCCCGCACCTTCCGTGGCTCCGATTATCGCGGCGGGGCCAACGGTGCCCGCATCCGCCTCGCGCCGATGAAAGAGTGGGAAGGCAACGAGCCTGCTCGCCTCAAGAAGGTGCTCAACGCCCTGATCGCCCTGCAGGCCACCCTGAGCAAGCCGGTCAGCATCGCCGACCTGATTGTGCTGGGTGGTAGCGCAGCGGTGGAGCATGCGGCCAAGCTGGCCGGCGTTGATATCGTCGTCCCCTTTGCGCCGGGCCGCGGCGATGCCAGCGCCGAGCAGACCGATGCCGAGTCGTTCGCCTTCCTCGAGCCGGTGCACGATGGTTTCCGCAACTGGCAGAAGGGGCACTACAAGGTGCAGCCGGAGGAGATGCTGCTCGACCGTGCCCAGTTACTGGGCCTCACCGCCCGCGAGATGACAGTGCTGGTCGGCGGTATGCGGGTGCTTGGCACCAACCACGGTGGCTCTGCCCACGGCGTCTTTACCGACCGGGTCGGGGTGCTTAGCAACGACTTCTTCGTCAACCTGACCGACATGGCTTATAGCTGGCAGCCGACTGGCCGCAACAGTTATCAGATCGTGGATCGCCAGAGCGGTGCGGTGAAGTGGACTGCCACCCGGGTTGATCTGGTGTTTGGCTCCAACTCGGTGCTGCGTGCCTACGCCGAGGTCTATGCCCAGCAAGACGGCAAGGAGAAGTTCGTCCGTGACTTCGTCAAGGCCTGGGTCAAGGTGATGAACAACGACCGCTTTGATATGAAGCAAGGAGGAATTGGCTCCATATAAACCAATTTCATTTATTCTCTAAGATATCCCCCCTTCAGTTGGGGGGGATATCGGAGTAAATATGTGGAAGATTTTTTGGGTATTTTCATAAAGTGAGTAATGTGTACTCATGTCTTCTCAACAGTTTAAGACCTATACTGTTTCCTATCGTATTTAATTACCCAATGTTCAACAGGGGCTTATCAAGTTCCTTTTTTCATATAGCCTCAATGATGGGCTACCGCCAGCAGCATCCAAAAATCGCCTTAAACAAGAGTCCGAATTTAGTTGAACACCACATAGCATTACCTAGGAGGCTTTGTTGATGCGGCGCAATTCTCTAGCCAATAACTGTGTCACTAAGTGAAACTCTCCTGTGAGAGAGTCACGGTTTATCAAATTGTATCCTAGTAACCATGACACTAACTCCCCCTTCACTTGGTTGCAATCTAACACACCCAGACCTGTGGTATCGCAAGCCACAAACGCAGCCCCAAATCCTGCATTCCAACGAGATGAAATAGCCCTCCTAGCTCTCTGTTACTGATGACGGACTTTCTCTTTTCTACTTTATTAATCCTGCCACCTATTGACTACCCCATCAGCTGTGAGCCAATTCAATATTCTACATTTGAAAGTTGCCTGATTATGTGCGTTTACCATGCAATCGGGCGCGACCACTTTTCATTCAAACTATTTATTTTCAATAAGATGGAAGTATCTCCCCCGTGACTTTATGCCCGTTTTGACTAGATTACACCCGTTTCACAACTGGGAAAGTCTGCGCCAGATCACATATATACCAATAGCCATCCCCTTATAATCAATGCACCCTAACAAGCCAAGGCCAATTATGTTGTCACCTCGTGTTGTTGATATAGAAAAATATGTTATCCAGGCTGGTTCAGTCACAGTAAAGGAGCTTTCAGACCGTTTTTCTGTATCGTTGGAAACAATTCGACGTGATCTGCAAGAATTGGAATCCAATGGCTCCATAAAAAGAGTTCATGGTGGGGCAATATCTCTTGATAATGCAGATGCTGGATTGGCATTTAATAAACGTAAACATGAGCGCTCGATAGAAAAAAAACTGATCGCCTATAAAGCATTGACTCTGATTAAACCGGGCGACATGATTATGCTTGATGCCAGCTCGACGTGCTGGTATCTGGCAGAGGCACTACCAGATATATCACTGACAGTAATAACGAATTCATTCAGAAATGTGCTGAGTCTGGCGGTCAAAAAAAATATAAAAACCATCGCCATCGGTGGTGAGTACTCAGAAAAATATGCAGCCTTTGTAGGTTCGATTGCTAGTGGCAATATCAGCCAGTACCGGGTGGACACCCTGTTTCTCTCCTGCTCCGCATACAGCACCACCAGCGGTATTTGGGAAAACAATGAGATTAACGCCTCAACCAAGAAGGTGATGCTGGTTTCCGCCAAACAAAAGGTGCTACTGGCTGACTCTCATAAAGAAAATCGTTCCGGTATTGTCAGGATCTGCCAGTTCAATGAATTGGACATCATCCTGACAGAAAAACAGGAAAGTAATGTAAGACAATTAAACAGATATAACAAAAAATAGAACCTCATATCCTACGCAATAAAAATACATGGAGTTTACATTATGGCTAATTCATCCCAAGCCGCTGTTTGTGAAAACAGTCGCGATGATATTGCGCCCGAAAGCACAGGTATATCTCATCAGGTGGTACCCAGGAGTATATTGATACCGTTCATGCTGCTGACCAGTTGTTTTGCTCTATGGGGATTAGCAAATAACATGACGGATGTTTTGATTGCACAATTCAAAAAGGTATTTACCTTGACGGATATGCAATCTGGCCTGGTGCAAACAGCCTTTTATGGTGCTTATTTTTGTCTGGCACTGCCTGCCGCACTATTTATTAAACGATTCAGCTATAAAGCCGGTGTACTGCTGGGGCTGGGGTTGTTTTGTACTGGTGCACTGATGTTCTACCCCGCCAGCCAGATCATGACTTATGGGCCCTTCCTTGCTTCCCTGTTTGTGCTGGCTGGCGGACTGTCGATTCTGGAAACCAGTGCAAACCCCTACATCATCGCGATGGGCCCACAAGAGACAGCCACTCGTCGGTTGAACCTCGCGCAATCGTTTAACCCTATAGGCTCAATTACTGGGGTACTGATCGGCAAGTTCTATATTCTCTCGCAACTCAATTCGGCCACTGATGCAGAACGATCCCTGATGTCAGCCGATGAGCTTGGTCAAATCCAGACCGGTGAGCTGGCGGCAGTGATGGGGCCGTATGTAGTGGTGGCGCTGGTCATCGTTGCTGTTTGGCTGGCTATCGCCTTCACCCGCATGCCTATTGCCCATGATGACAGCAACAACGGTCTTGATCTTAAGGGGAGTTTTGCCCGCCTGTTAGCCAAGCGGCACTTTGTACGCGGGGTACTGGGACAGTTCTTCTATGTCGGCGCCCAGATCGGCTGCTGGTCTTACACTATCCGCTATGTCATGACAGAGGTCGGCGGTAATGAAGCCGACGCGTCTACCTACCTGCTTGCGTCCATTGTGCTCTTCTCGGCATGTCGCTTCGTTTGCACTGCACTGATGAAATTTATTTCTCCCGCCCGGTTGCTGGGTCTGCTTGCCGCTGGCGCAGTGCTTTGCCTGCTGGTGGTGATGATGGTCGGCGGTATGGCCGGTGTCTACGGCCTGATTGGCGTGTCGGCTTGTATGTCACTGATGTTCCCCACCATTTTTGGACTCTCGGTACATGGTCTTGGCAAGGACACCCAATTTGGTGGCAGCTGTCTCATCATGGCCATCCTGGGAGGCGCCGTCTTGACCGCCGTCATGGGGCAAATCTCAGACATGGCTGGCATCCGCATGGCATTCACCATTCCGCTTATCGGTTTTATCTACCTCATCCACTTCGGTTTCAAAGGCCACAAGGCATAAGGATCAGACATGAACAAATTAATTGGCGCATTACCCACTATCGGCATTCGTCCCACCATTGATGGTCGTCGCATGGGAGTTCGTGAGTCCCTTGAAGATCAGACCATGACCATGGCTCGCATGACAGCTGATTTCCTTAGCGAGCATCTGCGCCACCCCAGTGGTGAGCGTGTCAGTTGCGTCATTGCCGACAGCACCATTGGCGGTATGGCAGAGTCAGCCGCCTGTGAGGAGAAGTTCAAGGCGCACAATGTTGGCCTCACTATCACAGTGACCCCTTGCTGGTGTTACGGCAGTGAGACCATCGATATGGATCCGTTCCGCCCGAAAGCCATTTGGGGTTTCAACGGTACTGAACGACCGGGAGCTGTTTATCTGGCAGCGGCGTTGGCCGGTCACAATCAGAAAGGGCTGCCCGCATTCTCCATCTATGGACAGGATGTACAGGACGCGGATTGCAAAACCATCCCGCAAGATGTACAGGATAAGTTATTGCGCTTTGCCCGTGCTGGCCTGGTGGTCGCCACCCTGCGTGGCAAGAGTTATCTCTCCCTGGGTGGCGTTTCCATGGGGATTGCCGGCTCTATCGTGGATCACACCTTCTTTGAAGAGTTTTTCGGCATGAAGGTGCAGGCAGTCGATATGACTGAACTGCGTCGCCGGATGGACAAGGGTATCTATGACCCGCAGGAGCTGGACTTCGCCATGGAATGGGCTGGCCAACACTTCAATGAAGGGCCGGATCTCAACCCGCAGGAACGGCAGAGTTCTCCACAGCAGAAGAAGGGCGTATTACGCGAGAGCCTGCTGATGGCGATCTGCATGCGCGACATGATGCAGGGCAATTCCAAACTGGCGGAGCTGGGGTTTGGTGAAGAAGCGCTGGGTTACAACGCAATTGTGGGGGGCTTCCAGGGCCAGCGTCACTGGACGGATCAATATCCCAACGGGGATACCGCGGAGACCTTGCTCAACAGTTCTTTCGATTGGAATGGTGCCCGCGCACCACTCATCATGGGCACCGAAAACGACAGCCTCAACGCCATGACTATGCTGCTGGGTTATGGCCTGACCGGCACGGCCCAGATCTTCTGTGACGTGCGCACCTACTGGTCACCAGATGCCGTGCAGCGCGTCACTGGCCATCAGCTCGCAGGTGCCGCCGAGCACGGCATCATTCACATGATTAACTCTGGCTCTGCCGCGCTCGATGGCACTGGCCAGCAGAAAGATGCCAAAGGCATGCCCACCATCAAACCTCATTGGGAGGTCACTCCTGAGGATATCAAAGCCTGTCTGGGGGCAACCCAGTGGTGCCCGGCTATCGATGAGTACTTCCGGGGCAGTGGTTTCTCCACCCGTTATCTGACCAAGGGTGGCATGCCCTTCACCATGAGTCGCATCAACCTGATCAAGGGGATTGGCCCTGTCTTGCAGATTGCCGAGGGGTGGAGTGTCGAGTTGCCCACCGAGGTGCATAACACCCTGGATGAGCGCACCAACTCGACCTGGCCCACTACCTGGTTTGCTCCTCGCCTGACTGGCAAGGGCCCCTTCCGTGATGTCTATTCGGTCATGGCCAACTGGGGAGCCAACCACGGCGTACTGACCATTGGTCATGTGGGTCATGAATTGGTCACCCTGGCAGCCATGCTGCGCATCCCTGTCTGCATGCACAACCTGGACGAGGCGGCCTTGCTGCGCCCATCCGCCTGGGGGGCACATGGCATGGATGTCGAGGGTCAGGACTACCGCGCTTGCCAAAATTACGGCCCGCTCTACCGTTAATACCCCGTGACAGGGGGTGGCTTGTCACCACCCCCATCCTTTGGTGATTCGTTGTAAGGATCTGTTATGTCACAAGATGTTGTCATTGTTCTCGACTGCGGTGCGACCAACGTCAGGGCCATTGCGGTAGGAAATCAAGGCCAGATTATTGCCAAGGCTGCAGTTGCCAATGCCACTCAGGCGGCTGTCGAAGATAGCCATTGGCACCAATGGTCACTCGATGAAATTCTCCAACGCTTTCAAGTTTGCTGTGAGCAGCTTGTCCCCCAATTGGCGGACTTCACTATCCGGGCCGTCACGGTCACCACATTTGGCGTCGACGGTGCGCTGGTCGATCGTCAGGGACAGTTGCTTTACCCCGTTATCAGCTGGAAATGTCCACGTACCGTGGCGGTGATGGAGCAAGTCCATCGCTATCTTGACCCCGAACTATTGCAACGGGAGTCCGGTATCGGCCATTTCAGTTTCAATACCCTCTACAAACTGATCTGGCTTAAAGAGAATCAGCCCGAGCTGTTTGCACAGGCTCATGCCTGGCTGTTTATCTCTTCTCTGATCAATCACAGATTGACCGGCCGTTTTACAACGGACCGCACCATGGCGGGCACCAGCCAACTGCTTGATCTCAAGCGGGAGTGCTTTAGCTCCACCATTTTGGATGCCATCGATGTGCCTGCCAGCCTGTTTCCGACCATGGTTGAGGCTGGTGAGGTCATTGGCCCATTGCAAGGAGCGTTAGCAACTTTCTTGGGGTTGCCTGAGGGTATTCCGGTCATTGCAGCAGGCCATGACACCCAGTTTGCGCTGGTAGGCTCAGGGGCCGCCGTCAACCAACCGGTTCTCTCATCCGGGACCTGGGAAATCCTGATGGTCCGCAGCCAAGCCGTCGATACTGCGACCCTGCCTGCCATTGCGGGTTCAACCTGTGAACTGGATGCCCAGGCCGGTCTGTTCAATCCGGGTTTGCAATGGCTGGCTTCCGGCGTGCTGGAGTGGATACGTCAGCTCTATTGGCCGGGGACAAACGACTATCAACAGATGATCCGTGAAGCAACGGCCATTCCTGCAGGTTGCGACGGCGTACGAATGACCCCCAATCTGCTGGCCAATGCCGAGGGGATTGGTCAGGGGGCCTTTTCAGGTCTATCGCTGAATACCACGCGTGGTCACTTTTATCGCGCGGCCCTGGAAGCCTTGGCCATGGTGTTGAAAAAACAGTTGGGCCAACTCGAACAAATAGGCCAGTTCAATACCGATCGCCTGTTGCTAGTGGGGGGCGGTTCACGCAACCCGCTTTGGAACCAAATCAAGGCTGATGTGCTCGGCATTCCGGTACTTGCCATCGATGAGTCAGAAACCACCGTGCTGGGAGCCGCCATTTATGCCATGGCCGGCTCTGGCGTACATCCCCATGTGGATGCCGCCCGCCAGGCCATCATTGCCCAGTTCACTACTTTTGAGCCCGCAGCAGACAGTGCGCGCTATCAAGCCATCTATAAGGAATTTGCACTATGAACGCACATAACGATATCCGTCAGGAGTGGAGCATTAATCCCCCCTTGCCCAATTTCATCTACCAATGGAAGGAGGGGTCTGATCCCGTTACGCCGGAGGAGGTACATGCCTTTTTCTACAGCGACGGTATCGAACTCATCAAGCAGCGTATCTGCGATATCGGCCGCCGCTTGTGGCAAAAAGAGTATGTCGATGGCAATGGCGGCAATATCTCGGTGCGTGTCGGTGACAATCTGGTGCTCTGCACCCCGACCCTGATCAGCAAAGGATTCATGACGACGGAAGATATCTGTCTGGTTGATATGGAAGGTCGTCAGAAGGCGGGGGTTCGCCCATCAACCAGCGAGATCAAAACCCATCTCGCCATCATGAAAACCAGCGGTGCCCGCTCGTGTGTTCATGCTCATCCGGCCAACGCCAATGCCTTCTTGATCACCGGGTCCGTGCCTCCCACCGGCATCATGCCTGAACCTGACATCTTCTTCGGTGAGGTAGGGCTGGCAGCCTATGCCACGCCAGGTAGCGAGCAGAATGCCCATAATGTGGGCGAGACTTCCCTCGACCATCAATGCATTTTCATGGAGAACCATGGCGTCATCGTTTGGGGGGATCATGTGGAAGATGCTTATTGGAAGCTGGAAAACGTCGATGCCTATTGCCGCATTCTGCTGCTGGCCACCGAACTGCAAAAACCCATCACCCGGGTGGATGCCGCCTCGATGCGAGACTTCATCAATATCCGGATCGCCCTGGGCATGCCTGATGCGCGAGCCAACCGCAGTGACGATGAACTGTTCAATGCCAACGAGTTTGCCGGTCGCCCGTTACAGACCCGCTAAGGAACCATGATGCTGAAAGGTATTTCTCCTCTCATCAGCCCTGATCTGCTGAAGGTATTGGCCCAGATGGGGCATGGCGATGAAATCATTCTGGCTGACGCCCATTTTCCGGCCCACAGCATGGGACCACAGGTGATCCGGATGGATGGCCTGGGTGTCGATCCCTTGCTCAAGGCAATGGCGCCGCTGTTTGAGCTCGACAGCTATGCGCCGCCGTTGGTGATGATGGCGGCGGTTGCGGGCGATGAGTTGGACCCGACTGTGGAGCGACGCTATCTCGCAGCCTTGGCCGATGCTCGCATCGGTCTGCAGGTAGAGCGGATCGATAGGTTTGCCTTCTATGAACGCGCCAACAAGGCATTTGCCATCGTCGTCACTGGCGAGTGTGCCAAGTACGGCAACATCCTGCTTAAAAAAGGGGTCACTCCCACCAGTTAACACTGGGAGGCGGCGCAGTAGAGCCGCCTCCCCTTCTTTCGCACAAATGTGTGGATAGCCAAGAGACGGCTGCTCTTGGCTATCGATACAACATTGAGGGAATCAAGATGAGTTTTATGCTGGCAATGCCAAAAATCAGTTTTCATGGTCAAGGCGCCATTGCAGACGCCCTGACCTATCTGCAGCAACACAGCCTGAACAAGGCGTTAGTCGTCACGGATCGCGATTTGTATCGCCTTGGTCTACTCACCCCCTTGCTCGATGTGCTGGCAGCGAAGGAGATGGATTATGCCCTCTACCACGAGGTGACGCCCAATCCGACAGTAGCCGTCGTCGATGCCGGGTATCAGGCATTTCGTGAGAATGGCTGCGATTACCTGATCGCTATCGGTGGTGGCAGCGCCATTGATGCGGCCAAGGGGATCAAGATCCTGACAGCCAATCCGGGTCCCATTACCCGCTACAGCGGGGTAGGCAAGGTTGAGCGTGAAGGGGCGTTTCTGGTGGCGATCAATACCACCGCGGGGACAGCGGCAGAAGTCACCAGCAATGCCGTCATTACCGATCCGGTACGCCAAGTGAAAGAGGTGATCATTGATACCCGGATCATTGCGGATATCGCAGTGGATGATCCGGCCATCATGCTCAACATCCCGCAGTCGGTGACGGCGGCAACCGGCATGGATGCGCTGACCCACGCGATAGAGGCTTATGTGGCAAAAGGGGCTCATCCCCTGACCGACCATTCTGCACTGGAAGCGATCCGTCTGATCAGTCGCTACCTGCCTCAGGCGGTCATGCATGGCGATGACATCGAAGGGCGTGAAATGATGGCGTTTGGACAATATCTGGCTGGCATGGCGTTCAACAGTGCCGGGCTGGGATTGGTACATGCGCTGGCCCATCAGCCTGGAGCCACCCACAACCTGCCCCATGGCGTGTGCAATGCGATATTGCTACCTGTAATTTGCGAGTTCAATCGGCCTGTTTGTGTTGCTCGCTTCGCCCGTATCGCTCAGGCCATGGGGGTTGATACCCGACAGATGAGTGAAGAGGCCGCGAGCATGGCGGCCATTGATGCCATCAAGGCACTCTCTGCCAAGGTTGGGATCCCTGCCGGTTTCGGTCTACTGGGGATCAAGGAGAGCGATATCGATGGCTGGATCAACAAAGCATTGGCGGACCCCTGTGCGCCAGGTAATCCCAGAACTGCAGATGCCAAACAGGTAGAACACCTTTATGCCTTGGCAATGTAATTTCATATCGCTAGCGATCCTTACTCCAGAGCACATGTTATCTGCTGGACAACCATCTCCCTAGCTGGTTCGGTCGGGCCATAACAGCTAAAACCAAGTAACAACACTACAAAGGTACGAATACCGCACCTAAATAGATATGCCCCCTGACAGAGGGGGCTGCACTTATCGCGCCCCTCTGACAATACACCGCATCAAGTTTGCGTCAGTTCATACCGACGGTTACTACCTCATCGGCCATATGCTTCACCAAGTGTGTGTCATGGCTTACTAACAACAAGGACAAACCGTCACGCTCGACGCATTGTTTGAGCACTGATATCACCTGTTGCTGGCTGATAGGATCGAGCCGCGACGTTGCCTCATCAGCAAATAACACTTTGGGATTGAGCAGCATGGCCCGAGCTAGAGCCAAACGTTGCAGCTCACCGCCCGATACTTGCTCTGGGGTATTCACCAGCAAATCTGGAGACAAGCCAAGCTGTTCCAGCCAATGATCCACACGAGATCGTTCGATACCGTGGCGTTTTTGCAGGTCAGCAAATTGTACCGCTAGCGGTAGACGGTTAATAAAGGCTGCTGGCGGATCCTGATAGAGCTTCTGTATTTGCTCATCGCACAGCAATGGCTGACGTATAATCGCCCCTTGTTGCAATGGCCTGAACCCGGTGACCAGATTGCCAAGGGTGGTCTTGCCACCACCACTCGGACCCGTCAGCACAGTCACCTGACCCGGAGCAAGAGTAAGGTTTATTCCGTCAAACAAGGTCTGTTCACCGATACGATGACCGAGTTGTTCCGCGCGGATCAACCATGGCTGGCTGCGAGCCACCTTGTGCCAATTCGGCCAATGGCGCGGCTCGGCACGCAGCAAAGTACGGGTATAATCCTGCGCCGGGTTGACCAGCACCTGTGAAGCCTCACCACACTCAACCAGTCTTCCTTCGCACAAGATCCCGACATCACCGCCCAGCACGTCTGCCAACGCCACATCGTGGGTGATGGTCAGCAGCAGGCGTTCCTCGCCACAGGCCTCGCGTAGACGCGAGGCCACCTCCTGCTTCATCGACTCATCAAGTCCCTTAGTAGGCTCATCAGCCAACAGTAGCTGTGCACCGGCTGCTTGCGCCATCGCCACGGTGATACGCTGGCACATGCCTCCCGAGAGTTCCCCTGGGTATTTGTACTGGTGGGAAGTGAGTGCAAGGCGTTCAAGCAGCTTATCTGTTCCCTTTCTCGCCGTACTGCGACGCCAGCCACGTACCCAGTGAAACACGTCACGGATCTGCAATCCGGCGTGACGGGTCGGGTCGAGAGCACGCCATGGCTCTTGCGGCAACATGGCCAGAGTTCGTCCCCACAGTGCCCGCCGCGCTGTCGCCGGCAATGTCGATAAGCATCGCTCTCCCAGCCAAATGGAACCCTCCATCGAGAGCGAGGGCGGCAACGTCCCCATGATCGCCTGCATGGTGAGAGATTTACCCGCCCCCGAGCGCCCGAGCAGGGTAAAAGGTCTACCTGGGAGCAGCGTAAACGATACGTCATCTACTAGCACCCGTTCACCGTGGCGGATGATCAAGTGTTCAACTCTCAGCAACTCATTCATGAGGGCGCTCTCCGGACAGCAATTGAATCGACAACACAAACATCAAGATCACGAGAGAGGGAGCAAGTACCAACCAGGGGGCATCTGCGTAATAGGGCATTGCCTCTGCGATCAGGGTTCCCAGCTCGGCAGTGGGAGGTTGTAACCCGACACTGATGGCGCTCAGGGTCGCAATTGCCACGATAGCGGTGGTGATTGCAAATCCGGCCAACAGTGCCATCTGCGGCAACAAGTACGGCAGTACGATCCGGCGCAATACATACAGCGGTCCAAAATCAAGACGGCGTACAGCTTCAACCTGCGACGTGGCTAGGCTGGTGCGGGTCATGCTGCGGCTGACTCGAAAGAACTCAACCCATAGAGTCAGTGAAAGGCCAAGAAACAGTGTCAGGGCCTGCCCCGGAGCAAAAGCCATCACCAACAGCACCAACAGCAGACCCGGCAGCGCCATCATGGTATCGGTAAGATAACCCAGCGAGCGATCCAGCCAGCCACCGCGCCAGGCTGCCACTATCCCGAGCAGCATACCCGGCACAGCGGCGCAGGCGACGGTCAGCAACGACAGTCCAATTGAGAGCCGGCTGCCATGTACCAGACGACTCAAGACATCACGCCCATAGTGATCGGTGCCCAGCCAATGACCACTGCTGCCAGGGGGAAGCAAAATGGCCAACAGATCCTGACTGATAGGGTCGTGTGTCAACCAAAGCGGGCCAAAGCAGGTGATGCAGAGCGTGAGAAGCAATAGTCCCCACCCCAGTAATCGGGCCACCGTCATGGGGTTATTCGCCATGCTCACGCCCCTCCAGTGGGTTCAGCCAACGACTAGCCATATCGGTAAGCAGGGATATGGCAATAAAAAGCAGGCACATCACCAGCACTGCCCCCTGCAACATGGGTACATCACGGTCGATGATGGCATGCACCAGCGCGTGTCCAATACCGGGATAGGCAAACAGGGATTCGACGACCACCACTCCTTCAATTAAGGTGACCAGTTGCACACTGAGATAAGCAATCGCAGGGATCGCCCCATTGCGTGCAGTGTGGCTGACCAAAAGAGCCGACAGCGGTAACCCTTTATAGCGGGCGAAGGTGAGATAACTGCTGGTCTTCACCTCGCGAACGGCGTTACGGATCACCCTTGACGATACCGCCGCGAGTCCCAACGATAGTGTTAGAGAGGGCAACACCAGATGCTGCACAGAGCCAAATCCTGCCACAGGGAACCATCCCAATTGATAGCCAAACAGCCACATCAGAAACAAGGCAATGATAAATGGCGGTATGCAGCGCAGTAGCACCGACCCGGCCAGTGAAGTGCGGTCGATTATCCCACCGTGACGCCAACCCGTTATGGCTCCAAGGGGAATTGCCAATAGCAGCGAGAATAGCCAGGCACAGCTGGCCAGCAGAACACTGTGTCCCAGCTGGCTTGCGAGCGCCGAGCTAACCGCCTCGCCAGTTACCAGGGAGTAACCCAGATCCAAAGTCAGCAACTGTCCGAGTGAAGCCAGGTATTGCATTGATAATGACTTATCCAGACCAAGCTCGTTGCGCACCTGCTCGGCGGCTAGCGCACTCATGCCGTCAGGGCCATAGCGACCAGCAGCAATACGCATCGCCGGGTCACCCGGTAGGGTGTGCAAGAGTGCAAAGCAGAGGGTCGCAACCACCAAACTGACTGCAACCAGTTGAACCAGTCGTGACAACCAGGGACTACCTCGCCTCATTATGGCCTCCACTCCAGTTCGGCCAGGTGGTAACTCAGCTCATACGGGTCAACATAAAGATGGGAAAGCTGTTTGTTGCTGGCTACAACCAACTCAGACCACGCGATGGGGATCACGGGCAACTCCTGTTGCAGATGACGCAAGATAACCCTGTGCAGTTGCTGATTCTCGCTCTGCTTAGCCTGACCACTCTCGAGTGCCTGTAATGCAGAGGTCAGCTCGTTATTGGACCAATTCATAGCGCCCCAGTCCCCACCTTTGGGGCCGAAGTCACTACTGAGGACACCCAGCGGGTCAGGCGTCAGAGAGAAATTGCGCGACAGTAACCCTACCTGAAGCGACCCATCACGATGCTTGCTGACAATCTCGGAGCTGTTACCAACCGAGACCGCTAGATCAACACCTACTTCACGCCACTGAGCCTGGATTGCGGTGGCTAGCACTGGCAGCTCTGGCCAAGTTGAGAAAGTTGTCAGGGTCACGTGAAACGCTTGGCCGCCTTTTTGCAAAATTCCATCTGCTCCAAGTTGCCAACCAGCCTCACGCAACAAAGCTCTCGCTTTATCGAGATCGCGAGTTAGTGCAGGGAGGTCGCGGTCATGCCAGGCAACAACCGACGGCGGGAACAACTGGGTCGCGGCTAAACTGGAGTTTCGTAAGATAGCTGTTGCAAGCGCCGGGCGGTCAAGGGCCAGGCTCAGTGCTTGACGCACGCGTACATCGCTAAAGAAGGGAGAGCCTGCGTTGAGCTTAAGTAGGCGAGTACGCGGCAGGGTCACAATATCCAATGATACATTCGGCACACGTTTCACCGAATTCACCGACAGTGGCAACAAGGAAAAAACCAGATC
The DNA here is from genome assembly GCF_027706125.1 of Aeromonas sp. Y318-1. Lineage (NCBI taxonomy): Bacteria > Pseudomonadati > Pseudomonadota > Gammaproteobacteria > Aeromonadales > Aeromonadaceae > Aeromonas > Aeromonas sp. Y318-1. Next base: position 28,397 of record NZ_JAPDCM010000006.1, read on the forward strand.
AGCCTGCCCACTTTGGGCCATCAGGGCACGAGTTTCTCCTTTGCCAACGGCCAGATATTCAACTTCTTTGATGTGCGCCGGAGTCTTCCAATAGTGATCAAACCGCACCATGCTGACTTTTAGTGGAGTAAGGACCTGTTTGATTTGATATGGGCCAGAGCCAATAACAGCAACCGCCTTACCACTCTTATCGAATGAACTGTCGGCCAGAATCTGGGTGCTGTAGTTGGCAAGATATGCCGCAAGCGGCGCAAACGGGCGTGAGAGCAGGATCACCACCTCACTGTCCTTAGTCTCTATATGAGAAATCGGCGCCTGTGACAGCACACCGGAGCCCTTATGGGCCCGCTCAAGCGCACGCTGTACCACACCTGCATTAAGTTGTGAGCCATCGTGCATCAACACATTTTTGCGCACGTCGAAATGCCAGGCGAGACCATCCCTGGAGATAGTCCAGCCAGTGGCCAGTAACGGAGTCAACTTACCATTACGGTCAACCGTGACGAGGGTTTCCGCGACTTGCAGCCGGGTAAATAGATAACCATTCTGGTCCGGCTCGAGTGAGCTAACTTCCAGTGGCGATACCACATGCAATGGCTTGGCAAGGGCAAACGGGGACAAAAGAAATGCCAGCAATAGGCTGGTGATTTGAAACAGTGACAAGATGAATCTCCATTATGTTATATCATAACACTTTATAATGATGGTCGTCATAAAATGCAAATCATTATCATCGACTGTTCACTGCAATGTTCTGCATGCGAGCTGAATTGCCTCTATCACCTTGAGAGTAACCCTAGGGCTACTCGACTCCTTGTTTGAGTTGATGAAGGTGCTGTTGTACACACCGGACTATAGTTGCGTCAGCAAGAAAGTAGTTTATCGGCAACCCTTTAGGGCTCGTATCACCGACATAGTTATCATTTCGACGGGTCTCAAGGTACTTGATGAAGGCGAGTAGAAAGTCAGGGAGCACAACGCCGAGGTATTGCCAACCCTGCTCAACCCTTTATGGTACAAGTTAGGGCGTGTTTCTGCGGATGATGCCTAAATCAACTGATAACACACGTTATCACAGGCGAAATGTGGTAGAGCAGTGCTTGGGATGGTTGAAGATATTTCACCTATTCCCAACGAGATATGAAAGCTGGTGGGAAGTTTTCTAGCCTTCATCCTGGCCGGTCACTTACCCTATGAGCGTATGCGTATTGTGTACGACAAACTGCGCAAATTTAGCACTTTTCTGCACACAGGAAACTGCGCAAAATCGAAATACAATGGTAACGAAATATTGTGGATTCCAATGCGACAAGGCCTGGAGAGGAAGTAGAACACTTGGAAAGTGCGCAATTGCGCAGAACTGAGCAAAACGAAATGCATCGGTACGCAGTAGAATTGTCGTGAGTATAGAACTAGGAATGTGAGGGCAATAGCTCTTGGCATCACTGGTAACCTGACCCAGCATTTCAGTGGGGTAGACAGGTACACAATGACTGAAGTGTGAGGTGACGGACATGGGTTACCCACCCTTAACCCTAATTACGCAAAACAGAACTGGGGAAGTTGGCTTTTCCTGTACAGATGTATGGGCCAAAGTATGGGCTGGCATAAGCTTTAAATGACAAGCCCGCGACTGGCGCGGGCTTGATAAGAATGAATGGCGGAGAGACAGGGATTCGAACCCTGGGTGGCATTGCTGCCACAATTGATTTCGAGTCAATCCCGTTCGGCCACTCCGGCATCTCTCCACGGGGCATCATTGTTACCGGAGCCGCCTCTGGAAATCAACTTGAATCTCTTTAAAGATCAAACAACTGCACATAAAACCAGCAGATGAGCGCATGCCCGGTGGCGAGATGTTCCCCGCCGTCGTGCCTGCTGTCGATGCAGTACCGACGCCAAGACACTCCCCCTGCATGGGTGCCGCCAGCGTTACTCACCACTCATCCCCTCTCCTACCGCCCTCCAAGCATGCTGTTCATTGCAGGTTATGCTGCCTTGCATTAAAAACGGGCAAGAAACAGTCAAAATGATGGATTGCCACGTCGGGACCCGGCTGTAACCCTGGTCGGCCAAGCTGGCAATCGTCACCCGTTTGACTGACAATTTCCCCCTTTTACCCAAGGCGGTCGCCTCGCGCCCCCCTCATCTCAATCAGACAGGAAGTACATGTTCATAGCACGAACCCTCTCATTGCTGGCGCTGACCGCCAGCCTGCTGACGGCTCCGGTCCTCGCCACCACCTATCCGCTGCCCCCGGCTGGCAGCCGCCTGATCGGCGAACTGGAGGACTACATAGTCCAGCCAGATGAACATCTTGAGCTCATCGGCAAGCACACCCAGATTGGTTTTCTGGCGCTGCTCGAAGCCAATCCGGGGGTGGACCCCTATTTGCCCAAGCCGGGCACCCGGCTGACCCTGCCAACCCAGATGCTGCTGCCGGATGTGCCTCGCGAGGGCATCGTCATCAATCTGCCGGAGCTGCGCCTCTACTATTTCCCGAAAGGCAAAAACGAAGTGATGGTGCTGCCCATCGGGATCGGTGACATAGGGCGGGAGACGCCGGAGATGACCACCACGGTCATCGCCAAGAACCCCAATCCGACCTGGGTGCCCGGCCCCATGGTGCGCAAGTCCTGGCTCGAGCAAAAGGGGATCACCCTGCCGGCGGTGGTGCCGCCCGGTCCCGACAATCCCCTCGGCAAGTTCGCCATGCGCCTCGGTTATGGCAAGCAGGACTACCTCATCCACGGCACCAACAAGGATTTTGGCGTCGGTCTGCGGGTCAGCGCCGGCTGCATTCGGTTGCGCCCCGACGACATCGAGGCCCTGTTCAAGATTGTCCCCATCGGCACTCAGGTGAGGGTGATCAACCAGCCGGTCAAAACCGCCATCGAGCCCGATGGCCGCCACTGGCTGGAGGTACACTCCCCGCTCTCCCGTACCGAACTGGAGCTGGAGCAGGGCGCCCCGCTGATCCTCTCCCCCGAGGTGGAAGCCTTCATCGCCAAACCGGAAGTCGATGGTGACAAGGCCGCCAGCGTGCTAAACAGCAAGAACGGTATCCCCCGTCCCGTCAGCGGCTGATGGCCAACCATGTTCACGAGGATCTTCATGAGCTACCGCGTTTTTTGTCTGCTGGCCCTGCTGCTGAGCCCGGCGGTATCGGCCGACATCCTCTGGATGGACAACGGTGACCGGCTGACCGGCACCATAGAGGAAATAGGTGACCAGCAGGTGCGCATCGCGCTCCCTTACAGCGCCCCCGTCACCGTCAAGCGCGAGGCGGTCAAGCGCTGGCGCATCGAGAAGCAGGACAAACCCAAACCGACCGTCAAGACCGGCATTACCCTGCTGGCCCTGACGCCGGATGACCAGAAAGCCTGGCTGTGGAGTGGCAGCAGCGATCTGAACGTCAAGCTCAAGCACAGCGACAAGCAGACCAACAACGTCAACCTGAAGGCCTCCACCGAGGTGGCCAACCTCGACTGGCGCTATACGCTGGATGGGGAGTACATCTACGAGACCGCCAACAACGTCACCAACAGCCATGAGTACCGGCTCAAGCCCATGCTGGACTTCTTCTTCGACCAGCGCTGGTTTCTGCGCTCCGCCGTCGACTTTGAATACCAGATGCTGAGCCCCGAATACATGGATGTAGGTTATGTGGCCGGACCTGGTTACCGGTTCTGGAACGACAAGCGGCGACGGCTGGAGCTGATCAGCCAGGCCGGATTGGAGCGTTCCTACGTCAGGCCGGGTTATTGGGACAACTTCATCATCCCCGATATTTTCAATGACAGGATCATTAGCTATCCCCTGATGGGCCTTGGTTGGGACTACCGCCAACCCATCGCGCTCTGGTCGGAGCAACTGGAGCTGTTCAGCAAGGGCACCTACAAGCGCTATCTGGACCAGCCATCGCCCTATATCACTCGGGAGCAGGCCGTAAAAGGCAGCCTGGGGATGCGCTACTACTTCAACGACCACCTGCGCCTCTCCTGGTCGAGCGAGCTCGATTGGGAAGATGCCAGATTGGACTATCAAGGTGTTCAGACCCCCTTATCAGACAAAGAGTGGCGCCACCTGATAAGCCTGGGGGCCAGCTTCTAGCACTCGGGGCAAGCCATGGATCCGTGAGTGGCGCCTACATAGAGGCAACATAGGCAAGTGCAACAAACGCCATAAACAAAACAGGCTCACCGAGGTGAGCCTGTTTTTTTCAATACGATTCATGCCAGCGGGTGACACCGTCACCCCGTCAGAAGTAGATACGGGTGACCGATTCAATGACGCAGCCTGGGCGACGAATGCCCTCGATCTCGACCTTGATCTCCTTGAGCAGCTCCAGCCCCCCCTTGATCGGGGTAACCCGAGCCAGCTTGGTGCGGGCGCGGATGTTGCTGTCCACCTTGATGGGGTACGGGAAACGCACCTGATCCAGGCCGAAGTTCACCACCATGCGGGCGGTCGGAAACTCGGGGGTGGCCTCGTTGATGCTGCCCGTCAACCGTGGCAACAACGCCAGGGTCAGGAAGCCATGGGCAATGGTGGTCTTGAACGGTGACTCGGCTGCCGCGCGCTCCGGATCGGTGTGGATCCACTGGTTGTCGCCGGTCACGGCGGCAAACTCGTTGATCATCTGCTGGCTGACCAGCAACCACTCACCGACATGGGTCTCTTCGCCGATGCGCTCCTGCAAGGTGGAAAACAAGGCTGCTGCCTCGCCGCTGAGCTCCACGGCAGGGGTATCCAGCGGCACGGGCTGACCGTTGACGGCTTGCGCCACGCCCTGCTGTTGCTGCGTGGACTGGCTGTCGCTCTGCAAATCCAGCACCCGGCCCAGCAGAGGGTGGAGGTGTGCCTTTTGCTGAAACTCACGCCAGTAGTCGCGGATCGCCGGAGAGAGCCAATCCTTGAGCTCAAAGGGGTGCTGCGCCAGTATTTCGCGCTTGCGCTTCAGAAAATCGACAACTTTCATGTACCGATCCCTATTCGATTCAAAGCCTGTAAAGAGGTCTAACCAGTCCTATTTTATGAAAGTTTCAACTGCAAGTGCAAAAAAATCTCAGCGTACAACTGTACCGAGAGTGAAAGTAATCACTAACATGCGGGCGCCAGCCCAGATGCCACAAGGGGAGAAACGATTGTCATGGGTGCCGGGTATCGACCCAGACTGGCCACTGACCCCCCCTAAAAACAAGGGGCATACCATCGGTATGCCCCTTGTCGTCGTCCCGCTTCAGCCGGCTCAGGCGTTATCGTGCGCCATTGGCGACCACCACTGTTTGCTGGCCGCCTCGTCTTGGAAAGACCAGGCCAGGACCCGGCTCACCTTGTTGCCCTGGGCCATCTCGAGCACCCGCACCTGACGGGCCCCGACCCGGCTCAGCCCCTGCTTCGCCGCCGGCAAGTTCTCTTTTTTTGACACCAGCGAGCTGAACCAGAGGCACTGGCTGGCGAATGCTTTGCTTTGAGTGATCATGCTCGCCAGAAAGGCGGCCTCCCCCCCTTCGCACCAGAGCTCGGCCTTCTGGCCGCCGAAATTGAGCACCGGTTTGGCCGTCGCATCCTTGCCCAAGTTGCGCAGCTTGCGCTCCGTACCCTTGCTCGCCTCTGCCAGTGAAGCATGAAAGGGAGGATTGCAGAGGGTCAGCGCAAAACGCTCGCGCGGCGCCACAATCCCCTGAAAGATGTCGCCAGCCTTGCCCTGCAGACGGCATTCGATCTGGCTGCCCAGCCCGTTGCTCTTGGCCAGCAGAGTAGCGGCCTTGACCGACACAGGATCGATGTCGGAGCCGACGAAGCGCCAGCCATATTCGCGGGCCCCCAGCAGCGGATAGATACAGTTAGCACCGACCCCGATATCCAGCACCCGCACGCCCTTGCCGGTCGGCACCTTGCCGGCACTCTCGGCCAGCAGATCGGCCACCCGATGCAGGTAATCCACCCGCCCCGGGATGGGCGGGCAGAGATAGCCGGCCGGCAGATCCCAGTGCGCAATGCCATAGTGCAGCGCCAGCAACGCTTTGTTCAGCGCCTTGACGGCGGCCGGATCGGCAAAATCCAGGGTCTGGGTGCCGTGCTCGTTGACGAACACGAAGGGCTGCAGCTCGGGGGTACGCTGGCAGAGCGCATCGAAATCATAGGGAGCCTGATGGCGATTGCGTGGATGCAATCCAGATTTGCGGTCGGAATGGGTCTTCATGCTGGGCCTGCCGAGGAAAACGGGCCCACACTATAGTGACTTGGCCCCGGAAAGTCTAAATGACGGCCATAAAAAACCGGGCTGTCGAGCCCGGTTCAAGTGAGGTTGGAAAAACAGTCCGTACTGCGAGCCGTTTGTCCAGCCTGACTCAGATGTCGATCCGGCGTGCCTGCCAGAATTTGCTGCGCCAGTAAGAGCTGTCGAGCTTGGAGCGCGTCACCCCGGCGCGGGTGGAGGCGTGAATGAATTCACCATTGCCCACATAGATGCCGACATGATTGAGACGACGATTGATCTTGAAGAACACCAGGTCACCTTCGACCAGATCCTGCTTGGAAACGCGAGTGCCTTCATGGACTTGGGAGCGGGTATCACGGGGAAGTTCGATGCCGACGGCGTTGCGGAACACTTCACGGGCGAAGGCGGAACAATCGATGCCGCGCTGGCTGCTGCCGCCCATGCGGTAAGGAACACCGCGCCACTCTTTGTATACTGTCAGGATTTCGTTTACATCTGGGGTTTGCGAAGCTTCCGGTTCAATAACGGGTTCCATCATGGAAACTTCGATCTTGCTCGCGACCTCGGGCTGGGGTGCCGAGGCACAACCCACCATTCCGAGCGCGACCAGCAGTAGCATCAGGTGGCGCAATCCTTTATCCCCGCAAAATAGTAAAACTTGTTAAAATACGGCCCGAACGGGCAATTTATAAGGCAACAGCACCCGACTATATCCAAGAATTCTATCGAGGCAAGCGAAAATCCCTATCGACCTCACATTTTTGCAAGGAAATGCATTATTTTTCCTGATTAATGTGATCGTGGCCAAACAATATACAATCTCGAAAGGGGCCACCCAGGCCGGATCAAACTGACTTTTATCGCTGTTTCAGCATGCTTTTTAAGTGAAAAATTATGATCTCTGTGGATCTCTATTTGTTAAAACCGGCAAACACGGACGCCGACCAGCTGAGCCTGCTGCAAACCCTGCTCTCCCTCGAAGAACGGCAGACATGGCAGTCCATCGGTCAGCTGGCACGCCGCCAGGAGTACCTGCTCAGCCGTGGCTTGCTGCGACGGCTGCTGGCCGAGCGCCTGCAGTGCCGGCCCGATGCGCTGCAGTTTTGCAGCAATCCGCACGGCAAGCCGGCACTGAGCGACGGGCGCTGGCAGTTCAACCTCAGCCACAGCGGTGACTGGCTGGCGATCGCCCTCTGTGCCGCCGGCCCGCTCGGAGTGGACATAGAGATGGGCCAGCGGCGCCGCCAGACTCTGCCACTGGCCCGCCGTTTTTATGCGCAGAGTGAATATGAGTGGCTGCTCGCCCTGCCAGAGGCGGAGCAAGAGTCGGCCTTCTATCGATTCTGGTCGCGCAAGGAGGCGGTATTGAAGGCTCACGGCGCCGGCATCGCCGCCGGTCTCGACAAGGTGCTCTTCGTGCCAGAGGAAGCCTGGCGGCTCGACAACCAACTCGATGAACAGGATTACCAGGTACAGGATTGGCCCATCGGCCGGGGCTGGCTCAGCCTGGCCGCACCGACCCTTGCCGTCAACGGCTGGCTGCTCGATGGCAGCTTGAATTCTGTGCCCATCAACCCCATGTTAACTCACACCATTTTCCAAGAGTCAGCCTCATGATCGTCGACATCCATCCCCAGAACTTCCAAAGCGCCCTGATCGATGCTTCCATGAAAAAGCCGATCGTCATCTATTTCCACGCCCCCCAGATGCCGGAGTGTCAGGCCATGACCCCGCAGGTGGAAGCGCTGGTCGGCCCGGCCAATCCCCAGGTGACCCTGGCCAGGGTGGACATGAACGATCCGCAGCTGCAGCCGCTGGCAGGCCAGCTCGGCCTGCGCGCCCTGCCGGCGCTGGTGCTGTTCCACCAGGGCCGCCCTGACGAGCAGGCCATTCTGGAAGGCCCACAGGACGAAGCCACCCTGCGCCACTACTTTGCCGCCTTCGCCCCCAAGGAGGAGGAGCTGCTGTTCGAACAGGGACAGCAGGCGCTGGCGGAGGGTCAGGCGGACCTTGCCTATGCCCATCTCGGCAAGGCCCATCAGCTGGCACCGGAGCGCCACGACATCAGCCTGTGGCTCATTCAGGCGGCGCTCGATCTCAATCTGCTGGACGAAGCGCAGGAACGGCTGGGCAAGATCCCGATGATCGCCCAGGACGATCACTACCAGACCCTGACATCCCGGTTGGCACTGGCCCAACAGGCCGCCGACAGCCCGGAGCTGCGGGCGCTGGAAGCCCGTCACCAGCAGGAGCCGGACAACTTTGCCCTGGCTCAGGAGCTGGCGGTGCAATACAGCCAGGCTGGCCGGCAGGAAGAGGCGCTGACGCTGCTGTTTACCATCCTCAAGCGCGATCTCGCCTTCGGTGATGCCAAGAAGACCTATCTCGACATCCTGACCACCATGGGCAGCAACCCGGCGGCGCAGAGCTACCGTCGCAAGCTCTACAGTCTGCTCTACTGATCGATGCGGGAATGAAAAACGGGGTGATGCCGAGTGTTCGGTATTGCCTTGTCAGGCGGGTATCAGCGGGGAAAACGCGGGAATTTGACGAATTTCAGGCAAAAAAAAATGGCGCATAACTGCGCCATTTTTTTCGCATGGATTACTTCTTGTAGGAAGTAGCCATGTTGTCGATGCGCTGGTTAGCACGCATAGCTTCTTGCTTGGCTTCTGCAACATCAGCAGCGATCTTGGATTGATCAGCACGAACAGCGCTAACATCTTGAGCCAGTTGGTCAACTTTGTTAGACAGATTCTGAACGGAAGTTTCCAGTTCGCTGGTGTTTGCACAACCGCCCAGCAGAGCGGACAGACCAACAACACCTACCAACAACATTTTTTTCATTTTAAAAGCTCCCTTTAACTCGCCAGACGTTTAGCAAGCGGCGTGATTATGGCACAAAAAAATCATAGTTTGGATAGGCCCCATCACAGATAAATGCATTAAAACCCTCATTTTTTTTTAAACGTACACTTTTTGTGCAAAGTTAAGCCAAAAATGAGGGTCTCTGGATGAGGTTCGCACAAAGCGTAACCAAATTTTGGGCTTATTACAATTTCGTATGAGGCTCAGGCTGAACGTTCTGACAGCAATTGACGATATTGCACCAGATCCTCGATGGTCAGCACCGGCATCTGATGCTGACGACCGAATGCCACCAGATCCGGCAGCCGCGCCATGGAACCATCTTCCTTGGTCAGTTCGCACAACACCCCGAACGGTTTGAGTCCGGCCAGCTGCATCAGATCGACCGTGGCTTCGGTGTGGCCACGACGGGTCAACACCCCGCCGGTGCGGGCCCGCAGCGGGAAGACGTGACCCGGGCGGTGCAGGTCGGATGGTCTGGCGCCGTCGGCGATGGCGGCCCGAATGGTGGTGATGCGATCGGCCGCCGACACGCCGGTGGTCACCCCCTGCGCCGCTTCGATGGTCACGGTGAAGGCGGTCTGATAATGGCTGGAGTTGGCCTCCACCATCATCGGCAGTTCGAGCTGGCGTACCCGCTCGTCGGTCAGGCAGAGGCAGACGATGCCGGAACACTCGCGGATCATCATCGCCATCTGTTCATTGGTCATGGATTCCGCGGCGAAGATGAGATCCCCTTCGTTCTCCCGATCTTCATCGTCGGCCACCAGCACGCCGCGACCTGCACGCAGGGCTGCCAGCGCCGCTTCGACACGGGCAATGGGATCACCAAATTCACTGAGAAGAGACTGATTCATGGTAAGACTCCTAAATAAGACAAGGACCAGAATCAGGGCATGGAAAGGCAGACAGAGATAGGTATGCAGCGGCCGGCCCATGGGGCTTACCTGCAATATCTGTCTTATCCTCTTTCATCCGGACTATGACCGTCGGCTCCGGCATCTCACCGGATCTGCTGACCCCGTCCCGGTGCAATACCGGGTCGGGCGCTCGCGGGCTCCCCGAGTCACATCGGGATACCGCCGGTGGGGAATTTCACCCCGCCCTGAGAATAAGCGCAGACAGCGTAAAGAAAAAAAACGCCGGATACCAGCCCAAAACCCATCAAAGATGAATAGCGTACCGCTTGTGGCCGCATTGCATCAGGGCGCACGGCGCACTGTCTTTTCTGATTTTGTTTGTGGCATAGTGCCTGAAAAAACGCGCAGCCTGCGCAGACTCAGGCGCCAACAACACAAACGGAATCATGACAGAGATGGAAAAGAAAATACTGCTGACGGACTGTCCGGACGCCAAGGGCCTCATCGCCAAGATCACCAACATCTGCTACAAGCACCAGCTCAACATCAACAAGAACGACGAGTTCGTGGATCACGAAAACGGCCGTTTCTTCATGCGCACCGAGCTGGAGGGACGCTTCAACGACGAGACCCTGCTGGCGGATCTGGATGATGCCCTGCCCGCCGGTGCCCAGCGCCGCCTGGTCAAGGCCGGCAAGAAACGCATCGTCATCCTGGTGACCAAGGAGACCCACTGCCTCGGCGACATCCTGATGAAGAACTACGCCGGTGCGCTGGACATGGACATAGTAGCGGTGATCGGCAACTACGACACCCTCGCCGAGTTGACCGGCAAGTTCGACATTCCGTTCCACACCGTCAGCCACGAGGATCTGAGCCGCACCGAGCACGAAGAGCAGGTGCGCGCCATCATCGACGGCTACCAGCCCGACTACGTGGTGCTGGCCAAGTACATGCGGGTGCTGACCCCGAGTTTCGTCGAGGCCTATCCGCGCAAGATCATCAACATCCACCACTCCTTCCTGCCCGCCTTCATCGGTGCCCGCCCCTATCGCCAGGCGTTCGATCGCGGGGTCAAGCTGATCGGCGCCACCGCCCACTTCGTCACCGACGATCTGGATGAGGGCCCCATCGTCGAGCAGGACGTGATCCACGTCGATCACACCTTCAGCGCCGACGACATGGCCAAGGCTGGCCGCGACGTGGAGAAATCTGTGCTGAGCCGGGCACTGGAGCTGGTGCTGAACGAGCGGGTGTTCGTCTACGGCAACAAGACGGTGGTATTCAAGTAATCCCGGCCACTGAAAACAACAAAGGCTCCCGCGGGAGCCTTTGTTGTATGTGCACTAAAGCAACGTCAATCAGAGCGGCAGACCGTTGACGGTCATGGCCCCCTTGTCGAGCTTGAGCTCGGCCGTCAGTTGCTCCTTGTCCGCCTTGAGGTAACCCATGGCGGCGAACTGATCCAGCATGGGCGCCAGCTGCGGCACCGCCTTGCCCAGCTTGCCGCTCAGGTTCGCGTGCAGCAGGCCGGAGAGCGCGTGCATCCCCTCTTCGCTGTTGAACAGCTGCTCGAGCGAGGTGGCCGCCAGCTTGATGTCGCCCTTCATGGCCACCGGCTCGCCATTGAGGTGGGAGCTCAAGTCCACCAGCTCCAGCGTGGCGCCACGCTTGAGCATCTTGTCCAGCGCCTGCTGGATCGCCTCCTCTTCCACGCCTTGGCCGCTGGAGGCCTGCAGCGCCTGATAGCCTTCCAGATCAAGCCCCTTCAGATTGAGGGCCAGCTTGCTCTGGGTCAGTGCCAGGTTGTCGGTCTCGTTCTCCAGATTGAGGGTGTCCACCTTCATCTGGTAGCTGCTGGAGAGGGTCTGGGCATTATCCCCCGCCAGCTGGGTTTCGGTGGTCAGCCCCTGCAGGGAGACCTTGACGCTGTCCGGCAGCTGTACCGACAGCGCGGAGAGGGTCATGTCGCTGCGGGGAGAGAGCCAGATCCCGCTGATCTCGGCCATGTCGGCACTGCCCTTGAGCTCGGCCAGCACCATGTCCATCTTGTTCTGCTCTTCATGCACCGTCATGCCCTGCCAGTGGAAGGTGACGTGACCATTGCCTTCCAGATCGCCGTGATAGTCGCCCTTCATCGGCAGGAAGTTGAACTCGTCGAGCCCCTGCTTGATCTTGAACTCGTTGGCCCAGAAGCGGCTGCTGTTGCTGGCGGTCCACAGGCTGCTGACCGACTCGATGCCGAACTGCCACTGCTCCATCTTGAAGGCGTTGAACACCGGCGCCAGCGAACCCTGCTTGGTGTCGAGCAGCATGTGGCTCTTGATGTAGAGCGGCAGGATGCGGCTGGTGACGATGAACTGCGCCTCGACCGGCTCGCTCCCCTCCAGCTGACCATCCAGGCTGGCCAGGGTCTGCGGGGTGACCACCACCTTCAGCACGCCATCGCGAGCGAACAGGTTGCTCGAGCTCGGCTGCCAGCTCAGTTCGACGCCGCTCTCCTGCTTCACCTTGGCGATCTGCTCGGCCATGATGCGATCGAACGTGTTGCCCGTGTACCAGCAGGCACCCAGCCCACCCACCACCAAGGCCGCCGTGACGGCCAGCGCTACTCGCTTCTTCATCTTCTTCTGTTTCTCCAGGGAGTGATTGCCGCACTCTACGGGGCCAGCTTGGGGCTAGGCAAGCGCAATTCGGCGCCTGCCGCAATTAAGTGATGTCACAACAAGGGGCTGAACAGGTAGAACATGTTCTCCATCACCTTCTTGTACCAGGGACGTGCCCGCCACTTGGCCAGCGACATGGGGGTCGCCTCTATCATGTAGCCCTGCACCAGCTGGGTCATCTCGGCGACGAACACCGGGTTGTCGATGAGCAGGGTCACCTCGAAGTTGAGCCAGAGGCTGCGCCGGTCCAGGTTGACCGTACCCACCAGGGCGAAGTCGTCATCCACCAGCACGCTCTTGGTGTGCAGCAGGCCGGCGTCGTAGCGATAGACCTCCACCCCCGCCTCCAGCAGCTCCTCCATGAAGGCGTTGCAGGCGTAATTGGCCATCAGGGAGTCGTTGCGCGCCGGCAGCACCAGCTGCACCTGCACGCCGCGGGCCGCCGCCGAGGAGAGCGCCGCCGCCAGCGGATCGTCCGGCACGAAGTAGGGGGTAGTCAGCACCAGATGGTGGCGGGCCTGGTAGATGGCCAGCAGCAGGCTCTGCTGGATGCAGTCGCCGCCGACGAAGGGGCCGGATGGAATTAGCTGGGCCCGGTAGTTGCTCTGGGGCCAGGCCTCCGGCTCGTGCTGCAGGCTGTCGAGCAGCCGCTCGCCGGTCTCCATCTCCCAGTCCCAGACGAAGATGGACCACATCAGCGGCACCATGGGCCCCTGCACCCGGATCATGATGTCGACCCACTGGCCGACCCCGGCGTTCTGCTTGAAGAAGCGGGGATCCACCATGTTCATGGAGCCGGTGTAACCGACCCGGTCGTCGATCACCACCAGCTTGCGGTGCATGCGCAGGTCCTGGCGCTGGAACGGAATGCGCCAGGCCCCGACCGGCAGCACCTCCACCAGCTTGACCCCGGCCTTGCGCAGCTTTTTCGGCCAGGACGAGCGAAAGAAGGTCTTGCTGCCCATGGAATCGAGCAGCAAGCGACAATCCACGCCGCGCGCCGCCACTTCCATTAAGGCTTCACACACCTCGTCGGTGTCGCCGCCCGGGTGCCAGATGTAGAACTCCAGGTAGCAGGACTGGGAGGATTGGCGGATGTCGCGCACTATCTCGCGCAGGATGGCTTCCGGCTTGCTCAGCAGCGTCATCCGGTTGCCGGAGAGCATGGGCATGGCCAGCCGGCCCTGGATCAGATCGTGCAGCGGCTGGGCCTTCTCCCCCACCTCGCAGCAGTGCTGGGGGAAGAGCCGGGCCAGCTGGCGGATCCAGATGGCGTAAGGGCGGTACATGGCCTGCGCCCGCTCGGCGCGGCGCCGGCCGAGGCGGATCTCGCCGAACAACACGTAGAAGCCGACCCCGGCAAACGGGATGGCATAGATGAGGGCGAGCCAGGCCAGCGAGACCCCGATGGGGCGCCGCTTCATCACCACCCGAAAGGAGACCCCCGCCACGATCACGGTGTGAAACAGCAGCAGCAACCAGCCGAGGAACTGGGAAAACAGCAGTTGGATGTCGTGCTCCAGACCGTTGATCACGAGAACTCCTTTTACAGACGAGTGAAATGCGGTGGGCAGATCCCGCGAAGCCAGGATGGTATGCTGTAAAACACACCCATTCTATCAGGTCGTTAGCATGATCCTGCAATCTATGCTGCTCAGTCTGGCCATGCTAGGTCAAGGCTCATATGACATCAATGAGCAACAGATAAACCAGTACCTGCAATCCCAGGTGCAAGTGAACAAACAGCTGGAGCTGCCCGGCATCATCAAGGCTCATGTGCAACTAGAACAGAGCGATGTCCAGATCGGGCGCCAGAGCCCGGACACCGCCCGGGTCTATGGCAAGGGCAAGCTCAAGATCGCCCTGCCGGATCAGACCGAGTACGACGCGCGGCTGAACATGACCTATGAGGCGAGACCGCGTTACGACAAGGCGCAGAGCGCGCTGTTCCTCGACAACATGAAATTGATTGAATACAAGCTGGAGCCGGAGGCGGCGCAGCAGAAGTTCGGTTTCATGCTCGGCATGCTGCTGCAGAGCATGGAGAAGCGGCTGGAGACCCAGCCGGTCTATCGGCTCAACGACAAGGATCCGAACCAGGCCTGGCTGAAGGAGAATCTGTTGGGGCTGGAGCTGTCACCGGGCAAGATCCATCTGTTGACCAAGCCCCAGTGAGTCGTCAGTTGTAGACCGGGGCCTTGGCCTGGCGCACCAGCAGCTCGATCTGGTAACCCTGTTCGCGCTGCTGGTCATACAGCGAGAAGAGCGGCCCCTCCAGTTCATGCAAGGGCAGGTCGGCGAAGCCGGCCTTGAGGTAGAACGGCTTTTCAAACGGCAAGGCCTGACACACCACAGGTTTGTCCTGCAGATCGTTGCAGGCGTGCTGCAACAGGCGCGAGCCCAGTCCCAGCGACTGGTAGTGGGGCAGCAGACGAAAACCGCACAGGTGGTAGTAATCCTGTTCGTCGCGCAGGCGCACGGCTCCCACCAGCCAGTGGGCGTCGCGCACCACGAAGATCCGCTCGGCCAGATCCGGCACATAGTGGGAGAAAGTGGTTTCGTAGTAATCCCTGATCAGGGAAAGGTCTGCATCACAGTACTCTTCGAACGTGAGTTCCATCGCCCGCTTGCCTATCACACCCGTTCCATCCATGGCCATTCGGCCCGGTCCTCATACATTGATGTCGGTCGCAGAGATCCGACCAGATTGACGATATCACGGCTTTTAATAACAAAAAAGCCAATAACCACACCGAGTTGCATAATTTTTAACATGCCGTCAGCCGGTCTGGCCAGTGGCGATCCTATCACGGCAAGCCAGTGGCAGACACTGTTTGCGCCTCTTCCCCGCCCTTTACGGCTGCCCGCCATTTCTTGGCCCGCAACTCACTGATTTGGCTCTACAAACCATTTTCGTAAACATTTGTTAACAAACAAATGCCGCTATCCCCCTGTATAAAAAGCCCCATTTGAATAGCAACCTTGGTATTTGCCCCTATGGTGAAGCCTTGGCATAGCCTCGCGCTGTTGTTGCCCGCATGGGTCCACCCCCACACCGACACCTCACCACTTTGCCAAGGAGTTATCATGTCCAGACCGATCCCCTCCCTGCTGATGCTGGCCCTGCTTCCCGCCGCTGGCTGGGCCGGCGACATCCATGCCCCGCTTGCCCCCTATCACTTCACGGCGCAGCAGCTTGCCGCCAGTCAGACCCCGGCCCTCCCCCTGGATGAGGCCCACTTCGTGTTCGGCGAGGCGGCCATGGCCTTCGATCTGCACGACTTTTTGCTGCAACAGGCGCCCCACCTGTTGCCCAAAGAGGAGGTGATCCTGCACTGGAGCGGCATCACCAGCCTCAACCCCCAGCTGCTGCTGGCCCTGATGGAGGCGAGCAGCCAGCTCATTTCGGCTCCCTCCGAGCAGGCCATGGCGGCGCCGTTCGCCAGGCTGGTCAAGGCCAGGGGCTTTGACAACCAGCTGGAGCTGATGGCGCGCCAGCTCTCCGAGCGCTTCTATCAGGCCCGCGCCCAACAAAACCTCATGCAGCGCAGCGCCCCCGCCCTGGCGCCGCAGGCCGCGCACCAGGCCGCCATTGCCAGTCTGCTGAGCACGTCAATGCAGCGCCAGCTCGGTGAGCAGTGGCGGACCCTGTTCGGCCAGGATGCCATGACCTCCCCCAGGGGCGGCGCAGCCGCGCCCGCCGCACCGCTGGCCGGCGGCCAGTTCCAGCTGCCCTGGCGCCAGGGCTATAGCTGGAAGGCCAATGGCGCCCACTCCCATACCGGCTCCGGCTACCCCTACTCCTCCATCGATGTCTCCTACGACTGGCCGGGCTGGGGCGGCGCCACCTACACGGTCACCGCCGCCAACAGCGGCACCGTCACCGTCTTCTCCCGCTGCCAGGTGCGCGTCACCGCCCCCAACGGCTGGGCCACCAACTACTACCACATGAGCGGGATCTCGGTGCGCAGCGGCGACTACGTGGCCGCCGACACCCCCATCGGCACCTATGCCAGCAACCGCAACGAGGCACTGTGCGAGGGCGGCTCCTCCACCGGCCCGCACCTGCACTTCTCCCTGCTCTACAACGGGGTGTTCCAGTCCCTGCAGGGGCAGCGGCTGAGCAGCTATGCCGTCAACATCGGCGCCAGCAACTACGACGACAACTGCAACCGCTTCTGGCTCTACAACCAGCGCAATGGCCAGCGCTACTGCGCCTGGCAGCCGCTCTACAACAACGGGGTTGACTGAGCCGAAAAAAGCCCGGTGAAGTGATTGAAAAGTCAGTAATGACGCGGCCTGCGCGGTTTTTTGCAAGCCGTCACAGATCCGCACAGTCCGCTTTGAAAGTGCTCACAAAATCGCCGCTAGGCGATTGCTGGCCAGACAGGCCGGTGTGAGGCTCTGGGTGCCCATCTGGGCACCCAAAACAAGGACTGACAATAATGAAACACACAGCGGGAATCTGGGCGATCGCAGGCATGCTGATCGCTCCTTTGGCACATGCCGACGTCATACTGCACGCCTTCAACTGGAAATACAGTGAAGTCACCGCCAAGGCCGATCTCATCAAGGCCGCCGGCTACAAACAGGTGCTCATCTCGCCACCCCTCAAGTCATCGGGCAACGAGTGGTGGGCACGCTACCAACCCCAGGATCTGCGCCTCATCGACACCCCCCTTGGCAACAAGCAGGATCTCGAACAGCTGATCGCCGCCATGCAGGCGCGGGGCATCGCGGTCTATGCGGACGTGGTGCTCAACCACATGGCCAACGAGAGCTGGAAACGCAGCGATCTCAACTACCCCGGCAACGAGCTGCTGCAAAGCTATGCCGCCAACCCCGGCTACTTCGAGCGGCAGAAGCTGTTTGGCGATCTGGGCCAGAACTTGCTCGCCAGTCAGGACTTCCACCCGGAAGGGTGCATCAGCGACTGGAACGATCCGGGCAACGTACAGTACTGGCGGCTGTGCGGCGGAGCGGGCGACAAGGGGCTGCCGGACCTTGACCCCAACAACTGGGTGGTGAGCCAGCAGCAAGCCTACCTCAAGGCGCTCAAGGGGATGGGGATCAAGGGCTTTCGGGTCGATGCGGTCAAGCACATGAGCGATTACCAGATCAACGCCGTGTTCACCCCCGAGATAAAGCAGGGGATGCACGTGTTTGGCGAGGTGATCACCACCGGCGGCGCCGGCAGCAACGATTACGAGCGCTTCCTCAAGCCCTATCTCGACAGCAGCGGTCAGGGCGCCTATGACTTCCCGCTGTTTGCCTCCCTGCGCGGGGCGCTCGGCTATGGCGGCAGCATGAACCAGCTGGCGGATCCGGGGGCCTACGGTCAGGCGCTGCCGGGCAGCCGGGCGGTCACCTTTGCCATCACCCACGACATCCCCACCAACGATGGCTTTCGCTACCAGATCCTGAACCCGACCGACGAGAAGCTGGCCTATGCCTACCTGCTCGGTCGCGACGGCGGCTCGCCGCTGGTCTATTCGGATCACGGCGAGACCCAGGCCAAGGACGGGCTGCGCTGGCAGGACTATTACCTGCGCAGCGACCTCAAGGGGATGATCCGCTTCCACAACGCGGTGCAGGGCCAGCCCATGCAGCTGATCGGCAGCGGCGACTGCTTCGTGCTGTTCAAGCGCGGCAAGCAGGGCCTGGTCGGCATCAACAAGTGTGACTACGAGCAGGAGTACTGGCTCGATACCGCCAAATTCGAGATGAACTGGTATCGCAACTACCGGGACGTGCTCGACCAAAATGCCGTGGTCAACGTGCAGAGCCAGTGGGTGCGGGTCGCCATTCCCGCCCGCAGCGCCCGCCTCTGGCTGCAGGAGTAAACCGGCCACTGCCGCGCGAGGCCGCCACTGGGCGGCCTCTTTATTTACTCTGTATTTACTCTGTCGCCGCTATTTTCTTGGCCGAGTGCACGGGTCGGTCAGGGCGGGCTTGTTCTGCCCACGCCGTGATGCTTTACTCAACAAGGCTACCGAGGCTGAAGGAGCAAGCCGTTGAAAGCATGGATGTTGATGGGATTGATCCCGCTGTTTTCCGCACCCGGCTGGAGCCAGACACCCGCCCCGGCCGAGGTGGTGATCCTCACCGCCGAGCCGCCGGCACCGCCCCCCGCGGCGCCCCCCGTCACCCTGCACACCCCGGGGGTGCTGCCGCCCCCCGAGCCGGCCAGCCCCTCGCTGCCGCCCGGCACTCGCCAGATCCTGGTCTACAAGTCGGTACAGAAAAACGGCGTGGTGCGCTACTCCGACATGATGCCGGAGCAGGGTCACTACGAGCTGCTGCTGTTCAACGACTGCTACGCCTGCGACCCCGACTCCAAGGTCAACTGGCACACCACGGGGCTGTTTCTCTATGACTACGCCAGCACCATCCAGGCGGCGGCCAAGGCCTATCAGGTGGAGCCGGCCCTCATTCGGGCGCTGATCCACGCCGAGTCCGCCTTCAACCCGCTGGCTGTGTCTCGCAAGGGGGCCATGGGGCTGACCCAGCTGATGCCGGCCACGGCGCGGGAGCTGGGAGTGGGCAACGCCCTGCTGGCGGAGCAGAACATCTTCGGCGGGGTGAAATACCTGGCGGGGCTGCTCAAGCAGTATGGCGGTAACGTGGCACTGGCCACTGCGGCCTACAACGCCGGCGCCGGCGCGGTGCAAAAACATGGGGGCATCCCCCCTTATGCCGAAACCCGCGCCTACGTAGAGCGGGTGCAACTGCTGCGCCAGCGCTACAAGGACATGCTGAGCGCCAAAGGGTTGTAAACCCTTGGCAAGCCACAAACAAGGTGGCACTCCCTCCCATATGGCCGAAACCCGCACCTATGCCTATGTGTGGAGCGGGTGCCGCTGCTGCACCAGCGCTATAAGGACATGCTGAACGCCAAGGGATTGTAAGCCTCTCCCCTCTTGCCGACGACCAAACAACCCTGCGGGCCCTTGCGGCCCATTTTCGTGCCCGCCAGAAACGAAAAAACACGCCCGGGGGCGTGTCGATACCACACGTTGTTTAGCAACACATCACTCTTTCGTGGCGATCACACGATAGGCCAATGCACCCAGAGTGGCACCGACGATGGGGGCAACCCAGAACAGCCAGAGCTGGCCGATGGCCCAGTCACCCACGAACAGCGCCACACCCGTGCTGCGCGCCGGGTTGACCGAGGTGTTGGTCACCGGAATGCTGATGAGGTGAATGAGGGTCAGGCACAGGCCGATGGCGATGGGCGCGAACCCGGCCGGGGCACGGCTGTCGGTGGCGCCCATGATGACGAACAGGAAGAAGCCGGTCATCACCACTTCACACACCAGGGCCGCCAGCAGGCTGTAGCCGCCGGGGGAGTGCTCGCCATAACCGTTGGAGGTAAAACCGGCGCTCACATCAAAACTCGCTTGCCCGCTGGCAATGACATAGAGCACGCCACCCGCCGCGATCCCGCCAAGCACCTGAGCCACTATGTAGGGCAGCACGTTGGAAGCCGGGAAACGACCACCGGCCCAGAGCCCGACGGTCACGGCCGGGTTCAGGTGGCAGCCGGAGATATGACCGATGGCATAGGCCATGGTCAGCACGGTCAGACCGAACGCCAGGGCCACGCCCAGCAGGCCGATCCCCACGTTCGGAAACGCGGCGGCCAGCACGGCGCTGCCGCAGCCCCCCAGCACCAGCCAGAAGGTCCCCATAAATTCAGCAGCAAAAGGTTTCACTCTTGTCTCTCCCCATGATGACTAACACAGGAGCCAGGAAAGGCTCATACGAACACTGTTATTAAACAGGCGCCATATTATGGGAGTGTGGCGGCACAAGGCGAAGCCGGCCCACACCAGGGGGAATGTGTGATCTTAATCACAAGTTGTTGATTAGGTAGAAAGAACCTGTCTCGCCCCATGGGGCTTTCTCATGGGAGTCCCCTGAGGAGGTGCGACAAATCGTGACTCAATCAGCGCTTTTGCCAGCAGGCGCCGGCATCTGGCTCACCCTTCTCTCGCACTCTGCCAAGGCGGAGCACCGGGCTCAGCGATAACGTCCGCGCACCGAACCGCTGGCCTGGCCCGCCATCCGGATCAGGCTCTGACGGGTATGGAAGTGGCAGAGCGCCACCCCGAGGGCGTCCGCCGCATCCGCCTGGGGGGTGGCCGAGAGCTTGAGCAGGTGCATCACCATGTGCTGCACCTGCTCCTTGCCCGCGCCGCCGGTGCCCACCACCGCCAGCTTGATCTGGGTCGCCGAGTACTCGCTCACCGGCAAGCTGGCATTGACCGCCGCGACTATGGCGCTGCCACGGGCCTGGCCGAGCTTGAGCGCCGAATCCGCGTTGCGGGCCATAAAGACCCGCTCGATGGCAAACTCGTCCGGCTTGAACTGGGTGATGATCTCGCTCACCCCGTCGTAAACCTGCTTGAGGCGGGACGGCAGCTCGCCCAGATCGGTACGGATGCAGCCCGACCCCAGGTACTGCGCCTTGCCGGAGACGATGCGGATGACGCCGTAACCGGTGATCCGGGAGCCGGGGTCGATCCCCAAGATAATGCTCATGAGACTCTGCTGTGTTGAAGGCTGTTCATGGCGGCCAAGATAGCAAACTCGCCCCCGCTTGGCTCGCGCGGCAGCGCCCAGGTCGCCTGACTGCGCAGGGATGCGCCATCTTGTACAGTGGTCTGCCGCTTCTCTGGCCAGTTATGCCGGCCGGTTGCGACGGGGTCACTCCCCCGCCAGGGCCACCAGTCGCTCCGCCAGCCGGTGGCCGTGCAGATAGCTCTCAATCAACGCCCCGTCGGCCCGACCCAGCTCAACCTGCCCATACCAGTGATCGAGCATCGCCACGAAACCCCGGCTCGCCAGCACCGGCTGCCAGTCGTCCGGAGCCAGGGTCTGCACGGCCTTGTCCCGCGCGCACGTGCCCCGGGTGCAGTTCTCGATATGCAGGGAGAGGTTGTCGCCATAGGCGTCGATGCGCTCCTCCGTGATGCCGGCGCTGCGGTTCATGCTGCCGCTCACCGCCACCTGCCCGCTCTGCCAGGCCACGCTCGCGCTCACCAGCATGTCCGGATCCTGCGCACTGCGCCGCAGCACGGCATGAAGATCCCCGTCCGGCACGCCGCCGTAGAAGCAGAGGCTGTCGAGCACATGGATAAAGTCGTCGAACAGGAACTGGCGTGGCAGCCCAGGCAGGGCGTGGCGATGTTTCTGCCACTGCAGCTCGGTGAGAGGCTGCGCCCGGGCGGCGCTCATGGCGGGCAGATAGCGGCGGTTGAAGCCCACAAAGAGCGGGCAATCCTGCGCGATGGCGAGATTGGCGAGCGCCTCTACCTCGGCGTAATCAAAGCAGAGCGGTTTGTCCACAAAGGTGGGGATGCCTGCCCGCAGACATTGTTCGGCCAACGCGAAGTGCACCGCGGTGGCGGCATGGATCATCACCGCATCCGGGCGGCTAGCCAGCAACGCCTCCACCTCGGTAAAGCACTCGGATATCCGGTACTGGCGGGCCAGCTTAGCCAATACCGCTGGATTGCGGGTACAGAGCAGCGGGGTGACTCGCTCGTCGCTCGCGAGCAGCGGCAGATAAGCCTTCTGGGCGATATCGCCAAGGCCTACGAGGGCAATGCGCATGGGGACTCCTTGTGGCGGCGGGTTATGGGCGCCGTTTTATCCGGCAACGGCTGACAGGGTAGCATCCCCGCCGACCAGGACACAGCCGATGGCTGGCCCAATCGCCCCCTCTGCCCGGGGAGTGTCATTTTTGGCTCCATCTGGCTAAGATGCCCGCTTTTGGACACAAGACGCGCCAAGGAGTGCCATGCCAAGCTCAACCCTGCTCTCGTTGTTTCGCTACAAGGCCTGGGCCGATGGCGAACTGCTGGATGCCCTCGCCACCCTGGATGCCGCGCAAGATGGCGAGGCGCACCACACGGCCCTGCGCATCTTCAACCATATCCATGTGGTCGATGCCATCTTCAAGGCCAATCTGCTGGGGGAACACCACGGCTTCAGTGCCACCAATACCCCGGAAACGCCGACCCTGGCGATGCTGCGCAGCGCCATCGGCAAGCTGGATGCCTGGTATCTGGATTACGTTGCCGACTTGAGCCAGGTAGATGGCGAGGCCGTGCTCTCGTTCAGCTTCGTGGATGGCGACAGGGGGCAGATGAGCCGCGCCGAGATGCTGCTGCACCTGGTGACCCACGGCGGCTATCACAGGGGGGCGATCGGGCGGATCCTGGTGCAGTGCGGCATCACGCCGCCGCGCGATACCCTGACCACCTTTTTGCATCGCAGCGAACCCGGGCGGCGGGGCGATGCAGCCCAGGAAGATGACAAGGCCCGCCCATGAAACGCGCCTGTCTGCGGCTCGCACCGCTGCTGCTGATCGGCCTGCTAAGTGGCTGCGCCGCCGCCATCGATCACTATTCGGGGCGCTTTCGCAACACCCTGACAGCGGGGGAGACCCGCGCGACCATTCGCGCCGAGCTGGGTGACCCCCAGCTCTGCCAGCAGGCCGCCTTTCTGACCGAGGATAAGGTGCAGGGCTGCGATCGCTTTACCGTGCTCGGCAAGATCCACAAGCGCGGTGACGGCAATGGCCAAGCCACGGCGAGCGCCGTGACAATGGGGCTGGGTGAGCTGATCCTGATACCCATGACGGTGGCCAGCGTGGCGGCGGACTACACCGAGCAGCACACCCTCACCGTCTATTACGACCGGGACGATCACTATCTGTTCCACACCCTGCTCAATGCCAAGGGGCAGGAAGTGTGGCAATAAGGGGCAATAAAGCGGAGCGCTTTGCTGCCCCCTGGCCAGGTGACAGCTGTTTGCCTGATGACTCGGGAAACCCCGTCAAGATTGCTCTCTGCGATCCAGCCACTTGCCCACTCTGGCTCCTAGCTCGGAGCAGACCAGCGCCGTCACGGCGGCCCAGAGCATCTGGTTGCCATCAAAACCCACCTGTTTTTCAAAGAAAAAAGGCACCAGCAGATTGAAGCCGATGATCCCGAGCAGCAGCCCAAGGCCGCTGCCCACCTTCTCCCTGCGGGATCGCGCCTTTAACGCCATCTGATTGCTCCTGTTGGAATGAGATAAAGAGGCACCTATCGCCCCTGGATATCCCCGGCAAGATAACAAAGCCTCCCCTGATGAGGACAGCCATCTTTTGGGGAAATGAAAATAGCCACATATGCCCTTTCAAATCCATTTGCTGATCTTGTTCAAAAAACGATGAGATTCTGATGGTTACATCACTTTAAGGCTCGCCCAGACAGTTTCGTTTGGCTTACCATAGCCATCCAGAACCTGTTGAGCTGCGATGGGTTGTTGCCAGCGCGGCCAATGAGGCATATTGGAAGCTGTAATCCACGGACGGTAGCGCGGGATTTGGTGGCGTTACGCCCCATACAGAAAGGTGGGTGTCCCAGATTCCTGATAGTTTATAAGTAGGATTTAGAGATGAAATTTGTAGTTCTTGGTAGAAATGAAAATACATTTCACTCAGTTAACACTGCCTTTCTGAAAATCGATCATTGGAATGATTATTCCTTTGTCACAATGTTCTATCTGATGGTATTCGATGAGAAAGGAATAAAACATGATATTGGTAACGTAAAAATAGCCTTTAAGGGACAAACTACCGAGATAAGCACACACAAAACACTGGGTAATCAATTTTCCTTATTAGGTGAACAATATTTTTCCTTAGGTACTGATATTGATTACTATAAAAACCTAAATCAGCTGAGTTATGCGTTTAAAGAAGCCATTTTGGTAGCGCTTCAAGATATCGTATACAAACCAGAAAAAATAAAAACTATTGAAGATGAGGAAGTTTTAAATACTTCTCTTTTCCGTGGTATCACCTTATCAGATGTTCATGGTCAGTTTTCGCGAGTTTTAGCTGGATTAGCTGAATTATCTAATTTTGACTTCAATTTTGTGCGAAATGGTTTAGAGGGATTTTGTAACCTACAAATACCCTTTAAAGTAAACGTAGGTTCTATCCCAAGCACTAACATCCATGCATTTATTGGCCGGAACGGGTGTGGTAAAACGACTATCTTAAATGGGATGATCAATGCAATCGCTAACCCTAACGATGAAAACTGCTACTTTACTGAGTATGGTTCTTTATTGGAAGGATCAAGAATCCCTACAGGTTATTTCCGCTCTCTGATATCAGTATCTTTTAGTGCCTTTGACCCATTTACACCACCTAAAGAACAAACAGACCCTGCGAAAGGTACGAAGTACTTTTATATTGGCCTAAAAAACAGAGACAACAACGGTCTTAATTCTTTAGAAGACCTACGTAAAGATTTTGTTTCTGCGCTAACAGGCTGTTTACGTAATAAAGATAAGAATAAAATTTGGCTCGAAGCGATATACAAATTAAGTAGTGACCAGAATTTCGAAAACATGGGGTTAAGTATTCTTAATACACGGTATCAGAACTTAAAGCAGAGTCATCCTGATATTCAAGTTGACAGTGAACAGTTCAAAAATTTGTTTTACCATGATATTCATAATTACTTACGTCGTATGAGTTCAGGACATGCGATCGTACTATTTACGATAACTAAATTAGTGGATACAGTAGGTGAAAAATCTCTTGTATTGTTGGACGAGCCAGAAGGACATCTACACCCACCTCTTCTATCCGCATT
The DNA here is from genome assembly GCF_027706125.1 of Aeromonas sp. Y318-1. Taxonomy (NCBI): domain Bacteria; kingdom Pseudomonadati; phylum Pseudomonadota; class Gammaproteobacteria; order Aeromonadales; family Aeromonadaceae; genus Aeromonas; species Aeromonas sp. Y318-1. Next base: position 53,682 of record NZ_JAPDCM010000006.1, read on the forward strand.
TCTGCGGACTTTAAGCGATCTACTTTACATCAAAAATGGGGTCGCAATAATTGCTACACACTCCCCAGTTGTGCTTCAAGAAATACCAAAGTCTTGCGTTTGGAAGGTTATACGTTCAAGAGAAGTCATAAGTGCGCAGAGACCAGAGATAGAAACGTTTGGAGAAAATTTGGGTGTATTAACACGTGAAGTTTTTGCACTAGAGGTCGCCAATTCTGGATATCATTCTTTATTAACTAAGTCTGTTGATTCAGGCGCATCATATGAGGATATTTTGTCTGAATACAACGGGCAAATTGGACTTGAAGGTCGGACCGTCTTAAAAGCTATGGTTTTAAATAGGGAGGCAGGAAAATTACAATGAAAAAACTAAGCCTTCCTAATATATCCTTTAATGACATGTTAACCAAGTGTTCTGAAGGAATGGAACAAGTAAATGTTCGTAATAACTTCATTTCTGCATTTCCAATTTTCCAAGCGAAAGAGCAGCAATATAGAATGCTAAGTATATATGGGAAATTATACACTTACCCCAAAATTAATCCTTTAACTGACACGACACAAGTTGTTGGCCACCTTACTAAATCAAAGCTACTGAACTTATATGAAAACAACTTGAGAAATAAGAATAAGCCTGCGAGAAATTACTACGATTCATTACTAGTATCTTCTGGAGAGCGTTGCCCATTTTGTGGCGATATTGGTCACACGAAAAACCTTGACCACTTTTTGCCCAAAGCTCATTTTCCTGAATTCTCAGTTATGCCGCTTAACCTAGTTCCTTCTTGTCGTGACTGTAACATGGGTGAAAAGGGGGAAAATTATGCAACTCGCGAAGATGAACAAGCCATCCACCCATATATTGATAAAAGCATATATTATCAAGAGCAATGGGTTTTTGCAGAATACATTAATGAAGATGACGGTGCTCTACGTTATTACGTACGCTGCCCAGCGGCTTGGAGTCTAGAAGACAAAAATAGGGCTACAAACCACTTCAATAGTTTAAATTTAGCAAGCCGATACTGCTTAGAGGCAGGAAAACACCTAAGTGAAGTAATCGACCAAAGAAATGCTTTTACAAATGTAATTCTCAGCTTTAATGCACGTGCTACACCACAAGCAATAAGAAATGCATTTGTTACAGCTAACCTTCAACCCATTATAAGTTCAGATCAATTCCCTAATCACTGGAAAAAAGTAATGTACCAGTGTTTAGCCAACTCGCCCGATTTCTTTGAAAGATGAAAAAGGCGACCAACTGGTCGCCAGTTTATTTCCAACAATATCCCAATCAAGAATATTACCGAGCCGGTCGCTTGGCACCATTCCCTTTTGCCGCGGGCTTGCCGCCTTGAGTGGCAGGTTTGGCACCAGGCTTGGCAGAGCCTGCGCGGGTCGGGGCCTTACCTTTGTGAGCGGGTTTGCCATTGCCCCCCTTGCCGCCGTTTCTGCTGGCTGCCGGGGCATTCCCTGCACTGGCCTCGCTGCGGGCGGCCTTGTTGCCAGCCCCATTGCTGCGCTGATGGGTGATGGCACTGTGGCGGGTCAGGGCAGGTTTCAGGCCCTTGCTGCGGCTGCGCTCGGCCTTGGCTTCGCCACGCCCTTCCGGCGGCACCAGGCAGTCGGGGCCGTTACCGATGAGATGGCCCTTGCCCATCTCCAGCAGGGCTTCGCGGATCATCGGCCAGCCAGCCGGATCGTGATAGCGCAGCAGCGCCTTGTGCAGGCGACGGCGACGCTCCCCTTTCACCACGAACACGTCCCCGCCCTGGCGGCTCACCTTGTTCAGCGGGTTTTTCTCGGTGTAATACATGGTGGTGGCGTTGGCGAGCGGCGACGGGTAGAAGTTCTGCACCTGATCGAGCTTGAAGCGGTTTGCTTTAATCCAGAGCGCCATGTTCACCATGTCCTCATCCGTGGTGCCCGGGTGGGCGGAGATGAAGTAGGGGATCAGGTACTGCTGCTTGCCCGCCTCTTTGGAGTACTTGTCGAACAGCTCCTTGAAGCTGTAGTAGCTGCCCATGCCCGGCTTCATCATCTTGGAGAGCGGGCCCTCTTCGGTGTGTTCCGGCGCGATCTTGAGGTAGCCGCCGACGTGGTACTTGGCCAGCTCCTTGATGTAGCGCGGATCTTCCACCGCGATGTCGTAACGCACGCCGGAGGCGATCAGGATCTTCTTGATGCCCTTGAGGTCGCGCGCCTTGCGGTAGAGGTTGATGGTCGGGCTGTGGTCGGTGTCCATGTGCGGGCAGATGGTCGGCCAGACGCAGGAGGCGCGCCGACAGGTCTGCTCGGCCTTGGGGCTCTTGCAGCGCAACTTGTACATGTTGGCGGTGGGGCCGCCCAGATCCGAGATGACGCCGGTAAAGCCCGGCACCTTGTCGCGGATCTCTTCGATTTCTTTCAAGATCGACTCTTCCGAGCGGCTCTGGATGATGCGCCCCTCGTGCTCGGTGATGGAGCAGAAGGAGCAGCCGCCAAAGCAGCCGCGCATGATGTTGACCGAGGTCTTGATCATGTCGTAGGCCGGGATCTTCGCGTTGCCATAGGCCGGGTGCGGCACCCGCTGGTAAGGCAGGCCGAATACCCCGTCCATCTCGTCGGTTTCGAGCGGGAAGGCGGGCGGGTTGACCCAGATGATGCGATCGCCGTGGGCCTGTGAGAGCGCGCGGGCGCAGCCCGGGTTGGTCTCGTGGTGCAGGATGCGCGACGCATGGGCGTAGAGCACCTTGTCTTCCTTCACCCGCTCGAACGCCGGCAGCTTGACGTAGGTCAGCTCCCACGGCTTTTGCTTAGGGGGTTGTACCAGGATGGGCTTGGCCTCCTGCGCAGCCGGAGCGGTACCTTCATCGTCCGCGCAGGGAGCCCCTTCCATATAGGGGTTGGGGATGGGATCGATGCGGCCAATCTGGTCGAGCTTGCTCGAATCCACCCCGCGCCAGCCCGGCAGCGGCTCCTTGCGGATCACGGCGGTGCCGCGAATGTCCTGCATGGTGTCGATGGTCTCGCCGCCTGCGATGCGGTGGGCCACCTCGATCAACGGCCGCTCGGCGTTGCCGTAGATGAGGATGTCGGCCTTGGCATCGATCAGGATCGAGCGACGGATGGTCTCGGACCAGTAGTCGTAGTGGGCGATGCGGCGCAGGGATGCCTCGATGCCGCCGATGACCACCGGCACCTCTTTATAGGCTTCCTTGCAGCGCTGGGTGTAGACCAGGGTGGCGCGGTCCGGCCGCTTGCCGCCCACATCCCCCGGGGTGTAGGCGTCGTCGTGGCGCAGCTTCTTGTCGGCGGTGTAGCGGTTGATCATGGAGTCCATGTTGCCCGCGGTCACCCCGTAGAACAGGTTCGGCTTGCCCAGGCGCATGAATTCATCCTTCGATGACCAGTCCGGCTGGGCGATGATGCCGACCCGAAAGCCCTGGGATTCGAGCATGCGGCCGATCACCGCCATGCCGAAGCTCGGGTGATCCACGTAGGCGTCCCCAGTCACCAGCACGATGTCGCAGCTGTCCCAGCCGAGCTTGTCCATCTCCGCGCGGGACATGGGCAGGAAGGGCGCAGTGCCGTAGCACTCGGCCCAGTAACGGGGATAGGAGAAGAGGTTGGTAACCGGCTGCATTTTGACCACCTGGAACAATTCGGGTCGCGCATTATACCGGCAGAGCAAGGCGGGGGCGACGGCTTTTTGCCCCTACGATAGATGCGGAAAAGGCGAGCCAGCGGGGCTCGCCTGAAAAGTGCGGGTCAATTGTCGGCTCAGGCCAGGACGCGGGCCAGCACGATGCGGTTGTAGTGGCGCTGCAGCAACTGATAGCCGCCCAGCAGGCACCAGACCAGGGCGGGCGCCAGGAAGACCGGATGGGTGGCCAGGCGCAGCATCAGCAAGCCCAGCAGGATCAGCGCGAACGGCCGGCTCTCGTAGAGCCAAAGCGGCCAACCCTGCTTTCGCAGTTGCTGCTTGTCGGGCCGGCGATAGGCGCCGCGTCGAAACCAGGCCAGCGAACCGGCCAGATAGAATGCCAACCCGGCCAGCAACAGCCCCGGCTGATCGGCAATCCCCAACAACAGCAAACCGCTGCCCATATAGGCAAAGGGCAGCGGTTCATAAATGGCTGATGGCAACATAGCTCACCTCAACGTTAAACTGGCTATATATTAACCCGCTTACCCGAGGATGCCATCAGCTTGCAGTGCTTTTCACCTATATGGGTGTAGGCATCAGGCCGCCGGTTTGTCCTGCTGCGAGGCGGCCTCGCTGGCCGCCAGCGCCTCGTCCACCTGTTGATCCCGCGCCCCGGTCATGCCGGCCCGTTTGGCCAGCAGATGGTAGATGGCGGGCACCAGCAGCAGGGTCACCAAAGTCGCCAAGGAGAGGCCGAAGAAGACCACGGTTCCCACCGACATCCGGCTTTCATACCCCGCCCCCATGGAGAGCATCAGCGGCACGGCCCCTATGATGGCAGTGAGCGAGGTCATCAGGATCGGACGCAAGCGGCGCACCGAACCTTTGATGATCGCCTCGTCGAACCCCTCGCCGCGCTGGCGCAGCTGGTTGATGAACTCGACGATCAGGATGCCGTTCTTGGTCACCATGCCGATCAGCATGATCATGCCGATCTGGCTGTAGATGCTCATCTCCTGCCCCGTCAGCCAGAGGCCGAGCAGGCCACCGAAGATGCCGAGCGGCACCGTCACCATCACCACCGCCGGGGTCAGCATGCTCTCGAACTGGGCCACCAGTACCAGATAGACCACCAGCAGGGCCAGAGCGAACACCATCACCATCTCGCCCTGGTTGTCGCGATAGTCCTTGGACTCGCCGGCATAATCCACCGTCATGCCGCTTGGCAGGTTGGCGCTGGCCCAGCGGTCCAGGTAATCCAGCGCCTCACCGAGGGTGTGGCCCGGCGCCAGATCCGCGGTCAGGGTCACCGCCTTCTGACGCTGGTAGTGGTTGAGGCGCTGCGGGCTCGCCACCTGCTTGACTGTGGCCAGGGTCGAGAGGGTCACCATCTCGCCATTGGCCGCCTTGAGGTAGATGCGGCTCAAGTCGGAGACGCCGTTGAAGTCGCGCTGATTGGCACGCAGATAGACGTCGTACTCCTCACCCCTGTCCACATAGGTGGTCTGGCTGATGCCGCCGAGCAGGGCCTGCAGAGAGCTCGCCACTGTGGAGACCGGGATGCCAAGCTGGTTGGCCCGATCCCGCTCTATGGTCACCTGCAGCTCCGGGGTCTTCTCGGCATAGTCGAGATCCGGCGTCTCCATCAGACCGCTCTGGGCTGCCGCCTCTTTCAGGGCCAGCCCCTGCTGATAGAGCTCGGCGTAATCAGAGCCCTGCAGTACGAACTGTACCGCCGCGGTGGAGCCGCCGCGAAAGCCCGGCTGGAAGGTGCGGATCATCACGTCCGGAATACCGGCCAGCCGCCCGCTCAGGGACTTGGCAAATTCGGTGGCGGTCTCATCCCGCTCGGCCCAGTCGGTGAGCTGGATGATGGCCATGCCGGTCTGATCGCCGCCGCGGCCGAAGGCCGGGGTGCTGAAGCTCATGGCCTGCACCACCCCCTTGCCGAGCAGCGGCATGATGGCCGCCTCCACCTGCTGCATGTTGCGCTTCATCCGCTCGATGCTGGTGCCCTCGGCCCCCTTGACGAACACGTAGAGCACGCCCCGATCCTCGGTCGGGGTCAGGCTGGTGGGCAGCTGGGCAAACAGGGCACCGATGCCGCCCAGGCAGAGCACCAACACCAGAGGGGTCCAGCGCGAGTGGCGCAGCATCCAGCCGAGCAGCCGGCGGTAGTGGGTCTCCACCCAGCCGAGGCCGCGATCGAGCGCCGCCGTCAACCGGTTGGGCCGATCCACCGAACGCATCAGCCAGGAGCCCATGGCCGGGGTCAGGGTGAGCGCGATCAGCGACGAGAAGAGCACCGCCAGGGAGAGCAGGATGGCGAACTCGGTAAAGAGCCGGCCCACCATGCCATCCATGAAGGCAATGGGCACAAACACCATCACCAGCACGGCGGTGGTGGCGATCACCGCAAAGCCCACCTCGCGGGTGCCGTGCCAGGCGGCCAGCAGGGGCGGCTCACCGCGCTGCAGATGGTGGTGAATGTTCTCCACCACCACGATGGCATCATCCACCACCAGGCCGATGGCGAGAATGAGCGCCAACAGGGTGATGAGGTTGATGGAAAAACCCAGATACCAGGCCCCGATAAAGGCCGAGATGAGAGAGACCGGCACCGTGATGGCCGGAATGAGGGTGGTGCGCCCCTGCCCCAGGAACAGGTAGAGCACGGCCACTACCAGCACGGCGCAGATGGCGAGCGTTTCGTACACCTCGTCGATGGCCTGCTTGATAAAGATGGTGGAGTCGTAGTCGACCTCCAGCGTTGCCCCCTCCGGCAGGAAGCGCTGCATCTCGGCCATCTTCTTCTCGACCCCCTGCGCCACCGCCAGCGGGTTGGCGGTGGACTGGGCGACGATGCCTATCCCCAAGCTCTCGCGGCCGTTGCGCTGGTAGGCACTGTCTTCGTTCTTGGCGCCCACCTCCACATCGGCGATGTCAGCCAGATAGATGCTTTGGCCGTTGGTGGCGGTGCGCACCTGCAGCGCCTGGAAATCGGCGGCGGTGTGGTAGAGCCGGGCAATCTGCACCGCCATGGTCATGCTGTTGTTGCGGATCTCGCCGCCCGGCAGCTCGATGTTCTCGCGTTTGAGGGCGTCCTGCACGTCCGCCACCGTGACGCCGCGCGCCGCCATGTCGGATGGGCGCAGCCGCACGTACATCACCTGGGTCAGATCGCCGGAGAGCGACACCTCGCTCACCCCGTCCACCAGGCTCAAGGGATCTACCAGTACCCGGTTGGCGTAGTCGGTCATGGCGGTGCGGTCCATCTGGGTGCTGCTGAAGTTGAGCCAGACCGCCACGTCGCCGTTGCCGTTGTCCTTGGTGACCAGGGGTTCATCCACCTCGTCCGGCAGCTTGGGGCGGGCGCGGGAGATGGCGTCGCGCACATCGGAGATCCCCTCCACCATGTTCCAGCCGAGCTTGAACTCCACCGTGATGACTGAGCGCCCCTTGCGGGTCACCGAGTTGATGTTCTTGATGCCGCTGATGCCGGAGAGCTGATCCTCGATGGGCTTGGTGACCTGGCTCTCCATGACGGCGGGGGCGGCCCCCTCGTACATGGTGGTGATGGAGACGGACGGGGTCTGCACGTCCGGCATCTCCCGCACCGTCAGCTTGGAAAACGCCACCAGACCGAACACGGTGAGCAGCGCGCTCAGTACCACCGCCACCAGCGGGCGGCGCACGGAAATATCGGAGAGCCACATCAGCCTTTGACCTCCGCCAGATCGTGCACGCTGACGCCGTCACGCAGGTTGACCAGCCCCTCGACCACGATGCGATCGCCCACCTTGAGCCCTTCGGTCACCCACACCTCTTCACCATGGGTATCCCCCAGCACCACCGGCACCCGCTTGACCTTGCCATTGGGTTCGAGACGATAGACGAAGCGCTGCTCGCCGGCATACTCCACCGACTGGGCCGGGATCAGGGTCATCTTCTGTGGCGGCAGGGAGAGCTCGACATTGAGCAGCATACCGGGGCGCAGCTGGCCGTCAGGATTGGGGATGATCACCCGCGCCTTGATGTTCTGGGTATCGTTGGAAACGCGGCTGTCCAGCGTCTCCAGCACGCCGCGAAAAGATTGATCCGGCCAGGCCGAACTGGTCGCCGTCACCGCCATGCCGGGGCGCAGCAGCGAGAGGTAGCGCTCAGGCACCGCCAGATCGAGCCGCAGCTTGGCCAGCTCGTCCAGGTGGAGCAGGGTATCGCCGCTGTTGACCAGGGCCCCTTCGCTCAGATCGATGAGGCTGACCGAGCCGTCGAACGGCGCCAGCAGGGTGCGCAGGGAGAGTTCGTACTTGGCGGCATCGGCGCGGGCCTGAGCCTGGGCGACCGTAGCCTCCTGCCCTTCCAGCTCGGAAGTGGTGATGGCACCGCGCGCCACCAGCCGGCGCATGTCCCGCAGCTTGCGGCTCTCGTCGCGCACGCTGGCGCTCTGCTCGGCCAGCTCCGCCTGCTGCTTGCCGGCGTCGAGGGCGATCAGTACGTCCCCCTGCTTGACCTGCTGGCCGGAGCGCACCGCGATCTTGACGATGCGGCCGGTCACCTCCGGGCTTATCACCACGGAGCGATTGGCGGCCAGCTTGCTCACCAGCTTGATGGAGGGTTCGGCCAGGCTCTGGCTGACCGTCTGCGCCCTGATGTTGACCTGACGTGGCTGGGGTTTGCCGGCAGGGGCGGAGTGGCGGTAATACCAGCCGGCGGAAATCAGCAGAGAGAGGCAGGCAAGCACCAGCCATATACGCATTTTCATCAAGCAATCCATGAAATTAAGAGAAAAGAGGGCACTTCATCAATGATGGTCACCATGTTACCCCCTGACTATGCCGTGACTATGTATAAATGTGACAAAACGTAACAGAAACGGCGATATTTGATTGAAATAGCAGTAGCAGAAGACGGGCTTCACGATTGTGCCCTAAACTGATGCTCCGAACCTGTCCGGATCCCGCCTAACGCCTATGCCTGAACCCAGATCTCATTTTGTTACCTATCGTTTGCAATGGCTGCTCTGCGCCTTCGTCGCCCTGCTGCTGGCCATCACTCTCAAGCTGACCCTGACCCAGGTCACCGACCATTATCAGAGCGATACCCTCAGCACCGCCTCCCGCTTGAAATCCCAGTTTCAGCAGATGGAAACCTTTCTCGAGGCGATGCGCGGTCAGGCAGAAGAGCGGCTGCGCAGCAACCCGCAATCCGCCCTCACCCAGCAGCTCTACGGCGCCCTGCGGGAGAATGGCGACCAGGGCTTTGCGCTGGATCGGGTGCCCGCCAACCTGCCCAAGGGGCTGAGCGGCAACCTGACCGGACTGGGACCGCTGCCAGCCCCCGGCAGCCCACGCGCCGCCAGGCTGCACCTGGCGCTGAGCCTCTCCCCCCTGCTCTCCACCGCCAGCAAGCTGCTGGGGGACAAGGTTGGCTGGATCTACTTCACCGGGGTCGATGACTTCATCTACCTCTACCCCTGGGTTCCCACCAGCCAGTTTCACTTTCGGCGCAACATCTATCTCAAGTCCTACTGGCAGGATGCCCTGAAGCAGAAGGAGAAGAGCCTGCGCGCCACCGTCTCGCGCCCCTACGAGGACTTTGCCGGCGCAGGCCAGATGATCACCCTGTCTCAGCCCATCGTGAAAGATCAGGTGCTGGTGGGGGTCATCAGCATCGATGTGCTGCTCTCCCGGCTGAAGCAGCTGCTACGGGAATCCACCCCAGGTATCGGCTGCCTGTTTCTGATCAACCAGCATCAGCAGATCCTGGCCAGCAACGCACAGGAGGAGGGGCTGGTCCCAAAGCCGTCAAAGGCTCGGGATGGCTACCACTGGCAGCAGGGGGCCTTTCAGTTCCAGTACGACATTCCTGACACCGAGCTCACCCTGCTCCACCGCATCCCCCTGTCCTCCCTGCTGTGGGCCCTGCTCTGCCAGTCCGCCCCGACCCTGATCGCCCTGTTCTTCATGGCCTGGGCCGTGCTTGCCAATCTCAAGTCCCGCCGCCTGAACCGGCAGCTCGACTACCTCTCTCGCCACGATGCCCTGACCGGCGCCTTCAACCGCCACTACTTCGATGAGTTTGAGCGCCGCCATCAGCAGCGCGGGGGAAGCGTCGGGGTGATCATGTTCGACTGCGATCACTTCAAGCAGGTCAACGACCGCTTTGGCCACGAGGTGGGCGATCAGGTGCTGATCCAGTTGGTGCGCCTGTGCCAGCAGCACCTGCGCCGGGAAGACGCCCTGATCCGCTGGGGCGGCGAGGAGTTTCTGCTGCTGGCGGCCAAAGGGGGGGAACCACTCGACCAGCTGGCCGAGCAGCTGCGTCTGCGCATCGCCCGCCACCCCTGGCAGGAGCTGGCGCCGGCCCTGGCGGTGACCGTCAGCCTGGGTTATCACCACAGCACTACCGATACCCAGTTGCAGGAGGCCATTCGGCGGGCCGACGTGGCGCTCTATCAGGCCAAGACCAACGGTCGCAATCGCAGCGAACGCTGGCAGGATGACGGCGCCGGCAACTGCGGGTAAGCTGGTTTTCTCATTCACTCCTGGAGAGACAAAGTGGCACGAAAACCCCGTGTGGGACTGGCTCTTGGCAGCGGCGCAGCCCGTGGATGGGCACACATCGGCATCATACGGGCGCTGGAGCGGCTCGGCGTCAAACCGGATCTGGTGGCGGGATGCTCCATCGGCAGCTTTGTCGGCGCCGCCTATGCCGCCGGTGAACTGGATAAATTGGAGAGCTGGGTACGCGGCTTCAGCCGCTTGCAGGTGGTCAGCCTGCTCGACCCGGCCCTCTCTGGCGGCCTGTTTCGCGGCGAGAAGGTGTTCGGCATCGCCGCCAACCACCTGGGCGATCCCGCCATCGAGACGCTGCCGCTCCCCTTTGCCTGCGTCGCCACCGAGCTCGATACCGGCCGCGAGATCTGGCTGCAGCAGGGACCGCTGCGCCAGTGCGTACGCGCCTCCTGCGGCATGCCCGGCATCCTGACTCCGACCCGGGTCGAGGATCGCTGGCTGGTGGACGGCGCCGTGGTCAATCCGGTGCCCATCTCGCTGGCCCGCGCCATGGGGGCCGAAGTGGTGATCGCCGTCAACCTCAACGCCGACATGCACCAGCCCTGGACCGACGAGCCGGATGAACCGAGCGGCGGCAACCGCTTCAGCCAGTGGTTCAACCGGGGCGACAGCCCCAACACGCCGGGCATGTGGAGTGTGATGACCGGCTCCATCAACATCATGCAGGAGCGCATCACCCGTGCCCGGATGGCAGGCGACCCGCCCGAGATCCAGCTCTGCCCGCGCCTTGGCAGCTTCTCCATCATGGATTTCCACCGCGCCAGCGACGCCATCAACGAGGGTGAGGCCTGCGTCGAGCGCAACCTCGACCAGCTCAAGGATGAGCTCGGCCGCCTCGGTGTGCTCTAGTACGCTTCACCATCTGCAAGACGGGACATCCCCAATAAAAAGAGCGCCTTGCGGCGCTCTTTCGCTGTGGGAACCGTGGGCCCAGCACGGCTGGCTAGAACAGCCCCAACCCCTTGAGCATCACGATCAGGATCAGCAGCGGCGACACGTAACGGATGATGAAGAACAGCGGCTTGAGGATCGCCAGCTCCAGCTCTCCACCGTTGGTCAGCGCCTCCTTCATTCGCTCGAAGCCCCACACCCAGCCCACGAACAGGCAGAGGAAGATGCCGCCAAGGGGCATCAATACGTTGGAGGAGACGAAATCGAACAGGTCGAAGAAGGTCTTGCCGGCGATATGAACGTCCGCCAGCGAGCTGTTGGAGAGCGCGCAGGTCGACCCCACCGCCCCCAGCACCAGCAGGTTGAGCAGGGTCGCCTTGGGGCGGCTCATGCCAAATCGCTCTGACACCACCGAGACCGGCACTTCCAGAATCGAGAGCATGGCGCCGGTGGCGGCGATGGCGGAGAGCACGAAGAACAGCACCATGAACAGGTGACCGAACGGAATGCTGGCAAAGACCGCCGGAATGGTGATGAACAGCAGGGAGGGACCGGCGGTGGGCTCAAAACCGAAGGCGAACACCGCCGGGAAGATGGCGATGCCGGCCAGCATGGAGACGAACAGGTCGGCGCACATCACCCGGAAGGTGGTCAGCGGGATGTTCTGATCATCCCGAAAGTAGCTGCCATAGGTCATCATGCAACCCATGCCGATGGAGAGCTTGAAGAAGGCGAGCCCCATGGCGGTCAGCACCACCCCGGCCGTTATCTTGGAAAAATCCGGTGAGAACAGAAAATGCAGCCCTTGGCTCGCACCCGGCAGGGTCAGACTGCGGATGCCGATAACAAGCAGCAGGATGAAGAGCACCGGCATCAGCTTCTTGGTGACCGCCTCGATCCCCTTGGAGACCCCCATCAGCAGGATGCCGCCCATCAAGGCCAGCACCAGCCACTGCCAGAGCAGACTCTGCAGCGGGTCGCTGATCAGCGCCCCGAAGGCCGCCCCGGTCACCTTGGGATCGGTCGACAGGATGGAGCCGTCAACGGCCTTGAAGATGTAGGCAAAGACCCAGGCTGCCACCTCGGAATAGAAAGACATGATAAGGAAGGCGGCCAGCACCCCCATGGCCGCGATCAACCACCAGGGCTGCCCCTTGGGGGCCAGCTTGCTGAGGGTGGTGACGGCATCGGACTTGCCTTTGCGCCCCAGCATGATCTCGGAGATCATCACCGGCAGCCCGACCAGCAGCGTCGCGATGACATAGACCAGCAGGAAACCGGCGCCGCCGTTTTCGCCCGTCAAGTAGGGAAACTTCCAGATATTTCCCAGCCCGACGGCTGAGCCCAGGGTGGCGGCAAGGACGCCGAATTTGCTGGTAAAGCCATCTCTGGCCTTGGGAGGGATTTGACTCATGCTTGTCTCACTGTGCGCATCATGCGAGGGATACCGCTAATTTTAGCGGTCAGAATTTTCTGAGGATTAATCCGGCTTGCCAAGGTATTTTCGTGAAAAGCCTTGGTGAGAGCACAATTAGCCAAATTTAATTAATTTCGCTGGTTATTTGATGGATAAAAAAATGCCGCCTCGATGGCGGCATTTTTGTCAAAGCTCAATCAAATCAAGCCTTGGCAATATCGTCCGGGCCGATCTGACCGATTTCGGCGACTTTTTTGTCGGCCAGCAGCCAGAGGGTGAACTTGTGCAGTTCCGGGTGATGAGCCAGTGCCACCAGGAAGGCGCCACCAACTTCACGATAACCCAGTTCGTAGTTCTTCAGGGTGGTCGGGGGAACGCCCAGCAGATCTGCAAACTTGGGACGGCTCAGGCCGACCGCTTCACGGATCTGACGGATCTTCTTGCCAACAGTTACGATATTTGAATTCATGTGTTCCATACTCCGTACGGCGGATTGACTCCACCTTTATTTTTCGCGACGACTCGTAGTCAAGTGTATCAGTTTTGAACGGACTCGTTATGGTCGAGCCTCTATCTTTAATCAGCGTCTTTCGACGACAACCCTTGCAAACATCGGGGATGGTAATCGCTCAACCGCCTCAGGTAAACAGTCTCGAAAAGAAACCTTTATTGTTGCCACAGGAATAACTCGTATAATTCGCCGGCTATCCCTTAAGAGTAAGAACTCATGGCGCTTCCCGGCATAATCTCCTGTTTACACCCAGTCACCTCCCCCGCAGAACTCGCTCGCCAACTGCAGCAAGGCCAGCAGACTCGTGCCGAGGCCTTCTGGTTGCCCGCAGTGCTGCATGATCAGGCGACAGCAGTTTTGGCTGCGCTCGATGACAAGAGCAGCCTGTTTCTTGAGCGGCCCGCAACCGGGCTGCCATTGCGCAGTCACGACGGCATCATGCAGGAAGATGGAACCCTGCTGCTTGGCAATGGCCAGCATCTGGTACTGGCCAAAGAGCTGGGCGATGGCGGCCTGGTCCCCGTCAACGGTCTGGCCGAGATGGCCAACTGGCTCGAAGCAGGCCACCTGCATTTCTGCTGTTCAGCTGCAGTACAGCCTGTGGCGCGAGCCATCCTCAACATCTGGCCGCTCGATCCCTATCTGGCCCGTCATTTTTTGTGCAGTTTTACACCCTTACTGTGCGAAGCAACCGAGGCCGATTACCTGGCCGTGTTCCAGGCGAGGGAATTTCCCGCCATGGCGCAATCTGACTGGGTTCAGGCCTATATGAAACTCGAGAAGAGACTGCACCGAGCCTATTTGGATCACTAATTAATTTGGATAAACAGCCAGTTATCCACACGACACAATTTGCCATATGGATTATGTGTGAGCTTGATCATGTTTTGAAATCGGCATAGAGTGCGCCACGTCATCGGAATGACATCGGCTGTTCGTGAAGGGTTGAAGGCATTGCTTACGCTGCCACCCGCTCGCTTGTGCACCAGGAATGTGTGCCTCCCGGATGGATCCGGGATCCCTGCCAGACTCAACGCTGTTGTTCGGCAGAGCCTGCAGCTTACATAAATTAAAAAGTGCGAAGCACGTGAACAACGTGCCATCTCAACGAGGATTTTTTTATGATGAAAATGGCTCCTTCCCTGATCGCCATCGCCATGGCTGCCATGGGTGCAACTGCAGCTCACGCCGCTGACGACATCTACTTCGGTGCCGGTGCCGGTGCTGCCCACTTCAACGGTCTGAACAAGATCGGTGGTGGCGGTTACGCTGGTACTGAAGACGCTGCTGCTGCCAACGCCTTCGTCGGTTACAACTTCACCGAAAACTTCGGTACCGAGTTCGGCTACCAGTACGCTGGCCGCGGCAACACCGACGGTCTGCGTTACGAGAACCAGGGTGCCACCCTGTCCGGTATCGCTCGTCTGCCGCTGGGCGGCGACTTCTCTGCCTTCGCTGAAGGCGGCGCCTACTGGGCTCACACCGACGGTCTGGGCACCAGCGACACCAAAGTATCCCCGCTGGCCGGCCTGGGCGTGACCTACAAGGTTAACGACGCGCTGGATCTGCAAGCTCGTTACCGCTACATGTGGGACGTAGCTGACCTGCACGCAGGCGATGCCCCGGACGACGTACGCTACAAGTCCAACCAGAGCGTTGCGACCCTGGAAGCCGTATACCACCCGTTCCGCACTTCCTACGTAGCCCCGGCTCCGGCCCCGGTTGTTGAAGAAGCTCCGGCTCCGGCTCCGGCTCCGCAGGTTGTCGAGAAGAACTTCGCCCTGAACTCCGACGTGCTGTTTGCCTTTGGCAAAGACAGCCTGAAGCCGGAAGGCGTTGCTGCCCTGAACGGTCTGTACCAGCAAATCGTTGAATTCCAGCCGAAAGATGGCAACGCTGTTGTCGTTGGTTACACCGACCGCATCGGTTCCGACGCTTACAACCAGAAGCTGTCCGAAGCCCGCGCTCGCACTGTTGCCAACTTCCTGGTCAGCAAAGGCATGGCCGCCAGCAAGGTTGCTGTTGAAGGTCGTGGCGAAGCCAACCCGGTTACCGGCACCAAGTGCAACGGCGTGAAAGCCAAAGCTCAGCTGATCTCCTGCCTGGCTCCGGACCGTCGCGTTGAAGTTCGCGTATCCGGCGTACAAGAAGTTCAGAAGTAATCTGACTCCGTTCAGATGATGCGAAAAGGGGATGCCACGGCATCCCCTTTTGTTTGTCTCCCCGCCGCCAACTGACCAAAAACACAGCAAGGCGCGTCACTTTCTGTCAAATCGTTTCCCTCCGCCAGTTTTCTAGCACCCCGTGCAGAGCCGCGCCAGCGCTGGATATCTGTACAGAAACTTGATCGACGCGAGTCAAAAGAATACAGTAACCCCGCTTGTAAGGCATTGGATGAACTATTAAAAGTGCTTCCGGCCCGGTTAGTTGTCCATGGAGCCAAGGCTTCGTGAGTATCCAGGAACCATCTCTTTTTTCATTCAGGCCAACCGTGGTTCACCATGGCGGTCGCAGCTGAATTGTCACTTGTGACCGGTATAACTGAAGAGTGCGCAGTACGCCCTAGCACGGCAAACTCAACGAGGATAAAACGATGAAAATGAAAATGGCACCCGCCCTGATTGCTCTGGCCATCGCGGCCATGGGGACTTCCACCGCTCAGGCTGCCAACGACTGGTACACAGGTATCGGTGCTGGTTGGGCTTATGGCCACGACCTGAACGACTTTGGCAAAGATGCCGACAAGGATGCCACCGCGCTCTCCCTGTTTGGCGGCTACAACTTCAACGATAACTTCGGCGCCGAGCTGGGTTATCTCTACGCCGGCAAGGGTGGCGTCGATGGCGTTGACTTCAAGACCCAGGGCGCAACCCTGTCCGGTCTGGCTCGTCTGCCGCTCGGCGACATCTTCTCCGTGTTTGCAGAAGGCGGCGCCTACTTCAACCACGTCAACGGCAACGGCAGCAGCGACAACGGTACCGCGCCGCTGGCCGGTCTGGGCGTGACCGCCAAGCTCTCTGACCTGATCGATCTGCAAGCCCGTTACCGCTACATGTGGAACCTGGGTGACGAGCAGAAGACCTGGGAAACCAACATGAGCGTGGCCACCCTGGAACTGGTGATGCACCCGAACCGCTCCACTTACGTGGCACCGGTAGCGGCACCGGCTCCCGAGCCGGTTCCTGAGCCGGTCGTGGTCGACAAGAACTTCGCCCTGAGCTCAGACGTGCTGTTTGCCTTCGGCAAATCCACCCTGAAACCGGAAGGCGTTGCCGCCCTGAACACCCTGTATCAACAGATCGTCGACGTACAGCCGAAAGATGGCAGCGCCGTGGTCGTTGGTTACACCGACCGCATCGGCTCCGACGCCTACAACCTGAAGCTGTCTGAAGCCCGTGCCCGCACCGTGGCCGACTTCCTGGTCGGCAAGGGTCTGCCCGCCGGCAAGGTAGCCATCGAAGGTCGTGGCGAAGCCAACCCGGTCACCGGCACCCAGTGCAACGGCATCAAGGCCAAGGCCCAGCTGATCGCCTGCCTGGCCCCGGATCGCCGCGTAGAAGTGCGCGTCACCGGCGTACAGCAAGTCACCCAGTAAGTCACCTTGGTGACCGAAAAGGAGGCCGTCAGGCCTCCTTTTTTATTGCCTGGTGCTCACCCTGAGTACCTCGGCTGACCCGCAGATCCCGCTCATTGCCATCCTCGCTACCACCTAAGTGGTTAAAAACCCTGCATCGCCTATAAATAGTGGTGGTTGTACACAACAGGGCTTGCGCCCTACTACACCAGACATCGACGAGGATACGCGATGAACATAAGAGTAAAACCTGTTTGGATTGCATTGGCACTGGCAGCCACGGGCGCACAGGCGGCGCCGGACAACGACTGGTACGCCGGGGTGGGAGGTGGCTGGGCCATCGCTCACGATCTGGGTGACTTTGGCAAGGATGCGAGCAAGGATGCCACCGCGCTCTCCCTGTTCGGCGGCTACAACTTCACCGAGAATCTGGGGGCTGAGCTCGGCTACCTGTCGACCGGTGACTGGGACGTGCAGGGCAACGACTTCAGCAGCCAGGGCGCCACCCTGTCGGTGATTGGTCGGCTGCCGCTGGGGGATATCTTCTCGGTGTTCGCCGAGGGCGGCGGTTATGTCTACCACGTCAAGTCCATCAACGGCGGCGACAACAACCTGGCTCCGCTGGCCGGTCTCGGCCTCACCGCCAAGCTGCACGACTGGGTCGACATCCAGGCCCGCTACCGCTACATGGTCCGGGTCGGCGACGATCCCGACAATGACAAGGTGGGCAGCGGCACCCAGCGCTGGGTCAGCGACATCAGCACAGCCACCCTGGAGCTGGTGATCCACCCCAACCGCAGCAAACCGGTTGAGCCGGCTCCCGCCCCCATGGTCGTTCCCCCGCCACCACCCGCTCCCGAGCCGGTGGATCAGACCTTCAACCTGAGTTCGGACGTGCTGTTTGCGTTCGGCAAGGCGGAGCTGAAACCGGAGGGGATGCAGGCGCTGGAGTCGCTCTATCAGCAGATAGCCGACGTCAAGCCCAAGGATGGCAACGCCGTGGTGATGGGCTACACCGACCGTATCGGGTCGGATGCCAACAACCAGGCGCTGTCGGAGGCCCGCGCCAGCACGGTCGCCAACTTCCTGATCGGCAAGGGGCTGCCCGCCGACAAGGTGAGCATCCAGGGCAATGGCGAGAGCAACCCGGTCACCGGCAGCCAGTGTGATGCCATCAAGGCCAGGGCCGCCCTCATCGACTGCCTGGCACCGGATCGCCGGGTAGAAGTCAGGGTCACCGGCACTCAGGGTGCCCCCGAGGCAGCCGCCGCCCCGGCCGAGCAGTAATTCCAGCCACGAAGAGAGCACAGTGCCAGACGTGTGAAGAGGTGCAGATAACAACAGGTGGTGAGCAAGCCCACCCACAACACGATGCACAAAAAAGGGATGCCGAGGCATCCCTTTTGCTTTGCGCCTTCCCGCAGAAATCAGAAGGAGGTACGGCGATAGCGACGATACTCGGGGCGCCAGAAGTTGGCCTCGATGGATTGATCGATCACCTCGTCCGGGGTCTGTACCGCCTTGCCCTGCAGCATGGCGGTCTTGGCCACCATCTTGGCGATGTAGCGGGAGACCTGGTGAATGTCCGCCAGATCCGGCAGCAAGGAGCCCTCCTCCCCCTTCACCAGCGGCGAGCACTCTGCCAGTGCGCGGCTGGCCGACATCAGCATGGCGTCGGTCACCCGGGTGGCACCGGCGGCGATGACGCCAAGGCCGATCCCCGGGAAGATGAAGGAGTTGTTGCACTGGGCGATGACGTAGCGCTTGCCCTTGTACTCCACCGGTGCAAACGGGCTGCCGGTGGCCACCAGCGCCTGACCGTCGGTCCAGCGGATGAGGTCTGCCGGGGTTGCCTCGACCCGGGAGGTGGGGTTGGAGAGCGGGAAGATGATGGGGCGGGCACAGTGCTTGTGCATGGTCTTGACCACCTCTTCGGTGAACAACCCCGGCTGGCCGGAGACCCCGATCAGGATGTCCGGGCGACCGTGCTCCATCACCTCCAGCAGGGAGATGTTGTCCCCCACCGGCCAGTCGGCGATACGCTCCACCGGCTGGGAGAGGCGGCGCTGGAAGTCGAGCTGGTTGGGGATCTTGTCGGTGATGAGGCCAAACCGGTCCACCATGAAGACCCGGCTGCGGGCCTGGGCATCGGTCAGCCCCTCGGCTTTCATCTGCGCCACGATCTGCTCGGCGATGCCGCAACCGGCGCTGCCCGCGCCGAGGAAGGCGACCCGCTTCTCGGAGAGCTTGGCGCCGGAGGCCTTGCAAGCGGCGATGAGGCTGCCGAGGGTCACGGCGGCGGTGCCCTGAATGTCGTCGTTGAAGCAGCAGAGCTCGTTCTTGTAGCGATTGAGCAGCGGCATGGCGTTGTTCTGGGCGAAGTCCTCGAACTGCAGCAGGATGTCGGGCCAGCGGCGTTTGACCGCCTGAATGAAGGCGTCGACGAACTCGGCATACTCTTCACCCGAGATGCGCGGATTGCGCCAGCCCATGTAGAAGGGGTCATTCAGCAACTGCTGGTTGTTGGTGCCCACGTCCAGCACCACCGGCAGGCAGTAAGCCGGTGAGATGCCACCGCAGGCGGTGTAGAGCGACAACTTGCCGATGGGAATGCCCATGCCGCCGATGCCCTGATCGCCGAGGCCCAGGATCCGCTCACCGTCGGTGACCACGATCACCTTGACGTTCTGCTTGGTGGCGTTCTGCAGCATGTCATCGATCCTGTCCTTGTCCGGATAGGAGATGAAGAGGCCGCGGGCGCGGCGATAGATGTTGGAGAACTCCTCGCACGCCTTGCCGACGGTCGGGGTGTAGATGACCGGCAGCATCTCGGTCAGGTGGTTGGTCAGCAGCCGGTAGAACAGCGTCTCGTTGGTGTCCTGGATGTTGCGCAGGTAGATGTGCTTGTCCATGTCGTTGCCGAACGCCATGAACTGACGGTATGCCCGCTCGGCCTGCTCTTCGATGGTCTCGATATTCTGGGGCAGCAGGCCTTCGAGGTTGAAGTTGCTGCGCTCTTCGCTGGTGAAGGCGCTGCCCTTGTTGAGCAGCGGGGTCTCCAGCAGGGCCGGACCGGCATAGGGGATGTAGAGGGGACGTTTCTGGTTATTATCTTCAAACATGGATCGGGTACCTAAACGATGACCTGGACGAAGGAGTCCGCCGATCCTATGGGCTTGCGCCATTAATTTCAAAGAGTTTGCACATCCGTTGCAAAAGGTTTGCGACCCAGGCGACGAAAGGCGCCGGGGGTCAGACCAGTGAGCCGGCGAAAGCGGTTGGCAAAGTTGGCGCCGTCGCTGTAACCGACCCGGCCGGCCAGCTCGCCGAGAGGCCAGTTGGTGTAGAGCAGCAGCTGGCGCGCCTTGTTCATTCTGAGTTCGGTCACCTTCGCCATGGGCCCCATGCCGAACGCCTGCTGGCAGAGCCGATGCAGATGGGGCACCGAGCAGGCCATCTGGTCGGCCAGCAACGCCACGCTCCATGGCTCGTCGAGGCGTGCCTCCACCCGCCGAAACAGCGCCTGCAGCCTGAGCTCCGGGGTGCCGCGCACCTCCCCCTGCAAGGTACGCTCCAGGAGCGCCAGCAGCAGGCTCAGCAGTTGGGGCTGCAGCGGTGAACGCGTGCCCTCCCCCTGCATCAGGCTGAGCAGGTGATAGAGTTGCTCCCCCTCCTCCCCCTGCCAGATACGGTGGCCGAGCCGGTGCAGGTGCTGCCAGCGCGGCACGTCATCCAGCAGGATCCAGCTGGTGCGCCACTGCGCCCCCACCAGCTTGAGACCACCGGGCACTGCCGCCGGCAGGAAGATGAGCGAACCGGCCGGGATGGGCTGCTCGCCACCATCGGTGAGCAGGGCGCCCCCCTCGTCGTGACTCACCATCAGGATGTGAAACTCCGGCCGGTTGCGACGGATCAGGTAGTGGTCGCGGATGCTCGAGAGCCCGGTCAGGAAGATGCCCGCCTCGCCGAGCAGCGGCAGCCCTTCGCGCCCCAGCATCCGCTCCTCGCAGGCCGGGGCGATTTCCAGACACTCGCTGACAAATGGCATAAGACCTCAACAGGATAGTTTTACACAAGAAAGCCGAGAGAGGCTCACAGTGAAGCCGCCCGCCACTGCCCCTATCATACCCATGACAAACCTTGCTTTTTATCTACCCGGTTAACATAAATGAATTATTGGCAAGCGATTTTAAAACAAACCACCGATCGTGAGTTCATGACCCGATTGTGGCGGCTGGCCCTGCCGGTCTCGCTGCAATCCATGATGTTCTCCCTGCTCGGCCTCATCGACATCATGATGGTGAGCCAGCTTGGCACCACGGCTGTGGCGGCGGTCGGCTTGGGTAACCGGGTCTTCTTCTTCAATCTGCTGGTGATAGCGGGACTCTCGGGCGGGGTCTCGGTATTGGCGGCACAATATTACGGTCACGGCGAGATGGCCGGGGTGCGCCGCTCGCTGGCGCTGGCGCTGGTGGGGGCCCTGCTGGTGAGCCTGCCGTTTGCCCTGGTCTACCTGCTCTCACCGGGCAGCGTACTGGGTTTTGCCAGCCAGGAGCCCGCGCTGCGCGAGCTGGCCGACCAGTTTCTGATGATCACCGGCGCCACCATCCTCTGCACCGCCGTGGTGGTGCCGCTGGAATCGGCGCTGCGCTCGGTCGGCAATGCCGCCGCCCCCACCCGCATCGGCATCATCGCCATCATCGCCAACGTCATCCTCAACTACGCCCTCATCTTCGGCCATTTCGGCTTCGAGGCGATGGGGGTGGCCGGCTCGGCCTGGGGCACCACCCTTTCCCGGCTGCTGCAAACGACCCTGCTGCTGCTCTACGTGAGACGCTACGAGGCACGCCTGATCCCGCGAAAAGATGACTGGCTGGCCGCCTTCAAGCGCAAGGAGGTGGTGCGCTTCACCCTGATCGCCCTGCCGCTCCTGTTCCACGACGGGCTCTGGGCCTTCGGCATGCTGCTCTACGGCTTTCTTTACGCCCACCTTGGCACCGACTCGCTGGCCATCATGACCACCCTCGGCACACTGGAGAGCATCCTCATCTCCCTCTTCTTCGGACTGGCAGTGGCCTGCTCCACCCTGCTCGGCCACCGGCTCGGGGCGGAAGAGTACGAGGTTGCCTGGCAGCACTCCCAGCTGTTCCTGCTGCTCGCCCCCATCGGTGCCCTGCTGGTGGGAATCGCGGTCTGGCTGCTGCAGACCCACCTGCTGCAGTGGGTCGGCAACCTGCCGGGCGAGCTGATGACGGAAGCCGGCCAGGTGCTCGCCATCATGTGTCTGGGCATGCTGCTCAAGGTGTTCAACATGGTGGGCATCATAGGGGTGCTGCGCTCGGGCGGGGATGTGAACTACAGCATCTTCATCGACATCGTCGGCATGTGGTGCATCGGCCTGCCGCTCGCCTGGGGTGCGGTCAACCTGCTGGGCTGGCCCCTCTCCTGGGTGGTGGCGGTGGTGTTGCTGGAAGAGCTCAGCAAGGTACTGCTGGTGCAGCGCCGCATTCGCCAGCGCCGCTGGCTCAGAAATCTGGTGCTGGGATAAGGGAAGAGAGCAAAGCGGGAAAATGCGGGGTCATATCAATGACAGAAAATCCCCGTTTGCAGTATGCTGGCCCCCTCTTCAATCAGAGGCAGGGCGCACCGCGTGCACCGATATTATGCCCCTGCCCAGTAGTCGTTTAAGGAGACGAGCATGCAACCACAAAAAGAGCTGATCACCGAGACTGCCCTGCTGGAGATGGCCAACAAGATCATCAAGGAACACGAAGACTTCATCCACGGCATGCGTGCCGATTCGGTGGAGCAGAAGGGGGAGATCCTGGTGTTCAAGGGGGAGTTCTTCCTGGCCGAAGATGGTACTCCGACCGGCAAGACCATGGCGGTGTTCAACATGTTCAAGCTGCTGGCCCAGCAGCTCTCCGGCAAGTACCAGCTGGGCTGAGCCCGCTCAAGCAAGATGCCGCCCTCAGGCGGCATCTGTCTGTATGGCGGCAGGCTGTGCCGGCTTGCCACCCAGCTCCCCCACCACGCAGTTGCGCCCGGCCATCTTGGCCATGTAGAGGCACTCGTCGGCCCGGTTGAGCAGATCCTCCACCCCCTCGCCGCGCAGGGCCAGAGTCAGGCCGATACTCACCGTCACTTCCAGCAATTCGTCGGAGGTGGGGCTCTTCACCAGCCGCGCCTCCACCGCCACCCGCAGCCGCTCGGCCACCCGCTTGGCCTGGGCCAACTCGGCGCAGTTGGGCAGCAGGATGGCAAACTCCTCGCCGCCGTAGCGGCCCAGCACCATGCCGGGCTCCAGCTGCTCCGCCAGGGTCGCCGCCACCTCCTTGAGCACCGCATCCCCCGCCAGATGGCCGAAGGTGTCGTTGATGCGCTTGAAGCGGTCCAGATCCAGCAGCAGCACCGCGAACGGCGCCTGCTTGCGGATCATGCTCATCCTCGCCTTCTCCAGCTGTTTCATCAGCAGGCGGCGGTTCATCATGCCGGTCAGCTCGTCGGTGGTGGACTCCCGGTAGAGCTGCAGCAGCATGTTGAGCTGGCCGCACTGCACCCAGCTGCTGGCCAGGGCGAACAGCCCCAGCAGCCAGATCTGGTTGAGGGTCTGCACGCTCCAGAGCGGCTGCCCCACCAGCAGCCAGTTGCCGGCCAGCATGGTGACCAGAATGCCCCCCGCCAGCTGCAGGCCGAGGGAGAGCGGAATGGGGAAGATGGCGAACAGGCTGATGAGCAGGTAGGGGAAGGCCATGTAGCCCGCCTGCAGTTCCTGATCCGCGCCGAAACTGTGCAGGCAGATGAGGGAGAAAAGCATCATCACCGCCATCAGGTAGCCGAGCGCCAGCTTCATGCGTTCGCGTCTGAAATGGATGAGGTAGGAGAAGGGGATGAGCGGGGAGAGAGCGAGCAGGCAGAAGATCCGGGCCTGAAGCAGTTCATCGAACTGGGCGGAGGGCAAGGTCAGCCAGTCCACCACCGCCCAGGCGGGCAGGCCCACCATCAACAGACAGGTGAGCAGCCGAAGACGCACCGTCATAAAGCCCATGCGGGTCAGGGTAAAATCTTCGGAGTGGGCACGGGCACTCCAGAACTCCGACAGCTTCAGCATCCAGAGCCTCCAAATCGCAACAGAGGGCTCATTCTACGCCGTGCGGCGGCAAAATCCTATGCAACCGGTCCCATTTCCGGGCGAGCGTCGTCACACAAACCGGCGGATCATAAACGCCACGCGCAAACGTTTCAACCCATCAAAAAATAAACCCGTTGCAACCCGAATTAGCGCTGGTCAGCCCGTTCTCAATCACTAAAATAGCGCCCAATTTTCTGCCCCCTCCCCCACACATTCGAGGTATTTATGGAACAGGCTGCCGCCGTACGCGCAACCCGAGAGGCCCATCCACCCAGGCGAGCCCACAGCGAACTGGTCTACGGCATAGAGGATGTCCCGCCCCTGCCCCAGACCCTGTTCGCCGCCCTGCAGCATATGCTCGCCATGTTTGTCGCCATCATCACCCCGCCCCTCATCATCGCCAACGCCCTCGGCCTCCCTGCCGCCGACACCCGCTATATCGTCTCCATGTCGCTGGTCATGTCCGGCATCGCCTCCTTCATCCAGACCCGCCGCTTCGGCCCCCTCGGTTCCGGCCTGCTCTCGGTACAGGGCACCAGCTTCAACTTCCTCGGCCCCATCATCGCCTCCGGCCTCGCCCTCAAGCAGGCGGCCATGCCCACCGAGGATCTGCTGGGCACCCTGTTCGGCACCATGCTGGCGGCCGCCCTGACCATCGTCGTGATGAGCCGCTTCCTGCACCTGGTCAAACGGATCATCACCCCGCTGGTGACCGGCATAGTGGTGCTGCTCATCGGTCTCACCCTCATCAAGGTGGGCCTCATCAGCATGGGGGGCGGCTACGGCGCCCTGTCAGACGGCAGCTTCGCCAGCCACACCAACCTCTTCCTCTCCCTGCTGGTGCTCGGTCTCATCGTGCTGCTGCAGCGCAGCCGCAATCCCTGGCTGCGCCTCTCCGCCATCATGATCGCCATGCTGGTGGGCTATGCGGTGGCGCTGCTGCTGGGCAAGGTCAACGCCCCCACCTTCGACGGCCCGCTGCTGATGGTGCCGATCCCGCTCCACTACGGGCTCGGCTTTGACTGGCAGCTGTTCGTGCCGCTCGCCATCATCTTCGTGGTGACGGCGCTCGAGGCTATCGGCGACATGACCGCCACCTCCGACATCTCTGGCGAGCCGCTGGAAGGGCCGGTCTACATGGAGCGGATCAAGGGCGGCGTGCTGGCCGATGGTGCCAACTCCATGCTGGCGGCGGTCTTCTCCACCTTCCCCATGTCCACCTTCGCCCAGAACAACGGCGTCATCCAGCTGACCGGGGTGGCCAGCCGCCACGTCGGCCTGTTTATCGCCGCCATGCTGGCCCTGCTCGGCCTGTTCCCGGCGGTGGCCAGCCTGGTGCAGCAGATCCCCGAGCCCGTGCTGGGGGGCGCCACCATAGTGATGTTCGGCACCATCGCCGCCGCCGGCGTGCGCATCATCTCCCGCGAGGAGCTCGACCGCCGCGCCCTGATGATCCTGGCAGTGTCGCTGGCCATGGGCCTCGGGGTGGCACAGGTGCCGGAAGTGCTGCAGCACCTGCCGGATCTGGCCAAGAGCGTGCTCTCCTACGGCGTCGCCACCGGCGGCCTCACCGCCATCATCATGAACCTGCTGCTGCCCAAGCGCGCCGCCGCACAGGCCTGACACTCCGCCATCCTTGTACCAAAGCCCCGCCATGCGGGGCTTTACCTTGTTTGCCCCCGCGCGTACTGTGCTGGGCAGCCTCTGCCAAAGGATGCCTTTCATGCCTTATACCCTGCTGCCCCCGCCAGCCGCCCACCAGACACCCGACCAAATCCTGGCCGAGGAGCAGCGCTGGCTGCGAGAATGCGCCCATGACCGCCAGCCCCGTGCCCACCTCTGGCAGGCGCCCCAATGCCTCATCGTCACCCGCAAGGACACCCGTTTGCCCCGCTACCAGGCCGCCTGCGAGCAGCTTGCCGCCGAGGGCTGGCCCGTGCATATGCGCGACAGCGGCGGCACCGCCGTGCCCCACGGCGCCGGCATCCTCAATCTGTCGCTCATGCTGCCTCGCACCACCACGGATCTGGCTCATTACTACCGGCTGCTGGGGGCACCGCTGCTCGCCCTGCTGGGGGAGTACGGTCTCGCGGGCAGCTATGACTTCGTGCCCGGCTCGTTTTGCGATGGCCAGTACAATCTGGTGATCGGGGGTCGCAAGGTGACCGGCACCGCCCAGCGCTGGCTGGCACCGGGTCAGGATCACCAAGGGGCCGTGCTGGCCCAAGCCATGCTGCTGGTGGCCGGCAATGTGGATGAAGGCACCCGGATGGCGAGCCGCTTCTACGAGCTGGCGGGCGGCGAGCTGCGCTTTCTCCCCGCCACCTCCACCACCATCGCGCAAGCCATAGCTTGGCAGGGGAGCGAGGGCGAACTGGTGGAGAGGGTGCGCGCCCGGCTCACCGCGCTGCTGACCCAGGAGTGAGCCCAACGCCCTGCTGCCGGGCACCACAACCTGCCCCTCATCAAAAACGCCCACAAAAAAAGCCACGACCCGGGTCGTGGCTTTTCGTTGGAATGGATGATCGCAGCGTCAGGCCGTCTGCGGCTCGGGCTCGGACTCCGTATCCCGGTCCCGGCTGAAGTAGGCGCGGGTCTCGGCGATCACCACGTGGCGCAGGCCGATGAGACCGATGAGGTTGGGCACCGCCATCAGGCCGTTGACGATGTCGGCTAGCAGCCAGATCAGGTCCAGATGCAGGAAGGCGCCGCTCGCCACCAGCACCAGATAGATGAGGCGGTAGGGTTTGATCGCCTTCACCCCGAACAGGTACTCGGTGCAGCGCTCGCCGTAGTAGTTCCAGCCAAGGATGGTGGTAAAGGCGAAGAACAACAGGCCGATGCTCACCAGATACTGGCCGACATGGGCATCGAGCCCCTGGACAAAGGCCAGACTGGTCATGGCCGCGCCGCTCACATCGCCGCTCCACACCCCGGTCACCACCAGGGTCAGACCGGTCATGGTGCAGATGATGATGGTGTCGATGAAGGTACCGGTCATGGAGACCAGTCCCTGCTCCACGCACGAATCTGTCTTGGCAGCAGCTGCCGCGATGGGGGCAGAACCCAGTCCCGACTCGTTGGAGAAGACCCCGCGCGCCACCCCGGACTGGATCGCCAGCATGATGCCGGCACCGACGAAGCCGCCGGTGGCCGCATGGCCGGTGAAGGCACTCCCGATCACCAGGGCAATCGCCTCCGGCAGGGCGGCGGCATTGTTCACCAGTACACCGAGGCAGGCGACGATGTAGAAGATGGCCATGAAGGGCACCACCTTGCTCGACACGCTGGAGATGGACTGGATGCCCCCCAGGGTCACCAGCGCCACGATCAGGGTCAGCACCACGGCGGTCACTTCACGGGGTACCGAGAAGGAGAGGCTCATGGCGTCACTGATGGCGTTCACCTGCGGGAAGGTGCCGATGCCGAAGAAGGCGACGCCGATGCCGAACAGGGCAAACAGCTTGGCCAGCGGCCTGGAGCCGAGCCCCTTCTCCAGATAGTACATGGGGCCGCCGGCCATCTGGCCGTTGGCATCCTGCTGGCGATATTTCACCGCCAGCAGGCACTCGGCGTACTTGGTAGCCATACCAAACAGGGCTGCCATCCACATCCAGAACAGGGCACCCGGGCCGCCGAGCTTGATGGCGGTGGCCACCCCGACGATATTGCCAGTGCCGATGGTGGCCGAGAGGGCGGTGCAGAGCGCGCCGAAGCTGGAGACATCCCCCTGCTTGCCCTGACCCTGATCGCGGCCAAAGACCAGCCGCAGGGCGAGCGGCAAGCGCACCACCTGAAGCAGACCCAGACGCAGGGTAAGGTAGATACCGGTCCCGACCAGCAGGATCAGCAGGGGTGGACCCCAGATAAAGCTATCGATGGCGGCGAGCGCCGATTGAATTGATGACATGCATCCTCCTTAAGAAACAGAAATTAAGGAGGAGAAGGATGATCTTCCCATAGGTGTCGCGATCCCCAAAGGCGATCGGATGCAGGCAAAGAACGTGTTCACACTCTTGCTGCGAGGCCGTGATCAAGGCTCATGCGCGGCTCGGAAGCCTAATGTATTTACATACACTCCGGTTCCTGCGCTGCTCTTTGCCTTGCTGACGACCTCTCGCTACAGATCGTGAACAGTTCCAAGCTCAGGTACAACCATCCCATCCCCTCTGTCCTTTTGCCTGAGAGTTTCCGGCGCCAGATTGCGATGCAATCACGGTGCCTTGCTCCTTCGGCGCCCGATTCAACGGGTCTCTCCAGAGTATCGTCCAGTAGCAGTCCACACCGGTTGCCCGGTACCTGAAAGATTCACTTCTTCGGTGGATGGTTGCCCATCGCTCTCCTGCTACCTTCATCCGAACTAGTTTGGATTAGGAAGCGGGCATGTTAATCCAAAAAGTGTGAGCTGTCTCCCATTCGGCCACCCCGGCCGCCGTTTTTTTTCGTACCGAACCATCTGTTATTTGTTCGTTAACTATCAATAAGTTATTCCCACTTGCCACAGATGGCCCAGCTTCACTAGCCGATGCGGCCGCCATATCAAGATGATATTTCGTCTCGATCAGAAAAACTTGCCGACATATCCAATCAAAAGGGTTGCACACAAACGCAATAAGCCGATAATTCCGCGCATAACTAAGCACTTTGCAATGGAGTTATGCAATGTGCCTGGTTGGTCCCTCCGGACCGCTCGCCTGAGCCGGCCGTCGCCGGTTCAACCCCATATGGCTTGGGCATATCACGCCCCCTAAGGATGACCAAAAGAGAATGAACGAGACCCTGGTAGCACAAGATTACCGTCAGCTGGTTGAACAGTTCGGCTCCCCCCTGCTGCTGCTCGACAAGGCAGCCGTCCGCAAACAGTATCGGGCCCTGGCGGCCGCCCTGCCCGATGTACGATTGCACTATGCACTCAAGCCCCTGCCCCACGAGGCAGTGGTCTCTGTCTTGAAGGAAGAGGGGGCCTGTTTCGACCTGGCCACCAATGGCGAAGTGGATCTGGTGCGCAGTCAGGGTGTCCGCCCGGGACGCTGCATTCATACCCATCCCATCAAGCGCGACAGCGACATCCGCTATGCGCTGGAGTACGGCTGCACCGTGTTTGTCTACGACAACCCGCTGGAGCTGGAGAAGTTCATCCCCTACAAGGACGAAGTGAAACTGCTGCTGCGGGTCAGCTTCCCCAACCCCGAGACCAAGGTCGATCTCTCCAAGAAGTTCGGCTGCACCCCGGAGCAGGCGCTGCCGCTGCTGCAACTGGCCCACGCCAAGGGCATCAAGGTGATGGGGCTGTCGTTCCACGTCGGCTCCCAGGTGCCCCACGCCCGTCGCCACGTGCAGGCCATCGACGCCTGCCGCGAGATCATGGAGCAGGCCTGGGAGCTCGGTCTCAAGCCCTGGGTACTGGATATCGGCGGTGGCTTCCCGGTGGATTATGAGGGCGGCGAGTTCGACATCGACGGCTTCTGCGCGCCGATCCGTGAGGCGCTGGCCAAGCTGCCGGCCACGGTGCAGAAGATTGCCGAGCCGGGCCGCTTCATCAGCGCGCCGGCCATGACCTCGGTCTCCAGCGTGATGGGCAAGGCCCATCGCGGCGACAAGATCTGGTACTACCTGGATGATGGTCTCTACGGCAGCTACAACGGCCAGCTCTACGATCACGTCACCTACCCGGTGAGCACTCCGCTGGCTCGCGGCGAGCTGCACAACTCGGTGCTCTCCGGCCCCACCTGCGACAGCGTGGACGTGATCCGTGACGGCATCATGCTGCCGGATCTGGCCATCGGCGAGCTGGTGGTGGGCCGGGTGATGGGGGCCTACACCTGGGCCTCGGCCTCCACCTTCAACTTCTTCCCCAAGGCGAGCATCCTGATTCTGGACAGCAGCCAGAAGGGACAGAAGCTGGTGGCAGTCGCCTGACAACAGGCCGAATGCAAAGAGGGGAAGCCATGGCTTCCCCTCTTTCGTTTCATCCAGCTCAAACGGCTAGATGAACTGGCTGGCCAGCAACCAGCCGGTGTAGCCGACGAAGCAGGCGAGCAGCAGGCCCCCCTCCAGCCGGTTGATCCGCCCCTGCCCCTTGCGGCCCAGGCACATCACCAGCAGCAACAGAGTCAGCCCCATCATCACGCTCCAATCGCGAGAGAGCACTTCCGGTGCCACGTCGAGCGGGTGGATCCCCGCCGCGATCCCCACCACCGCCAGGGTGTTGAACAGGTTGGAGCCGAGCACGTTGCCAAGGGCCAGATCGTGCTCGTTCTTGCGAATGGCGATAAGCGAAGAGGCGAGCTCCGGCAGCGAGGTGCCGACGGCGACGATGGTGAGGCCAATCACCAGATCGCTGATGCCGAGCGCCTGGGCGATGGTCACCGCCCCCCATACCAGCAGGCGGGAGGCCGCAATCAGCAGCACCAGCCCCACGATGAGCCAGCCGATGGCCGCCTTGAGAGACATCCCCTCGCTGTCGATGCTCTCCTCGGTTTCCGCATCCAGCGCATCCCCCTTGCCGCGCATGCCGGCCCGGATCGACCAGCCCATCAGGCCGACGAACACCACGCCGAGGATGACGGCGTCCGTACGGTCCAGATGACCATCCAGCAGCAGGGCGCCGGAGAGCAGGGTGATGCCGAGCAGGATGGGGATCTCCTTGCGCACCACCTGAGAGGCCACCGCGATGGGGCTGATCAGGGCGGTCAACCCCAGGATCAGGGCGATATTGGTGATGTTGGAGCCATAGGCGTTGCCGAGCGCAAGGCCGGGGTTGCCCTGGGAGGCCGCCAGCGCGGAGACCACCATCTCGGGGGCCGAGGTGCCAAAGCCGATGATCACCATGCCGATCAGCAGCGGCGGCATGCCGGCATAACGGGCGGTGGCGGCGGCGCCATCGACAAACTTGTCCGCACTCCAGACCAGCAGCGCCAGTCCGGCAATCAGGGCAACAAAAGCCAGGGTCATAACATCTCCATTCCATCGCCAGCAAACGCAAGAGCCAGGCGATGGCCCGGCTCTTTGCAGAAGTGGGCCCAGTGTAGCGGGCCGACTTTCCATTTCAAGGAAAAATCAAACGACGATTGATATTTTACAGCGCCGCCAGCAGGCTCTGGGCATCCGACACCTCGAACTTGCCGGGGGCCTCCACGAACAGCTGCTCGACCACGCCATCGTTGGCGATGAGGGCAAAGCGCTGGGCGCGCACGCCACCAAAGGCCCCGGTCTCCTTGGCCAGACCCAGTGCCCGGGTCCAGCTGCCGTCGCCGTCGGCCAGCATGGTGATAGCCTCGGCGTTCTGGGCATCCTGCCACGCCTTCATCACGAAGGCGTCGTTGACCGACAAACAGCAGATGGCATCGACGCCTTTGGCCATCAACTGGTCGGCCAGCACCACATAACCCGGCAGGTGGGCGTTGGAACAGGTGGGGGTAAAGGCGCCGGGCACCGCAAACAGCACCACCCGCTTGCCGCCAAACAGGCTTTGGCTATCCCGCTGCTGCTTGCCCTCGGCGGTGATGAAGGTGAATTCGCCCGCAGGCAGGGCTTGGCCAATCGCTATCATGATCTCTCGTCCTCAACTGGATGGCAGGGGCTCCAGTCTACCCCACTCCCGCCATGTGACACAGACCCCGATCCCGTTCGCCTTTTGGGCTAACCTTGAGCAGGATCAGCCGACCAAGGAGGCCTCATGCAGCACTATTACGATGGACTGGAAATTCGCCCCTCCACCTTGCGAGAGCAGCAACAACTGGATCAACTCAATCACCTGCTTACCCATGTCGGCCAGTATTGCGCCGGTTATTCCAGTGCCTACCGCCAGCGTCGCCTGCAGGATCTGGGCGAGCTGACCACACTGCCCCTGCTCAACGCCAGCGAACTGTTCGCCGCCCAGCAGGCTCACCCGCCCTTTGCCGGCCTCACCGGCCGCCCCGCCAGCCAGGCGCTGCGGGTCTTCGCCTGTCCGGGCCAGCTGGCCATTCCCGAGTACGCCGGCGCCGACTGGTGGGGGGCGGCGCGCGCCCTGTTCGCCGCCGGTTTCAAGGCCGGGGAGGTATTGCTCAACGGCCACGACTACCACATCAGCCCCACCGCCTTCATCTTCGACAACGGCGCCCGCCAGCTGGGTGCACCCGTGGTGCCCTGCGGCCCCCACGATACCGGGCGCCAGCTGGAGGCACTGCAGCGCTATGAGCCGACCGGGTTCGTCGGGCCGCTGGCGGTGCTGCTGGATCTGCTGGAGGCGGCAGAGCGGGCCGACGTGCCGAGCGACAGCCTGCGCTGCGCCCTGCTGTGCGAATCCTCCCACCCCGATACCCGGCCGTTGCAGGCGGTGCACGGCATCCGGGCGCTCAACTGCCTGTTGCTGCAGGATGCGGGGGTGATCGCCTATGAGAGCCAGCCCGGCCAAGGCTTCATCGTCAACGAAAGCTGCCTCATCGAGATCATCGATCTGGCCAGCGGCGAGCCGGTCATCGGCGATGGCGTCGGTCAGCTGGTGGTGACCCGGCTCGATCTGGAATACCCGCTGCTGCGTCTGGTCACCGAGTGGCAAGGCCACTGGCTCGCCGGCGCCAGTCCGTGCGGGCGCACCAACCGCCGGCTCAGGCTGGTCTAACATCACCACCCTGCAAACAAAACGGGCAGCCAGTGGCTGCCCGTTTTACATGCTGGGTACGCGTCAGCGCCGCGCCTGCCAGGTGGCGATGGCGAGCAGGGAGTCGGGGGTAAATTCGGCGGCCCGCGCGGCGATCTCCGCCTGGCTCATCCAGCACACCTCGCTCACCTCTTCGGCCTGCAGTCGCAACGGCCCCTGATAGCGGCAACTGAAGAGACCGCCCCACACCCGATACCCCTCCCCTTCGGCATAGAAGTCACCGAATGCCTGCAGCGGCACATCGCGGATCCCCAGCTCCTCGGCCAGCTCGCGGCGGGCGGAGGGCTCCATCTGCTCGCCCGTGGTGACCACGCCACCGGCGCAGGCATCCAGCATGCCGGGGCAGAAATCCTTGCTGAGGGTGCGGCGCTGCACCAGGATGCGGTCAGCCTCGTCGAGCACCAGGATATAGCTGGCGCGGTGGCAGAGGTTCTCCCGCCGTACCTTGGCACGCTCGGCAACCCCGACCACCTGATTGTTTCCATCCACCACATCCACCCATTCCACACGCAGACCCTTCTTGTTCATGGCGTTAAACTGCCCGCAGTATATCGGGGCAACGGCTTGTCATGGCAGCCTTTTTTCACTCCCGCCCCACATGGACGGCCAGTGCGGGCAGAGAACAAACTGGATTCATACAAACCTCCACAAACTGTCACATCCGTGTCACCTGGCAACGCCATAGTGTGCCCTGTCCACGCAACAGGTGTTTTGTGATGAAGGTGTTCAAGAACTTG
Source organism: Aeromonas sp. Y318-1 (assembly GCF_027706125.1). Lineage (NCBI taxonomy): Bacteria > Pseudomonadati > Pseudomonadota > Gammaproteobacteria > Aeromonadales > Aeromonadaceae > Aeromonas > Aeromonas sp. Y318-1. The sequence goes on from NZ_JAPDCM010000006.1 coordinate 86,794, forward strand.
TCTCCCCGCCAGATTGCCCGCTACATCAAGAGCTTCCATCACGGCAGCTTCATGGTGGAGGCCCACGGGCGGTTCGAGTTCAGCGGCGGCGAGATCAATCTGGAGAGCCTGACCTGCCGTCAGACCCTGAGTCTGGCCCGGCAGATCAATCTGGAGGTTCGCGGCCTGCGTCATACCACCCTGCTGTTGGGGTAACTTCCATAGTCCTTTCTGTTTTGTAGTCTGCGTCCATGCACGTCTTTGCCCGCCGGCTACTCGCCGCGCGGGCCGTTTTCGATGTCGGTGATCACCCCATTGCGCACGGTGACGAAGCGCATGAACTCGTTCTTGCCGAAGTTGTAGGTCCAGCGCTCCCCATACTTCACCTGCATCAGGTTGCCGAACTGATTCTCCTCGTTGCGGGTCAGCTCCTCGCGCAGCATGGGTTCGCCGCACTTGAGCAGCATCTCGGCGGTGCTGTCCCCTTCGGTGATCAGCGCATTCTTGCAGCGCATGGCGCCGGCACTGGCCGGCAGACAGAGCAGCAGGGCCAGCAGGGCCCCGCCAACCAGCGGTAGTGACTTCATCGGTGACTCCATTTGAACAGGGCACTGCCCAGGGTGATGCAGCAGAGCGTAAACAACAGGACCCAGCCCAGTGGCGCCGCCACCTCGGCCCAGCCTGCTCCTTCCAGCATGACGGCGCGGGCCGCCGCGATGATCTGGCTGAGCGGCAGCCAGGCCGCCAGCTGCTGCAGCCAGGCGGGGGCCCCTTCCAGCGAGAACCAGACGCCGGAGAGAAACATCATCGGCATGCTGATGACGTTGAGCAGCCCGCTCGCCAGCTCCTCGTTCTGGATGCGGGCCGCCACCAGCAGACCGAGGGACGCCATGGACGCCCCGCCCAGCAGGGCGATCAACAGCAGCAGCCAGCCCGAGCCCAGCAGCGGCACTCCAAGCAGGCCGTAGGCCACCAAAAATACCAGCAGGCTCACCACCAGGGTGATCAGGATGCGCGACAGCAGCTGGGCGCAGAGAAACTCGGCGGCCGAGAGCGGGGTGGCCCGCAGCCGCTTGAGCACCCCGTTCTTGCGGTAGCGGACGATGACGAAGCCCACCCCGAACAGGCCGGAGAACATCAGGTTCATGCCGATCACCCCGGGCAGCAGCCAGTCACCGTAGCGAATGGCGCGCCCGCTCAGGGTCTCCCGCACCAGCTGCGCCGGCACGGCTTGGCGCAGCAGATACTCGGCCATGGCTCCCTGGGGGGCGTCCGGGTTGATCCAGTAACGACCCGTGCCGGGCGAGAGCAGCAGATCCAGCTGATGGTGGCGCACCTTGAGCCGGCCCTTCTCCTCCTCGTCATAGGGGATGATCTTGAGCAGCGGCACGACACGCAGCGGGGCATAGGCCGCGGGCAGCTCCCCCACCACCCCCATCTGCACCAGCGGCTTGGGCGGGCCGGAGAAGATGAGGGTGAACCCCAGCACCAGCAACAGCGGAAAGGCCAGGTTCCAGACAAGCGCCGCCCGATCCCGCACAAACTCCAGGTTGCGGGCATAGAAGAGCGCCCCGATGCGCTTGAGAGATCCCGTCATCTGGTGCTCCTTGGGCTGGCAAGCTGGGACGGCATGCTGGCAGGCGCCGCTGCGAGGTGCCACGGGGCCGCGTTCATGCGCCGCTCCGCAGGCTGTGGCCGGTCAGATGGAGGAAGAGATCCTCCAGATTGGGGGAGCGCACCTGCATGCCGGTCAGCGGCACGCCAAGCGCAAGCAGCGCAGGCAGCAGCGCGGCCACGTCGGGGCAGCTCAGCTCCACCTGCTCGCCCAGCGGGCGCAGGGGATAGCCGAGACTGGCGAGGGCCGGGTGAGCCGCAAGGCGCACCAGCACGCCGTCAAAATGCTGGGCCAGCAGGGCGACCGGGGTATCCAGGCTCAGCAGATGGCCGTGATCGACGATGGCAATCTGATCGCACAGCTGCTGGGCCTCGTCCATGTAGTGGGTGGTGAGCACCACCGTCTTGCCCTGCGCCTTGATCGCCTCGATGCGCTGCCAGAAGTGGTGGCGGGCCTGGGGATCGAGCCCCGTGGTGGGCTCGTCCAGAAACAGCAGCTCGGGGTCACCGAGCAGCGCCAGCGCCAACAGCAGCCGTTGCCGCTGACCACCAGAGAGCTTGCGACTGTCCCGATCGATGAATTCCCCCAAGGCGCACAGTTCGATGAGCTGGGCCTGGGGCAAGGGGGCCGGGTAGAGGCTGGCAAACAGTCGCAGGGTATCGCGCACCGTCAGGAAATCCTGCAGCGCCGTGTGTTGGAACTGGATGCCGATGCGGGAGCGGTAGTCGGGGCCGCGGGGGGCACCGTGGAACAGGATCTGGCCGCTGTCCGGGGTGAGGATCCCCTCCAGCAGTTCGATGGTGGTGGTCTTGCCCGCCCCGTTCGGGCCGAGCAGGCCGAAACAGCTGCCGGCGGGAATGGCAAAGCTGAGCCCATCCACCGCCTTGACGCCGGGGAAGTGCTTGACGAGATCGACGACTTCAATGATGGCAGCCATGGGCGCTCTCCCTGCAGGAGCCATGACTATATCCAAAAGCGCAGACGCTGCCCATGCCCCGCCGCGCGCGGCGCAAAAAAACAGACGGCGACCCTAGGGTCGCCGTCCGTATCAATCAAGCCAGCCGGATCACAGGATGTCCAGCAGCTCCACTTCGAATACCAGGGCGGAGTATGGCGGGATGGAACCGGCACCGCGTGCGCCGTAGGCCAGATCCTGCGGAATGTAGAGCTTCCACTTGGAGCCAACCGGCATCAGTTGCAGCGCTTCTACCCAGCCGGCGATCACGCCGGTCACCGGGAATTCGGCCGGCTGGCCGCGGGCGACGGAGCTGTCGAACACGCCACCGTGGGTGAAGGTACCGTGGTAGTGCACGCGGACGGACTGACCGGCTACTGGTACGGCACCGTTGCCTTCCACCAGCACTTCGTACTGCAGACCGGACTCGGTGGTCTTCACTTCGGCGCGCTTGGCGTTGTCGGCCAGGAAGGCTTCGCCTTCGGCGGCGGCAGCCTTGGCGACGGCTTCCTGCTCTTCCTGCATGCGGGCGGTGATGACCTGGAAGGCATCGTTGATATCGTCACGGCTGACCGCGAACTCCAGACCATTCAGGGCATCTGCCAGACCTTGCTGCAGGGCCGGGATATCCAGACCGGCGAAGGCTTGCTGCGCCAGTTGATCACCCATGTTGCGGCCGATGCCATAGCTGGCCTTCTGTTCGATAGAGTCGTATTGGGACATTGAGAAGTTGCTCCGGGTCCTGAGGGTAAAAGAGACGGGATAATATCAGACTTTTGCGCCGGGTGCTGCCGGCCTGGCGCCTGATTTCCCCCACCGTGGGAGAGAGTTCACACTAGCTGGCAGAGGGGCGTCGACATGCGGCGCCCTTCTGTTTCGTAGGCTTATCTCCTTCGCCGAGCCGGTATCAGGCCTTGTCCAGCAAAGCCCGCACCGCCGCCACCTTGGCGCCGTCGGTGATATTGACCCGGCCATCGTCCGAGGTGCCCATGTTGACGCCATGAAGAGACACCATGTCGCCGCACGGCCCGTATCAGGCCCTATCCAGCAGAGCCCGCACCGCCGCGACTTTGGCGCCGTCGGTGATATTGACCCGGCCGTCGTCCGAGGTACCCATGTTGACGCCATGGGGCACCATGCCGCCGCGCCAGCCCATGCCGGACATGTGCACCTCGTTCACCCCGGTGAACTCCACTATGGTGCGCACGTTGTCGGCATTGACCCCGGCGCCCGGCATCAGGCTGGCACGCCCCGCCAGCGCCTGCTGCATCGCCTGCAGGGTCTCGAGGCCCGCCAGCGCGGTCGGCGCGTGGCCCGAGCTCAGAATGCGCTCGCAGCCGGCGGCGACTATGGTCTCCAGATCCAACCGCCAGTCGGAGGAGAGGTCGATGGCGCGGTGGAAGGTAACGCCAAGAGGCCCTGCCGCCTCCACCAGCTGGGTGAGCTTGGCGGCAGGCACCCGTCCCTGCTCGTCCAGCAGACCGACCACCACCCCTTGCAGGCCGGCGGCACGGGCCGCCGCGATATCCTGCAGCATCATCTCGAACTCCCCGTCGCCAAAGCAGAAGTCACCAGCCCGGGGCCGGATCATGGCGTAGACGGGCACGGTGGCATGGCGCGCCGCCAGCTGCATGAAGCCATAGGAGGGAGTCAGGCCACCCAGCCCCAGCGCAGAGCAGAGCTCGATGCGATCGGCGCCAGCCTCCTGGGCGGTAAACAGGGATTCCAGATTGTCGATACAGATTTCAAGAGAGGTCATGATGGACTCCTTTATTGGGGAGATCAGACCCCGGATCTGATCTCATAAATTGAGCAAGGCGGCCCCGCGCACCCCGCCGGCGCCGCCGAAGCGGGCCTCGCGGATCTCGGGCAGGGCGACCCCGGGCAGCAGATGGCCAGGCAGGCGCAGCGGCAGCTGTTCGTAGAGCGCGGGCAGACCGCTCAGGCCGCCCCCCAGCACCACCACGTCGGGGTCGACCACCGAGATGGCGGTGGCAAGCCCGGCGGCCATGATTTCGAGCCAGCAGTCGACCGTGGCCACCGCATGGGGCTCATGCGCCTCGAAGCGCCCCACTATCTGGTGGCCGCTGGCACGCTGACCGTGGAAGTGATGGTAGAGCCGCTCCAGCCCGGTGCCGGAGGCATAGGTTTCAAAACAGACCAGACGGCCGCAGCCGCAACGGGGACGAGGCAGGTCGGGGTACTTCATCAGCATGGTGGCCGGCAGCGGGTAGTGGCCTATCTCCCCCGCCAGCCAGTTGCGGCCCTGGATCAGTTTGCCCGCCAGATAGACGGCGCCACCGATGCCGGTGCCGATGGTGACGCCGAGGGCGCTGTCGGCTCCCGCCGCCGCCCCCTGATGTACCTCGGACCAGAGGAAGCAGTTGGCATCGTTGTCCACCTTGACCGGACGCTCCAGCAGCTCGGCCAGATCGGCGCCCAGGTGGCGGCCATTGATGGAGGGCAGATTGGCCGCCACTATGCTGTGGTCGTGCCGGTTGAGAATGCCGGGGAAGCCGATGCCCACCGCACCACGGGCGCCGAAACGGGCATCCGCCTGTTCGACCCGCGCGCGGATGAGCTGCTGCAGCCCTTCATAATCATTGCCGGGAGTGCTCATGCGCTCCTCGTGACAGAGATTCAAGGCGCCGTCATACACAGCGAACGCTATCTTGGTGCCACCAATATCAAAGCCGTAATACATGCCACACTCCCTTGTCGATGAGTCGCCTCACCTCAGCCTGTCCAGAGGGGGACATTGTATTAATTCGCAAAAAAAATAAAGTGGCCGGAGGCGAAAAACGGGAGAGAGATCAAAGCAAACGAAACATTTGTCGCTGCAGGCAGGGCTGGCCGAGGCTCATCAGGGTGCGCTCCTGACCGTCGAACATGAAGCCGCGGCGCAAGTAGAACCCCTCGCCGATGTGGTTGCCATCGAGCAGCCACAATCTGACGCCTTCACAGCCGGCGCGCCGCATCTGCATCGCCACCGCCTGCCACAGCCGCTTGCCGTGGCCCTGACGCCAGTGGTCGGGATGCAGGTAAAAGGCGCGGATCCAGGCGGTGGGGTACTCCCCCGTCGTCTCCGGCTGCCAGTAGAGCAGGCCGATGACCACCTCGTCCTGGCACAGCAGCATGGGCCTTGGGCCCGTCTCCGCCAGCCGGCGCTGCCAGATCTGCAGATGCTCGGTGACCGCCAGCTGGGCCAGCATGTCGGCACCGAGCACGCCGCCGTATGCGGCGAGCCAGCTGGCCCGCTGCATCACCGTCATGGCGGCGGCGTCATCGGGCCGCGCCATGCGCAGGCTTATGCCTTGCATTGGGGTACCAGCCCGGAGGCGCGGGCCTGCTCGTAGAGCGGCACGGCTTCAGCCTGCTGGGCCTGCAGCTCGGCGATCCGGTTCTCGTTGCTGGGGTGGGTGGAGAGCAGCTGGGGCGGCGCATTGCCGCCCGCGGCCGCGCTCATGTTCTGCCACAGGGGAATGGCTTCGGCCGGATTGAAACCGGCGCGGGCCATCAGATCCAGACCCAGCCGGTCCGCCTCGCTCTCCTGCTCGCGGCCATAGGGCAGCATGACGCCGACCTCCACCCCGAGCCCCAGCGCCGCCATGGTGGCACCGCGGTATTCGCTACTGCCCATGGCGATATCGGCCGCTGCCAGCCCAAGGCCGGTCAGCTGGCTGCGGGAGAGCCGCTCGTTGGAGTGCTGGGCCAGCACGTGGGTCAGCTCGTGGCCGATGACGGTGGCGAGCTGATCCTGGTTCTTGGCCACCTTGAGCAGGCCGCTGTAGACCCCGATCTTGCCGCCGGGCAGGGCGAAGGCGTTGACCTGCTTGGAGTCAAACACCACCACTTCCCAGCTGGTGATGCCGTACTGGCTCGGCACCTGGGCGGTCACCGCCTTGGCCACGCAGGAGACATAGGCGTTCATCTTCGCATCCGTGCTCACCTTCTCCTGCCTCTTCATCTCTTCGAAGGAGTCGGCCCCCAGCTTGCTCATCTGCTGGGGCGAGAACAGCAGCATCTGGCTGCGGCCGGTGGGAGACTGGGCACAGCTGGCGAGCAGGGTGGAACAGAGTGCCGCCAAGCCAAGCTTGAACAGGGGAGATGTCATGGAGGTGTCCTTCACCATAAAGATGCCCTATTTTCGGAAATGCGGGCGTCCGGTGCAAGTCGACAAATCACCCGGTCTGGCGAAAGCGGTCACATACCGCAATCGGATGGCGGCCAAAAAACAAAACGGGCCCCGCAGGGCCCGTCTGGCAAAGGAAACCGGCTTACATGATGCCCAGTTTCTTCAGGTCGGCTTCGACCACCTTGGCCGGTACCGGGACGTAGCCATCTTTGGCAACGATGTTCTGGCCCGCCTTGGAGAGCACCATCTTCAGGAACTCTTGCTCCATCGGAGAGAGCGGCTTGTTCGGGTGCTTGTTCACGTAAACGTACAGGAAGCGCGACAGCGGATACTTGCCGGTGATGGCGTTGTCGGCGCTGGCCTCGATGAAGGTCTTGCCATCCTTGGAGAGCGGTACGGCGCGCACGCCGGAGGTGACGTAACCGATGCCGGAGTAGCCGATGCCGTTCAGGGAGGAGGAGACGGACTGCACCACAGAGGCAGAACCCGGTTGCTCGTTCACGCCGCTCTTGAAGTCACCGTTGCACAGGGCGTGTTCCTTGAAGTAACCGTAGGTACCGGACACCGAGTTGCGACCGAACAGTTGCAGATCCTTGGAAGACCAGTTGCCGTCCAGACCCAGATCAGCCCACTTGGTGGCGGCCTTGGCTTCGCCGCACTTGAGGGTGCTGGAGAAGATGGCATCCAGTTGCGGCATGGTCAGCCCCTTGATGGGGTTGTCCTTGTTGACGAACACCGCCAGGGCATCGACCGCGACGCGGATGGCTGTCGGCTTGTAACCGTAGCGCTTCTCGAAGGCCTCTTCCTCGCCAGATTTCATGGCGCGGCTCATGGGGCCGAACTGGGCAACACCTTCGGTCAGTGCGGTCGGCGCTGTGGAAGAACCGGCGGCCTGGATCTGCACGTTGACGTTGGGGTACATGCGCTTAAATTCTTCGGCCCACAGGGTCATCATGTTGGCCAGGGTGTCCGAGCCGACAGAGGACAGGTTGCCCGAGATGCCGCTGGTCGGAGTGTAATCCGGCAGGTTTTTATCCACACCGGCAGCCAGGGTGCTGACGGAAAACAGGGTAGCTGCGGTGAATCCGATTACACCAGCCAGTTTGTTGAGTTTCATCCAATCTCTCCAAGGTTGCAGAACGCAGTCCATCAAAACACGGGTTAACTTGGCTCACCGCCGGCCACGCCGGACGATGCGCTGAGTGTCATTTCCTGCCCTCTTCCCCCAGTCCTGCGGTGGCAGAAGGCAAGCGTCAATCTGAGGCCGAAAGTGGTCACATCCCGAGCACTGCGATCGGCTGGTCGCGTTTTGTACTCTCCCTACGCCAAACCGGCGACAGGTCCGTTCTCAAGACGGCGCCAGTATCTGACCTGGCAGTGACAAATTTATGGATTTAATGTGACACTTTAATGACATGACGGGCTTGTTTAACAAATGAAAAAAGGGCCGCCATCGCCGCCCTCTTTTGATGCCAACCCCTTGCCGGAAAAGACTATTTCACCACCACCATGCGGCCGGGGATGAGAAAGCTGAAGCGGCTGCCGAGGCCAACCCGGCTCTCGATATCGAGCTGGCAGTCGTGGTGACTCAAGGCATGCTTGACGATGGCAAGCCCGAGCCCCGAGCCGCCGGTGTGACGGGAGCGGGCCTTGTCGACCCGATAGAAGCGCTCGGTGAGCCGCGCCAGGTGCTCGGGCGGGATTCCCTCCCCCTCATCCTGCACCGCAAACAGCGCCATCGCCCCCTGCTTGCGCCACTCCACCGTGATCTTGCGCCCCGCCGGGGTGTAGTGGATGGCGTTGTAGACCAGGTTGGAGACGGCGCTGCGCAGCTGATCCTGATCGCCACGCACCAACAGATTGGGCTGCACCATGAACTCGATCTGGTGGGCCCGCTCGCCGGAGAGCGCCCGCGCCTCCTGCTCCAGCAGCCCCAGCATGGCGGGCATGTCCACCAGGTGGGAGAGATCCACGGTCGGCGCCGCCTCGATGCGCGACAGGGTGAGCAGCTGATTGACCAGATTGTCCATGCGGATGGTCTGCTCCATCATCACCTTGTGCGCCTTGGCCCACATGGCGGGTGGCGGCGGCTCCTCGGTCATCTCCAGATAGCCCTTGAGCACGGTGAGCGGCGTGCGCAGCTCGTGGGAGACGTTGGAGACGAAGTGCTTGCGGGTCTTCTCCAGGCTGCGCAGCCGGGTCACGTCCCGCACCACCAGCATGGCCTGATCCTCGGCGTAGGGCATGATGCGAAACTCGAGAAACTTCTCCTCGTTGATGGGCGAGGTCATCTCGAACGGTTCGTCATACTGCCCCTTGCCGAGGTAGGCGCCGAAGGCGGGATTGCGAATGAGGTTGCCGATATGCTGACCGGCGTCTTCCGGCCAGCGAAAACCGAGCAGCTGCTCGGCCAGCCGGTTGCACCAGAGGATGCTGCCGTCGGTGCGAAACACCACGGCCGCGTCGGGCAGTGCCTCCGCCCCTTCCCGAAAGCGGCGGATGAGGCCCGCCAGCTCGCGGCGGCGGGCCCGGTGGCGCTGCTGCAACTTGTAGATGCCGTTGAAGATGTACTCCCAGCTGCCGCTGCCGTTGGGGGGCACCAGGCTGCGATCGTGCCACAGCCAGTCCGACAGCCGCTTCTGGAAGCGATAGTGCCAGCCCAGGTGCAGCACGGTGGCCGCCAGCAGGCAGAGGGCGAGGGTATTCGTCAACCAGCCGACCAAGGCGAAGGGCGCATAGAAGAACGCCATTCGCCACAACTGGCGCCGCCAGGCATAAGGTTGCAACATAACTTCCTCTACAGACGGGTTGAGAAGCGATAGCCTGCGCCGCGCACCGTCTGGATCAAGCGATCGTGCCCCGTCTCTTCAATGGCCTTGCGCAGGCGACGGATGTGCACATCCACGGTTCTGTCCTCGACGTACACATTGGTACCCCAGACATTGTTGAGCAACTGCTCGCGGCTGTAGACCCGCTCCGGGTGGGTCATGAAGAAGTGCAGCAGCTTGAATTCGGTCGGCCCCATGTCGAGCGCCTTCTCCTCGGCGCTGACCCGGTGGGAGACGGGGTCCAGCTTGAGCCCCTGCACCTCGATCACCTCGTCCACCGAGGTGGGAGAGACGCGGCGCATCACCGCATGCAGACGGGCGGTGAGCTCCTTGGGCGAGAACGGCTTGGTGATGTAGTCATCGGCCCCCGCCTCCAGCCCGCGCACCTTGTCCTCTTCCTCGCCGCGGGCGGTCAGCATCACCACCGGGATCTGGCGGGTCACCTCATCCTGCTTGAGCTGCTTGATGAACTGGATGCCGCTGCCGCCCGGCATCATCCAGTCCAGCACGATGAGTTCGGGGTAGGGTTCGCGCACCTTCGCCAATCCGTCGGCAAAATCTTCAGCTTCTACTGTTTCATATCCCTTCTGCTCGAGCACGAAGCAGAGCATTTCGCGGATCGGTGCTTCGTCCTCGACCACCAGAATTCGCTTAGCCATATCCCTTCTCTCTCCTCTGTGAAGATGGGTGCGCCAATTATTAGAACTTTCTGTGACACTTTTATGACTTTATGACAGGCGGGATGATAAACGTTTTCAGATTCAGTTGGCAGCAGCGAGTTGCAGCAGATCCCAGCGGTTGCCACTGATGTCCTCGAACACCACTACTGTGCCGTAAGCCTCGATACGCGGCTGTTCACAAAAGTGGACACCGTACGCCTGCATGCGCTGGTAATCGCCCCAGAAGTCGTCGGTCTCGAGGAACAGGAACACCCGCCCGCCCCCCTGCTGGCCGATGGCGGCCCGCTGCTCCGGAGTGGCGGCCCGCGCCAGCAACAGGGCGGAACCCGGGGCCCCCTTGGGGGCAACCCGCACCCAGCGCTTGCCCGGTTTGCCCGGCTCGTCGAGGGGCGTGTCTTCCAGCAGCTCGAACCCCAGTCCCTGGGTAAAGAAGGTGATGGCCTGGTCGTAATCGGCCACCAGCAGGGCCAGGGCGCCAATGTGTTGTGCCATGGGAAGTTCCTCAACAGATGAATGGACGGGGCGCATCATAGCGGGGGACGGCCCCGGGCTCCAGCACCGGGGCAGATGAGAGGACAAAGGGCAGAAGACGGGTGCATCCCGTCTAAAGCAACCGGGTCAGCCCTGCCCGAGCCAGTCGCGCAGCACGCTATCCCGGTCCCCGTCCAGCGCCGGCGAGGCGCGCCCGTAGCGCACCGGGGTGGCCGACAAATGCAGCGGATTGGCCAGGGTGGGCAAGGGCTGCTCGCCGCGCTGCACCTGCTGCACCCAGCCGCGCACCGCCCCCTGCTCGAGGGCGAACAGCGCATCCAGGGTGAGGATGGGACCGCCCGGCACCCCGGCCGCCTCCAGCATGGCACTCCACTCGGCGCTGCTGCGCGCCAGCAGCCGTTCGGCGATCAGGGCATTGAGCCGGTGGCGCTGGCGCACCCGGCCACTGTTGCTGGCAAAGTCCGGGTCCGTCGCCCAGCCGGGTTCCCCCAGCAGGGCCGCCAGCGCGGCAAACTGGCCGTCGTTGCCCACCGCGAGGATCAGATGACCATCCCGGGTGGGATAGACGTCGTAGGGGACGATATTGGGGTGGCCGTTGCCAAGGCGCCCGGGCGCCTGACCGGTGGCGAGATAGTTCATCGCCTGGTTGGCCAGCACCGCCACCGACACGTCGAGCAGGGCCAGATCGATCTGCTGCCCCTCCCCGGTTCGCTCGCGGTGGCGCAGGGCCGCCTGGATGCCGATGGTGGCGTAGAGGCCGGTGAGGATGTCGACGAGCGCCACCCCCACCTTGACCGGCCCGCCGCCGGGGGCCTCGTCCGGCTGGCCGGTGATGCTCATCAATCCGCCAAGCCCCTGGATCAGCAGATCGTAACCGGGTCGCTGGGCCCAGGGACCGTCCTGGCCAAAACCGGTGATGGAGCAGTAGATAAGCTCTGGGCGGCGGGCCTTGAGGCTCGGGTAATCGAGGCCGTAGCGCGCCAGTCCCCCTACCTTGAAGTTTTCGATCACCACGTCGGCACAGTCCACCAATGCCAACAGGGTGTCTCTGTCGCGCGCTAGATCCAGGGCGATGGAGCGCTTGCCCCGGTTGGCGGCATGAAAGTAGGCCGCCTCCCCCGCCACTAGCTCGGGCGGCCCCCAGTGGCGGGTGTCGTCACCGCGCCCTGGGGCCTCCACCTTGACCACGTCGGCGCCGAGATCGGCAAGCAGCTGGCTGGCCCAGGGGCCGGCCAGCACGCGGCTGAGATCCAGCACGCGCACGCCGGCTAGGGGCCCCATCACTCAAACGCCTGCAGATCGGTCTGGGCCCTTCCCAGGATCAGGGCGTGGATGTCGTGAGTCCCCTCGTAGGTGTTGACCGCCTCCAGGTTCATCACGTGGCGAATGACGTGAAACTCGTCGCTGATGCCGTTGCCGCCGTGCATGTCGCGGGCAACGCGGGCTATCTCCAGCGCCTTGCCGCAACTGTTGCGCTTGATGAGCGACACCAGCTCCACCGGGCAGCGCCCCTCGTCCATCAGGCGCCCGGCCTGCAGGCAGCCCTGCAGGCCTAGGGCAATCTCGGTCTGCATGTTGGCCAGCTTGAGCTGGAACAACTGGGTGGCAGCCAGCGGGCGGCCGAACTGCTGGCGATCCAGCCCGTACTGGCGGGCGGCATGCCAGCAGAACTCGGCGGCGCCGAGCGCCCCCCAGGCGATGCCGTAGCGCGCCTTGTTGAGGCAGCCGAACGGCCCCTTGAGGCCGCTCACCCCCGCCAGTCGGTTCGCTTCTGGCACGAAGACCCGCTCCATCACTATCTCGCCGGTGATGGAGGCGCGCAGGGAGAACTTGCCCTCAATCTTGGGGGCAGAGAGCCCGGCCATCCCCTTCTCCAGCACGAAACCGGTGATCTCGCCATCCAGCTTGGCCCACACCACGAACAGATCGGCGATGGGGGAGTTGGTGATCCACATCTTGTTGCCGGTCAGCAGGTAGCCGCCGTCAACCCGCTCGGCGCGGCTCTTCATGGAGCCAGGGTCGGAACCCGCGTCCGGCTCGGTGAGGCCGAAGCAGCCCACCAGCTCGCCCCGGGCCAACCCCGGCAACCAGCGCTGGCGCTGGGCCTCGTCGCCATAGGCGTGGATCGGGTGCATCACCAGGGACGACTGCACGCTCATGGCCGAGCGGTAGCCACTGTCGACCCGCTCCACCTCCCGGGCGATGAGGCCGTAGGCCACGTGATTGACCCCGGCGCAGCCGTACTGCTCCGGCAGGGTGGCGCCGAGCAGCCCGAGCTCTCCCAGCTCGTTCATGATGGTGCGGTCAAACTGCTCGCGGCGGTTCGCCTCCAGCACCCTGGGCATCAGCCGCGCCTGACAGTAGTCGCGGGCGGCGTCGCGGATGAGCCGCTCCTCTTCGCTGAGCTGGCCGTCGAGAAAGAAGGGGTCTTGCCAATCAAATCGGGTACGCGTCATAAAGCACTCCATGCCATGCAAAAGAATCATCAAAGGGTCTCTTGTGGACCCATCTTAACCACGAAAAAGCTCGGGTAACAAACACCTCAGCCGGCCTCCCGCAGCGCCCGATAGAGGGTGGTGCGGCTGATGCCGAGCCGGCGCGCCGCCTCGCTCACGTTGCCATCGCACTCCGTCAGGGTCTGCTGCACCCGTTGCCGGTTCTGCTCGCGCAATGTGCTGCCCGCCACCACCGCGGTGGCGACCGGCGCCACCGCCACGGTCGGCAGATGCAGGTGGGCAGGCTCAATCCAGCCCTGCCCCTCCGCCAGCACGCAGGCTACTTCCAGCGCCTGCTTGAGCTGGCGCACGTTGCCGGGCAGCGGGTGGGCCAGCAGTTGGCGCTCGGCCTCATCGGTCAGGCGCAGGGCAGGATCCATCTCGGCCAGCAGCCGCCGGACCAGCGCCTGCCGCTCGCGGGGCAGCCAGTCGCGCAGCGGCGCCAGCTGCTGGCGCCAACCGCAGATGCGGTAGTAGAGATCCTCGCGAAAGGTGCCGGCCGCCACCATGGCCGCCAGATCCCGATGGCTGGCGCTGACCAGCCAGAAATCCACCGCCTCGGGTTTGTGGCTGCCAACCGGGGTGACGGCGCGCTCCTGCAGCACCCGCAGCAACCGGGTCTGGGCCAGCAGTGGCAGCTCGCCGATCTCGTCCAGCATCAGGATGCCGCCGTGGGCGGCGCGCAGATACCCCTGACTGCCCTGGCTGCGGGCACCGCTGAAGGCCCCGCCGACATAGCCAAACAGCTCGGCCTCCACCAGATCGGCCGGCAGGGCGCCGCAGTTGACGCACACCAGGGGCTTGTCCTGCCGACTCGACTGGCGGTGCAGGGCCCGCACCAGGTGCTCCTTGCCGCTGCCGGTCTCCCCCTCGATGAGCAGGGAGATGCCGCGCTCCAGCATCTTGAGCGGCACCTGCCGGCCGTGCGAATCGCCGGCATCGGCCGGCAGGCTGGGCAGGGTCGCCACGGGATGAGCCTCCGGCACCAGTCTCAGCCCGCGTCGATCCCGCAGCAGCTGCTTGCCGTCGAAGGGGTGCTGGCCGAGCCAGAGCCGGCCGGCTCGGTTGGCCCCGAGCAGCTCGCCCTCCTCCCCCAGCAGCAGACGGGCGGACCAGAGACTCTGGGGCTCGAGATCCACCAGCCAGCCCGGCTGGCGCGCCAGCAGCGCGTTTTCCAGGGTCATTGCCAACAGCCGCACCGTGCCCAGCATGTCGCCATCGTGATGGGCCGCATCGGTAGAGATGTCGAGCACGCCGAGCAGTTGCCCGTCTGGCCCGAGCAACGGGCAGGCGCTGCAGCTGAGAAAGCTGTGCTGGGCGAAGAAGTGCTGATTGCCGAGCACCTGCACTTCGCTCTGTTCGGCCAGCGCAGTGCCGATGGCGTTGGTGCCCTTGCTCGCCTCCCCCCAGCGGGCGCCGCTGCGCAAAAAAATGCGCTCGGCGTGGCGGGCGAAGCCGTCGTCACCGCTGGCGGCCAGGATGGCACCCTCGCCATCGCACAGCAGCAACCGACAGGGGCGCCCTGCCAGTAGCTGGCCAAACAGCGGCAATACGAAACGCTGGAAGCTGGCGATCAGCACCCTGTGCTGCTCCTGACGGGCCGACAGCTCTCCCTGGGGCAGCAAGTCCAGCTCGGCGCTCTGCCGGCGGCTCAGCCCCTGATGCAGGCAGCGCTGCCAGGAACGCTCGATCGGGCTGGCACTGGATTGAGATAATTCGCTCATCACGCCTCCTGTTCACAAACGGCACGACTGTCACGGTCACTGTCCAGAATCGGCACAGTATCCTCACCTTCGCGCTGGTCATTGGTTAACCAAGATACGCTGCCGCACCCCGTTTGATAACGTTTTTGTAACTTTTGCTGTGCTGGTCAGACCCTCTGGCACGCCCCTTGCGATACATAGCAGCAACCGGGTTGCCCTCCAGCCCGGTCAGGACCACACACATAAAGGATGATGAGATGATTTATACCGCTCCCGGTCAGGCAGGTGCCCTGGTCAGCTTCAAGTCCCGTTACGACAACTTCATCGGTGGCGAGTGGGTGGCGCCGCGCGCCGGCCGCTACTTTGAAAACATCTCGCCGGTAGACGGCAAGGTGTTCTGCGAAGTGGCCCGCTCCGACGCCGCCGACATCGAGCTGGCGCTGGACGCCGCCCACAAGGCGTTCGCCAGCTGGAGCAAGACCAGCGTCACCGAGCGCAGCAACCTGCTGCTGCGCATCGCCGATCGCATCGAACAGAACATCGAGGTGCTCGCCATCGCCGAAACCTGGGAGAACGGCAAGGCGGTGCGCGAGACCCTGGCCGCCGACCTGCCGCTGGTGGTGGATCACTTCCGCTACTTCGCCGGCTGTATCCGCGCCCAGGAGGGCTCGGCCGCCGAGCTGGACCAGAACACCGTCAGCTACCACTTCAAGGAGCCCATCGGGGTGGTCGGCCAGATCATCCCGTGGAACTTCCCGCTGCTGATGGCGGCCTGGAAGCTGGCCCCGGTGCTGGCGGCCGGCTGCTGCAGCGTGCTCAAGCCCGCCGAGCAGACTCCGGTCACCATCATGCTGATGATGGATCTCATCAAGGACATCCTGCCCGCCGGGGTGGTCAACGTGGTCAACGGCTTTGGCGCCGAGGCGGGCCAGGCGCTCGCCACCAGCAACCGGATCCAGAAACTCGCCTTCACCGGCTCCACCGAGGTGGGCGCCCATATCCTGCGCTGCGCCGCCGACAAGCTGATCCCCTCCACCGTGGAGCTGGGCGGCAAGTCCCCCAACATCTACTTCGCCGACGTGATGCAGCACGAGAGCAGCTACATCGACAAGGCGGTGGAAGGGATGCTGATGACTTTCTTCAACCAGGGCGAGGTGTGCACCTGCCCCTCCCGCGCGCTGGTGCAGGCCAGCATCTATGACGACTTCATGGACAAGGTGCTGGCCCGCGCCCGCACCATAGTGCAGGGCAACCCCCTCGACACCGCCACCCAGGTCGGTGCCCAGGCGTCGCGCGAGCAGTTCGACAAGATCCTGAGCTACATGGAGATCGGCCGCGGCGAAGGGGCCAAGATGCTGATCGGCGGCGGCCCGGCCAGGGTGAGCGGGCTGGAGGGGGGCTTCTACATCCAGCCCACCATCTTCCACGGCCAGAACAAGATGCGGGTGTTCCAAGAGGAGATCTTCGGGCCGGCGCTCGGGGTCACCACCTTCAAGGACGAGGCGGAGGCGCTGGCGATTGCCAACGACACCCAGTACGGACTGGGGGCGGGCCTGTGGACCCGCGACAGCAACCTGGCCTGGCGCATGGGGCGCGGCATCCAGGCCGGCCGGGTCTGGGTCAACTGCTACCACGCCTACCCGGCGCACGCGGCCTTTGGCGGCTACAAGAAGTCAGGGATCGGCCGCGAGACCCACAAGATGATGCTGGACCACTACCAGAACACCAAGAACCTGCTGGTGAGCCACGACATCAATCCCCTCGGCTTCTTCTAAACCCCTCCCGTGATCAACAAGGGCGCCTGCGGGCGCCCTTTTCATTGCTGGAGCGCCGCCTGCCCGGCGCCGATGCCCAGCTGCTGGCGATAGCGCTGGGGGGAGCAGCCCAGCTCACGATTGAACATGGCGATGAAGGCCGAGGTGGAGCCGTAACCGAGCCGCCAGCCAATCTCCTGCACCGGCAGCTCCCCCTTGAGCCAGGCCAGCGCCTTGAGCAGCTTGAGCCGGGCCCGCCACTGGCCGAAGTTCATCCCCAATTCCCGCACGCAGCGCCTGGCCAGGGTGCGCTCGGTGGTGTGCATCTGCTCGGCCCACTGGGCCAAAGTGCGCGGATCGGCGGGGTCGCTGTAGAGCGCCGCCAGCATGGGGGCCAACAGCTTGTCCTGGCTCATGGGCAGGTAGCTGTCCTGGCAGCGGGTGCGGGTCAGCTTCTCCACCAGCAGCTCGGCCTGGCGCACATCCCACTCATCCGCCATGTGGCCCAGCTTGCGATCGCAAAAATCCGCCAGGATGGCGCGGATCAGCGGGGTCATCTGCAGCAGCCTGGGCTCGGCCGGCAGCCTCGCCGCCAGAGCGTGATTGACGTAGATGGAGGTGTAGTCGAGGGCCTGCTGGTTGTAAGAGGCGTGCTCCAGATCCGCCGGCACCCAGATGAGGTAGTCGGCCGGCGCCACCAGCCGGTGATCGTCCAGCACTATCTCCATCACCCCCAGACTGATGAGACTGAGCTGGCCCCAGGGGTGGCTGTGGGGCGCACATGCGCTCTCGGCCTGGATCTGCTGGTAGCGCAGATAGAGCGGATTGGGCTCTGGCAGATGCAGGTCCGTCGGATGGTAGTGACGTATGGCCATGGCGGGCGGATTGTCCTTTGCGCGGGATGATTTGTCAGTTTTACGTTACTTGATAACAGAAAGACAAGGGTAGACTGGTCACCTCGATAATAAGGAGTCTTTGATGCGTATCTTCTACCCGCTGATGTTTCCGCTGCTCGCCGTGCTGATCTGGGCCACCAATACCGTGGTGTCCAAGGCCGCCGCCGATGTGCTGGATCCCGCGGCCATCTCCTTCTACCGCTGGGTGATCGCCGCGCTGGCGCTGACCCCCTTCTGCCTGCCGCAGCTGTGGCGCCGTCGTGGCGAGATCCGCCCCTGGCTCGGCAAGCTGCTGGTGCTGGCGGCCCTTGGCATGGTGCTCTACCAGTGCCTCGCCTACTACGCAGCCCACACCACCTCGGCCACCAACATGGGGGTCATCGGCTCCCTCATCCCGCTGCTGACCCTGCTGCAGAGCGCCCTCTTCTTCGGCCAGCGGCCGGGCAAACAGGCGCTGCTCGGCATGAGTATCTCCCTGTTCGGGGTGTTCTGGCTGCTGAGCCTGGGCCAGCCGCTGGCACTGCTGCACGACGGCATCAATCAGGGCGACGGCCTGATGCTGCTCGGCTCCGCCAGCTACGCCCTCTATGGCCTCTTGATCCGCCGTTGGCAGCTACCGTTCGGCCCCTGGCTCAACCTCTACCTGCAGATCCTGCTGGCGGTCTTGCTGCTGGTCCCGGTGGCCCTCTGCGCCGAGTCGCTGGCGGTGCCGGCCGAAGGCTGGGGCCTGGTGCTGTTTGCCGGCATCGCCTCCTCCCTCTTCGCCGCCTACTGCTGGATGCGCGGTCTCGCCTGCATGGGGGCGGAGCGCACCTCGGTGTTCATGAACCTGATGCCGCTGTGCACGGCGCTGATCGCCGTCATCAGCCTGGGGGAGCCCATTCACGACTACCACCTGCTGGGGGGCGGTCTCATCCTGGCGGGGGTCATGCTCTCTCAGTTCAAGCCGAAAGCCCGCCCGGCCCTGCAGGAAGAGGCCTGAGCGACCTGCCGTACCGGTTTTTACACCAACAAAAGACACAAAAAAGGGAGCTCAGGCTCCCTTTTTTGTTGGCATGGATCTGCGTGCGGCAAACGGCTCAACTGCCCCGCCGCCAGTGGTAGCGGCGCTCGGGCCGGCCACGCTGACCGTAGTTGAGATCCACGTCCACCCGGTCCTCCGACTCCAGATACTCCAGATAGCGGCGCGCCGTGGTGCGGCTGAGGGACAAGCGCAGCGCCACCGTGTCGGTGGAGAAGGCGCTGTCCGGCTCGCCCGCCAGCAGCTCCAGCACCTGGCGCAGGGTGATGGCGTCGATCCCCTTGGGGGTGTCGCGCACCTCGCGCCCCTGGGGCCTCACCTTGCCCATCAAGCGGTCCAGGTCGCTCTGCTCGAGGGAGCCGCGCTCACAGATGCGCCGGTGCAGGGTGAGGATCTCGTCCAGGCTCTGCTGGATGCGAAACAGCCGCAGCGGCTTGATGATGTAATCCTGCACCCCCTGATTGAGGGCCTGCTGGATGGTCTCCACATCGCAGGAGGCGGTCACCATGATGACGTAGGCTTCGCGGTTGTGGCTGCGCAGCCGGTTCACCCACTCCAGGCCTGAGCCGTCAGGCAGCGAGATGTCCACCAGCAGCAGTTGTGGCTGGGCCGCGCGCATCATGAGATCGGCCTGGGTCAGGCTCTCGGCCCGACCCAGCAGGGAAAATCCGGGGGTGGAGGAGACCAACTCGGCCAGAATGGATCCTATCCGTTCGTCATCCTCGATCACCAGAGTGAAAATGGGCTCCATAGATCACACCAATTGGTTTTTATTCAAGTAGATACCGAACAGCGTCGTCTGTTCGGCGGTGCGGCGCCATTCTATCACACCCCCTCGCCTGGCCACCGTCTCCTTGACCAGGAACAGGCCGACACCGTGATCGCCGGTCTGGCGACTGATGCCGTAATCAAACAGATGGTCCGCCAGCGCCTCGTCCACCCCCTCACCGCTGTCCTCCACCTCGATCACCAGCCGACGCCCGAAGTCGTTGAGGGAGATGAGCACCCGTGGCGGACACTGCTTGCGCCGGGCCCAGGCGGCGCGGATGCCGTTGTCCAGCAGGTTGCCGATGAGGGTGATGAGATCCGCCGACACCGCCGCCGGATACTCGCCCAGCGCCGAATCGGGATCCAGCACCAGTTCCACCCCGAGCTCGCGGGCCCGGCTGAACTTGCCAAGGATGAGCCCGGCCACCGGCTTGTCCTCGATGGCCCGCAGCAGATCGTGCAGCATGGTCTGACACGCCTCGCTCTCCTGCTGGATCAGCTCCACCGCCTGCTCCACGTGACCCAGCTGCAGCAGGCCGGAGAGGCTGCTGAGCTTGTTGGCGAACTCGTGGGTCTGCATCCGCAGCATCTCGGCATACTGGCGCAGGTGAGTCACCTGCATGCCGAGGCTGCCGGTCACCTCGGGGCGGCTGAAGATCAGCAGCCGACCGGGGATCTTGCCCTCCACCGCCTGCCAGCGCCCGATGAACGACTCGCCGTGCACGGTGAAGCCGAGCTCGGTCTCGAGCTGGGTCAGGGCGGGAGCGAGCGGCGGCGACAGCTCCGCCAGCGGCTGGCCGAGCAGGGAGTGGCGGCCGGTGCCGGGCAGACGCAGCTGATAAAACGCGGCGCTGTTGAGCATGCGGATGTGGCCGTGACTGTCGAGGGCGATGACCCCCTCCGAGATGTGCTCAAGCACCAGCTCCTGCAGCACGAAGCGGTTGACTATGGTCTCCGGCTCCAGATCCAGCAGGGTGCGGCGCAGCCGATGCTGGATCCAGAGCGCCAGCAGCAGGCCGCAACCCAGCACGGCGCCGATGGCGCTGATGAGCAGGGCGATCCGATCCAGATAGATGCCCTCCACCGTCTGCATCAGATAGCCCACCACCACGGCGCCGATGGCGCGTCCGTCCGCCCCGATCACCGGGGCAAAGCAGCGAATGGCCGGCCCCAGGGTGCCCACGTCCTTGGAGCAGTAGCTGCTGCGCTCGTTGAGGGAGGGCCAGATATCCTCGCCGCGAAACAGGCCGCCCACCAGCTCCGGGGAGGGGTGGCTCAGCCGGCGGGCGTGCTCGTCGGTCACCACCATGTAGGCGGCGTCGGTGCGGCTGCAGATCCCCTGCACATAGTCGCGCAGACCCGGATCGCTCCCCCACTCCAGCGCCTGCACTACCCGCTGGTCCGCCGCCAGCACTCGCGCCAGATCGCCCCCCTTCTCCTCCAGGTTCACTTCCAGCAGGTGGCGGATAAAGAGCGCCAGCAGGCTGCCCAGGATGACGATCAGGAGCAGTGACAGGCCCAGAGAGAGGGTGACCAGTTGGTGACGCAGTTTCATCGATTAGCCTTGCAACATCAGAACGCGGACCAATAGTGCGGGCGCCACCAGGTCTGGTCAATCAAAGGTGCGGGATCGCCGGCAAAATCGGCCAGCCCCTCGGCACGGGCACACAGTGCCACCGCTCTCGCCACGGTGCGGGCCACCTCCCCCACCTGCTCGATGGGGGGCAGCAGCCGCCCTTCGGCTAGCGGATAGGCGCCCACCGCCTGCACCGCCGCCCGCAGCATGCCGTCGCTGATGCGCCGCGCCTTGACCGCGCAGGCCCCGAGGCCAATGCCCGGGAACACATAGACGTTGTTGCACTGGGAGACCACTCGCGGCGCCCCGTCCACCGCCACCGGCGGGAAGGGGCTGCCGGTGGCGAGCAGAGCGCGCCCGCCGGTCGCCTGCCACACCTGGGCCGGGGTCGCTTCGGCGCTGCGGGTGGGGTTGGAGAGCGGCAGGATCACCGGCCGTTCGCACACCTCCCCCATGGCCGTCAGCACCGCCTCGTCAAACAGGCCGCCCTGACCGCTCACTCCGATCAGCACCCCGGGGCGCAGCCGCTCGATGAGCGCGGCCAAGGAGTTGCACGCCTCCGCCGCCGGACGGGCGAACGGCTGCTGGGCCGGGGTGAGCCCGGCGCGGTCCAGGCAGACCAGGCCATCCTGATCAAACAGCTGCACCCGCTCCGTACCGCCCGCCAGCTGGGCCAGCATGGCGGCGATACCGCAGCCGGCCGAGCCGGCCCCGACGATCAGCACCGGGGTCTCGGCCAGCGCACTGCCCGCCTGCTGCAGGCCCGCCAGCACGCAGGCCGACGCCACCGCCGCCGTGCCCTGGATGTCGTCGTTGAACATGCACAGCTCATCGCGGTAGCGGGCCAGCAGATTGGCGGCATGCTTGCCGGCAAAGTCTTCAAACTGCAGCACCACCTGGGGCCAGCGTTTGCGAACGGCGGCCACCACCTTGTCCATGAACTGGTAATAGGGCTCGCCATCCACCCGCGGCGCCTGCCAGCCGAGGTAGGAGTCATCTTCCAGCAGCTCGGGGTTGTTGGTGCCCACATCGACGCACAGCGGCAGGGTGCGCGCCGGGTTGATGCCGCCGGCGGCGGAGTAGAGCGCCAGCTTGCCGATGCAGATCCCCATGCCGCCGATGCCGAGATCGCCGAGCCCCAGCACCCGCTCGCCATCGGAGATGACGATGACGTCCACCTCCTGCTCCACCGCCGCGAAGATGTCGTCCAGCTCGTCCCGGTCGTGCCAGGAGAGGTAGAGGCCGTGGCTGCGCAGATAAAGGTCGCTGTGGCGCTGGCACGCCTCCCCCACCACCGGGGTGTAGATGATGGGCAACAGCTCGGGCAGGTGGTGGCGCACCAGTTCGTAGAACAGCACCGGGTTGTCCTCCTGCAGCTGGCGCAGCAGCAGGTGCTGATCAAACGGGCTCTGCATGGCCGAAACCAGCCGGTAGATGCGGCGCCGCTGCTGGGCCAGCGACTCCTCCTTGTGGGGCATGCGCCCCATCAGTCCCTGTCGCTTGCGCTCGGCATAGGGCAGGCTGGTGCCCATCATGATGTCGTTCATTATCTTGTTCCTTATGCCAGCAGCGAAATGAGCAGGGTGGCCAGGATCAACATGACGGCGCCCCCGAGACGAGAAGAGATCTGGGCAAACGGCATCAGCGTCATGCGCTGGGCCGCCGAGAGCACGGCCACGTCGCCGGTGCCCCCCATGTTGGCCATGCAGAGGCCGCCGGTGATGGCCGCCTCAATGGGGTAGAAGCCGATCATTCGGCCCACCAGCGCCGCCCCCAGGGCACCGCCGACCACGGTCACCAGCACCAGCACGAAGTAGCTGACCGAGAAGGCGCTGATGAGCTCGGGAATGCTGGTGTAGGCGACACCGATCCCCACCAGCAGGGAGGGCGTCAGGTTGCTCACCACGAACTGGTACCAGTCGGCCGCCGCCTGCTCGTAACGGCGGGGCAGCAGGCCGCTCACCTTGATGACGGCCACCGCCAGGATCATCAGGGCGAAGGGGTGCATGGGGATGAAGTTGCCGAGCAATGATCCCAGCACGAACATGCTGGAGCTGATGAAGAGCCCGAGGCCGAGGCTCTCCAGCGTCGGTGCCTGCACCTTCTCTTCGGCCACGCCAGCGGCACTCTCTTTTATCATCAGCTTGCCGTTGCCGGTCAGGGAGGGGTAGCGGCGACCGAGGCGGGCCAGCAAGGTCCCCACCAGGATGGCCAGGGTGTTGGCGATCACCACCGCCGGCACCATGCGCGACAGCAGATCGGCACTCGACATCTGCAGCGGCCCGGAGAGGATCTCCACCAGCGGCACGGCGCCGGCTCCCATGCCGCCACCCATGATGGGCAGACCGATCAGCAGCACCGCATTCTTGAAGCCATACCCCATCAGGGCGCCCACCAGACCGACGCTGAGCAACGCCAGCGCGACGCCCCCCAGGATCACCGGCAGGTAGCGCATGGCGGCGTTTTTCAGCAGGGCGCCGCTCATGCCGAACACCGAGCCGGTCACCAGGCTGGCGATGAAGAAGTTGAGAAAGCCCCCCTCCTTCATGAAGCCGATGATCACCTGGCCCGCCTCGACGGGCAGGATCCGGTATTCAAACAGGGCGGCGCCGCCGAAGATGGCGAGTATGGTGCCGCCACCCAGGTATTCACGGATGGGAGTGATGCGCTCCCCCAGTTCGGTCAGCAGGGTGCCGAGCACGAACATCAATGCCAGCGCACCGACCATGCCGAGTGGCAGAGAGCCGTTCCAGCCCGAGAAGAGTACGCAGGTGGCAAGCCCGAGGAAGATCATCATGGGCATGCCGGCAATCTGCCGGTCGCCAAACAGCGCGATACGGGTCTGTGGGGTAGAGAGGTTTTTCATTGTTATGCTCCAGCGTGTGGTGTGGCGCCACTCTAGCCATCTCTCTCACCCCTGTCGGTTAGCCTGTCTGCAAAGGCATATAAAAACATTAAATTCTTAAACGTTATGACTGGCAGAGGATGTCGCCCAGCCTGTCATTGGCATTATTCAGGCGCACTATTGTGCTGCGCCAATCAAACCGGAGAGCCCTCATCCCTCAATGCCAACAGGCTCTTGATGGGGCCATTATCAAATAACGATTAAATAATGGGCGGCACACCTCTCAATAATGGGAAACCATGCTTTCGCCACTCGATGCTATTTCGACTGATCACAAGCAAGGATTGACTGGCGATCTCAAGATCAGTAAATCCCAATCGGATAAACCGCCGCAAACCGGAAGAGACAACTGGAAGATTGAGGACAGGCGATCACGCAGAGGCCCACAAGGATGATCTGCCCATGGCAGGCCGTGCCTGCCGCAGGGGAGCGTTTTAGCCGATACAAGCGGGCCCTGCAACAGACCGTCAGATGATGATGACGGCCTCATGACACCAACCGAAAAACTATTCGGCTAATAACAGTGGAATATTGGCAGGGTCAAATTCATGACAGGTTTCGGTACTTTCCAGGCTGAGCCCATAATGGCCATCGGCAACATATTCCACCTCCACCAACAGGCTCTCGATGGAGAAATGGGGGTCACCCGATTCATATCGTTCCACAGCTATCGTCTCCCTGTTTAGCTGACCCATCAATATTAGTGGATAAAAAACAGCCTGCCGAATTCAGATAATATTTTTCTGCCACCAACATGATCGGCCATGGCTATTCCAAGGCTATTTTCAGCACGATGGGTGACATGATTTGGTTATTTCACCGCCCCATGGCGGGAATGATTCACCCAAATTGGCTCACGGCAGACACGGGTGGCTGCCAACAGGACGTTCAAACCCAACAAGCAAGCTCCACAAGAAACCTACCTCCAATTTTCATAAACAAGATCGCGATCACACTATTTACTTAGCCTGCTAAACAACTACAATGCTTAGCAAGCTAAGTAAATGGAGAGCCTCATGATGAAGGATCTGGAAATGCTGCGCGAGCTGTCCCTCGCCGAACGGGTCGGCCGGCTACATCGGCTGTGGCGCACCGTGGCCGATCTCGAGCTGGCCCCCCTCGGCCTCACCCATCCCCGCTGGACGGCGCTGTGGAAGCTGAGCCGGCTCGGTGGCCACCTCAGCCAGAAGACCCTGGCCGAAGCGCTGGAGATCGAACTGCCCTCCCTGATGCGCACCCTGGGCCAGCTGGAAGAGCAGGGACTGGTGGAGCGCCACTGCTGCAGTCAGGACAAGCGGGCCCGCATCGTCACCCTGACCCCGGCCGGCAAGGCGCTGCTCGACCAGATTGAAGATCGCATCATGGAGATACGCCGGGAGTTGCTCGCCGGCATCAGCCAGCGGGAGCTGGAACAGTTTGAAGATATCGTGCACCGCATCTGTGCCAATGCCCTCGGCAAGATAGGTGCACAGAGTGAAGAGAGAGAGTGAAATGACCCCGGATCAACAATTCAAACGCTGGATAAAATGGGCCATGGGCGCCTTCGTACTGGTCTTTGCCTACTTCCTGCTGGCCGACCTCAAGATGCCGCTCACCCCGCAAGCCATGGCGACCCGCGTCGTGACCAAGATGGCGCCCCAGGTCAGCGGCAAGGTGGTCGAGGTGGCCGTCGGCAACAACCAGCACGTCAAGCAGGGCGACCTGCTGTTCGTGCTCGATCCCGCCCCCTTTGAGCTGGCGGTGGAGCAGGCCCGTCTCGCCCTGGCCCAGGCCGAACAGCAGAATCGCCAGCTCGATGCCACCCTCAATGCCGCCAGCGCCGACTTCAGTTCGCTGCAGACCCAGGCGGCCCTCAAGCTGCGGGAAGCGGAGCGCATCGATGCCCTCTATCGCCGCCACATGGTCTCCGAACAGCAGAAGGATGACGCCGACAGCGCGTTTCGCACCGCCCAGGCCAACCTGCTGGCCAGCAAGGCTCGCATGACCCAGGCCAGGGTCAACCGCGGTCTGCCCGGCGACGACAACCTGCTGCTGCGCCAGGCCCGCAACCGCCTCGCCCAGGCCGAGCTCAACCTCGCCTACAGCCGGGTGCACGCCAGCCAGGACGGCATCATCACCAACCTGCAGCTCAAGCCGGGCAGCTTCGCCGCGGCGGGTGCACCGCTGCTGGCGCTGGTCTCCGAGCAGGTGGACGTGATCGCCGATTTTCGCGAGAAGAGCCTGCGCCACGTCAATCAGGACAGCCAGGCACTGGTCGCCTTCGATGGCGAGCCGGGTCGCCTCTATCCGGCCCGGGTCACCAGCCTGGATGCCGGGGTCAGCGCCGGCCAGTTCGATGCCAACGGCCTCCTGGCCAGCCCCACCGAGTCGGATCGCTGGGTGCGCGACGCCCAGCGTCTGCGCCTGCACCTGGCGCTGGAGCAGCTGCCCGCTCATCTGCCGGCCGGTGCCCGCGCCACCGTGCAACTGCTGCCCGACAACGCCCTGACCGGACTGCTGGCCCGCGCCCAGATCCGCCTGCTCAGCCTGCTGCACTACATCTACTGAGGTGACGGCAATGACGCTATGGCACAGGCCCCTCACCGCCAACGAACTGCGCCAATGCCTGCGCATCGCCTTTGGCAGCACCACCGGCTTTCTGCTCTGCAAACTGTTCGGCTGGAACTACGGCGTCTTCTACACCGTCACGCCGGTGCTGCTGCTGGGCATGGTGCCGGTGATGAACGGCCATGCCGCCCGCCAGCTGATCGCCGCCGCCGTGGTCTGCGGGCTGGAAGTGGGGCTGCTGGGGGGGCTGTTTGGCGGCCATCCCGGTCTGATGGTTCCCATCGCCTTCCTGCTGTTTCTCTACCGCTTCGCCGCCATGTCACGGGGCAGCCTGTTCCTGTTCGGTGCCAACGGGGTGTTGAGTCTCAGCATCATGCTGCACTTTGCCAGTTACCCGCAGACCGATCTCAACGACCTCATCTTCAGCAACCTGTGGGCCAGCGTGCTGTCGGTGCTCATCGCCTACCTGATGACGGCATTGATCCCGGACGTAGAGGAGCGCCCCAAACCGGCCCCCTCCCCCAAGGCACCGCACCGGATGCGGCACGAGGCGCTGCTTGGCGCCAGCATCGCCACCCTCTCCTTCATGGTGTTCCAGATCTTCGATCTGCGGGACTCCATGTCGGCCCAGGCCACGACCCTGCTGGTGCTCTTCCCCATGCATTGGGACGGCGCCCTGAGCTATGCCCGCAAACGGGCCATGGGCACTCTGCTCGGGGTGAGTTTTGGCCTGGTCAGCCAGCTGGTGCTCTACGACTGGTCGGGACTGCTGTTGCTGGTCGCCCCCATGCTCTGGCTCGGCGCCATGCTGTTCAGCCATGCCCACGTGAAGGAGGCGAGCGGTTCCGGGGTCGGCTTCGGCGCCCTCACCACCCTCGGCATCCTGTTCGGCCAATACCTGACGCCGGGCAACGATCTGGTGTTCAGCGCCCTCTACCGGGTCAGCAGCATCTTGTTTGCCATCGTCGCCACCCTGCTGGCCTGTTACCTCATCCACCGACTGCTTAACCGCTTCGAGGCCACTCGGTTCGGTTATTGACCCCCTGTTGTTAGCTCAAGGATGTGCTGCCTTTCGCCCCGCTATGCCTACCGGGGCGTTTTTTTGTCTCCCGTTTGGCGGCACCTGCGGCCAGCCCCAGCAACTATGCTTGCTAGGGCAGTCGGCAACAGGAGAGAGGCCATGGCACGAGCAGCATACATCCACTGGTTGGCAATCACTCTGCTGCTGGGGATGACCTGTGCCCAGGCAGAGCAGGTGCTCATTGCCGCCGAGGATGACTGGGCCCCCTACTGCGCCCTCGACAAGCAGAGCGGTCAGCCGCAGGGGCTGGCCCCAGAGCTGGTGAAGGCGGCCTTTGCCGCCGAGAGGGTCGACGTCGAGTTTCGCACCATCCCCTTCGCCCGCTGCATGTACGAGGCACGCAGCGACAAGGTGCTCGGCTGCTTCGATGCCACCATCACCGAGGAGAACCGCTACCAGTACTTCTGGCACGAGACCCCCATGTTCGAGGAGGATCTCGCCATCTTCGCTCTGGCCCGCGAACCGCGCCGGGATCTCAAGCTCACCTCGCTGGAACAGAAGACGGTGGGCATCACCCTTGGCTACACCTACCCCACCGATTTCATGGAAAACCCCAGGATCACCCGCTTCCAGGCCAAGTCCGACGCCCAGATCATCGAGATGCTGGTGCGCGGCCGGGTCGACTACATCCTGATGAACGAGATGCCGGGCTACCTCAAGATCCAGCAAAAACAGCTGAGCGGGAAGGTGGTCAAGGTGGGCAAGATCTCCACCGACGGTTTCTGGCTCGCCTTCTCTCGCGCCCATCCCCAGGGCGAGGCGATGGCAAAGCGCTTCGAGGAGGGGCTGCAGAAGATCCGCAACAACGGCACTTACGAGGCGCTGGTACGCGCCTTCGAGGCCAGACTCGGCCTGCATTGAGCCGCAGCTCATTAGCGCTTCTTTTGACGCCCATGGACGCATATCGACGCAAGCCGGGTCGAGGTGCATTGCGCCCCTTTGGCAAGCTGTTAGGATCACGCCCGGATGACACCGATGGAGAATCAACATGAAGCACGCCAACCTTCTGCTGCTGGGCATCACGAGCCTGACCCTGCTGAGCGGCTGCGAACGCGGTGCCGGCACCCTGAGCGTGACCGGTGGCGACCCCGTCACCTATCTGTGTGAACAGGGCCAACGGGTGCAGGTACGCTACTTCGCCCTCTCCGATCAGAGCCTCAACTTCGTCAAGCTGGCGCTGCCAGATGGCAAGGACTACACCCTGCCGCAGAGCGTTTCCGCCTCCGGCGCCCGCTACACCGACGACCATGAGGCCGTCTGGTGGAACAAGGGAGATGAAGGCTTTGTCGAGATGCGCGACAAGGATGGCGAGTGGCAGAGCGTCTACAACGACTGCAAGCAGCAGTAAACAACAACCCCGGCCAGACCGGGGTTGCTCATTACTCCACTTCAATCTCGTAGCGACCCACCACTCGCACCGGAATGGCCTGCGGGTTCTGCTCCGACACGCGATAGCGGGTCTTGGCCAGCCCCGACAGGGCGATCAGGTCCAGCACCCCGGGCGGCTCCGAGGCCACAATCTCTGGGCTGAACAGATTGCCGTTGGAGTCGATGAGATAACGGATCTCCACATAGCCCTTGACGGGTCGCTTGGCTGGCGCGCCGCCCACCGGTTCAAACGGGGGCACCTCGCCATCCTGCACCCAATATTTGCCAAGCTCCGCCATGGTTACCTCCAGCGGCGGCTGGTTCAGTTTCACGGTGGGACTGGGGCTGGCACAGCCCCCCAGCAGGCCGAGCACGGTGCCCAGCAGCAAGACCTTCAAACCCATTCAACACTCCTTGTTGAGTCAGATCAGAGGGGTCACCCCTCTCCGGCAGGGTTACCGGCCCATTACTGTAACAATCGGAACCCGTTTGAGCAGCATAAAAAAAGCCAGCCCCATCGGGTTGGCTTTTGGCAAAGCGGCTCAGCGTCAGCCGCGCTTGTCGCTGACCACCAGCCAGAGCGCATGCACCATGCCGGGCAGGCCGCCGAGCAGGGTCAGCACTATATTGATCAGAAAATGCAGGCTGAAGCCCACCTGAAGAAAGGCACAGACCGGGGGCAGAAAGATGGCCAGCAGGATCTTGAGCAGATTGTTCATCTCGGATTTCCTCGTCAACGATGTCACAGGGATAGCAATGGGCTAACCATAAACATCCCTGGCTTCAACTGCAAACCAGACAGGGAATGCGCTCACCCCCTTCCCGCCAGGCGTTGAGGTCGTGGATGACCTGATTGCTGCTGCCGCGCCAGAGCAGGCCGGGATCCGCCAGGGCCTTCTCGAACTTGCCATCCACCAGCACGTCCAGCAAGGCCACCAGCTCGCGCTGGGCCGGGCTGAGCTCGCCAAGCAGATAGCCGGTCCAGCACCAGATATCCTTGCCGGGGCACTCGGCGCGTACCCGTTTCACCAGCGCCAGCACGTGGGGCACGTTGGCGGGGTGGAGCGGATCGCCGCCGGAGAGCGACAGTCCGCGCCGCTTGATACGCGTGTCGTTGAGATCCGCGATGACGCGATCGCTCATCGCCTCATCGAATGGCTTGCCGCCATCGAGCCGCCAGGTGCTCTGGTTGTAGCAGCCTGGGCACTGATGTTCGCAGCCCGAGACGAACAGGGTGGCGCGGGTGCCGGGGCCGTTGATCACATCGACCGGGTAGTATTGGTGGTAGTGCATCGCTTGTTTCCTGCCTCCTTCATGGGTGTGCAAACGGTCGCCACCCCATGAAAATGGCCCCTTGCAACAGGGGCCAGCGTTTCATCGTTACCGCACTTACATATGTTTGACGCGACGCTTCACCTCTTCCTGCTTGCCCGCATTGAAGGGGCGCGCATCCGGGCTGCCGAGGTAGCCGCAGACACGGCGGGTCACCGACACCTTGGCCGGGTCGTGGTTGCCGCAGCGCGGGCAGGTAAAGCCCTTGGAGGTGCACTCAAACTCGCCGGCGAAGCCGCAGTCGTAGCACTCGTCGATGGGGGTGTTGGTACCGTAGTAGGGCACCTTGTCATAGCTGTAGTCCCAGACGTTCTCCAGCGCTTCCAGGTTGTGCTGGATGTTGGGGTACTCGCCGTAGCAGATGAAGCCGCCGCTGGCGATGGGCGGATAGGGCGCCTCGAAGTCCAGCTTGTCGTACGGATTGACCTGCTTCTCCACGTCGAGGTGGAAGCTGTTGGTGTAGTAGCCCTTGTCGGTCACCCCCGCCACCACGCCAAACTCCTTGGCGTCGATGCGGCAGAAGCGCGAGCAGAGGTTCTCGCTCGGGGTGGAGTAGAGGCTGAAGCCGTAGCCGGTCTCCTCCTTCCACTCGTCGGTGGCCGCCTTGAGCCGCGCAATGATGGCGATGGCCTTCTGCTGCAGCTCGGCACTGTCAAACAGGTGCACCTGATCGCCAAACAGGGCATTGATGGTCTCGTGTACCCCGATGTAGCCAAGGGAGATGGAGGCGCGACCGTGCTTGAAGATCTCGCTGACATTGTCGTCCGCCTTCAGACGCACCCCGCAGGCCCCTTCCATGTAGAGGATGGGCGCGACCCGGGCCTTGACCCCGTCGAGGCGCTTGATGCGGTACATCAGTGCTGTCTTGGCTACCCGCAAGGCGGCGTCCAGCTTGTCCCAGAAGTCCGCTTCATCGCGGGATTTCAGGGCGATGCGCGGCAGGTTGAGGCTGACCACGCCTAAGTTGTTGCGCCCTTCGTGGATCAGCTCGCCGTGCTCCTCGTAGGCACCGAGGAAGGAGCGGCAACCCATGGGAGTCTTGAAGGAGCCCGTCACCTTGACCACCTGGTCGTAGTTGAGGATGTCCGGGTACATCCGCTTGGAGGCACACTCCAGCGCCAGCTGCTTGATGTCGTAGTTGGGATCGCCCTGCTTGTGGTTGAGGCCATCCTTGATGGCGAACACCAGTTTCGGGAACACGGCGGTCTTCTTGTTCTTGCCAAGGCCGGCGATGCGGTTGCTCAAGATCGCGCGCTGGATCAGGCGTGACTGCCAGCTGTCGCCGAGGCCAAAGCCGAAGGTGACGAACGGGGTCTGACCGTTGGCGGTGTGCAGGGTGTTGACCTCGTACTCCAGCGACTGGAAGGCGTCATAACACTCCTTCTCGGTACGGGCCATGGCGTAGGCGTCCACATCACTGATGCCCCACTCCAGCGCCACTTCCCGGTGTTTCTCCCAGCTGATGGTCACATAGGGGGCCAGCACTTCGTCGATGCGGTTGATGGTGGTGCCGCCATAGATGTGGCTCGCCACCTGGGCGATGATCTGGGCCGTGACCGCGGTGGCGGTGCTGATGGACTTGGGAGTGTCGATCTCCGCGTTGCCCATCTTGAAGCCGTGGGTCAGCATCCCCTTCAGGTCGATCAACATGCAGTTGAACATGGGGAAGAAGGGGGAGTAGTCGAGATCATGGAAGTGCAGATCGCCGCTCTCGTGGGCCTGCACCACATCGCGGGGCAGCATGTGGCTGGTGGCGTAGTGCTTGGCAACGATGCCCGCCAGCAGGTCACGCTGGGTCGGGATCACCTTGGAATCCTTGTTGGCGTTCTCGTTGAGCAGGGCCGCGTTGGTCTGCTCCACCAGGCCGCGGATCTCCTGGGCCAGCCGGCCGCGGGCCTCGCGAGCCTGATCCCGATCGTGACGGTATTCGATGTAGGCACGGGCGATGGCCTTGTCGTCGGAAGCCATCAGGTGGTTCTCGACCCGGTTCTGGATCTCGTGGATGTCCACTTCCCCTCGTCCTTCCAGCTCCTGGGTGACGGCGGCGGCAATGCGCTCGGCCAGCGCCGGACTGGCCTGATTGACCGCTTCTGCCGCTCGGCCCACCGCCTCGGCAATCAGCTGGGCATTGAATGGTGCGCGACATCCATCACGTTTGATCACAACCGGTTTCATGGATTTTCCCCGTTAAAAACGCCAGGCTCTCGCCCTCGGCTTACCCTTGTTTGGCCCCCTCCTCCACACCTCGTCCTCGGCGCAAATAAA
Source organism: Aeromonas sp. Y318-1 (assembly GCF_027706125.1). Classification (NCBI taxonomy): domain Bacteria; kingdom Pseudomonadati; phylum Pseudomonadota; class Gammaproteobacteria; order Aeromonadales; family Aeromonadaceae; genus Aeromonas; species Aeromonas sp. Y318-1. Next base: position 119,189 of record NZ_JAPDCM010000006.1, read on the forward strand.
TTCAGCCGAGGCTTGACAAGCCAGGGCTGACGATGAGAAGGGAACAGCTTGTACACAGCTTAACAACACAACATATAGGGATTAAAAACGAATGCGGCCCTATATGTGGTGTCTATTAGGCACCAAAGCGTGACCGTATTTCTTGATCCAGAACAGGTTTTGAGGCGAGTGGCGCAGTTCCCGACCAGTCACAAACGGCCCCATACAAGACCCAATTCAAGCCTGATGCGGGCTGGCGCCCGATACCGGCCAGAGGGAAAAAGATTTCCCTTCCGACAGTAATTGACCGGGACAGGTTTGCACCAAGATGGACATAATGAATGACAACTCCTCTTGTTCGATGGGAAGCGACATGACCAACCCGCTATTGCTGCTACTGCTGCTGTGTGCCCTCCCGTTGCGGTTGTGGGCAGCCGAGATTCTGGTGATCAGCAGCTACCATCCCGAATACCTGTGGGATCAGAGCTACAACGCCAGCCTGGCCGCCAACCTCAAGGGAGACCACCACATCAGCCACTTCTACATGGATACCAAACGCCGCCCCGCCGAGGAGTTTGATCAGATAGCCGAGCAGGCGCTCGCCTACTATCGCCAGGTGAAACCGGATCTGGTGGTGCTCGGCGATGACAACGCCATCAACTACCTGGCCAGCGACATCGCTTCCCTCGGCACCCCTGTGGTGTTTCTCGGCATGAACGAGAACCCGCGCCACAAGGGGCTGGTCGGCCACCCCAAGATCACCGGCGTGCTGGAGCGCCCCCTGCTCAAACGCAACATCAGCGAGATGAGCCAGCTGATGGGGGGGATCAAGAAGGCACTGGTGCTGTTTGACTCGAGCAACGTGGCGCTCACCGCCATCGAGGATGAATTCAAGACCCAGACCGAGCTGCGGGTCGGCCAGACCCGGGTCAACAGCCAGCTCATCGGCGACTACAGCCTGTGGCAGGAGGCCGTGCTCAATGCCAAGCAGAGTGGTTATGAAGCCATCTTCATCGGCCTCTACCACACCCTCAGCGATGAACAGGGCCGTCATGTGGATGAGAACAAGTTGCTGGAGTGGACCAGCGCCCACAGCCCGGTGCCGCTGTTCTGTTTCTGGGAGTTTTCGGTGGGCAAGGGCAAGGCCATCGGTGGCCTGGTGCTGGATGGCCGCGATCAGGGGGCCAAGGCGGCCGAGCTGGTCAACGCCATCCTGGCGGGTGCCCAGCCCAAAACCCTGGCACCGCGCGCCGCCCTGCGTGGCGAGTATGTGTTCAGCAAGAGCGAGCTGGCCCGCTGGCAGCTCACCCTGCCCGACAAGTGGCGCTACAAGATCCTCTGGCGCGATTGAGCGCTGATCAGTGCCCCCATAACAAAGAACCCGGCCATGCCGGGTTCTTTGTTTCTCTTTCTGCGTGAGCGACTCAGCCCTGCAACGCCTGTTGCAGCTCCTCTTCACTCCAGACCGTGATGCCGAGCTCCTGGGCCTTGACCAGCTTGGAGCCTGCCGCCTCCCCCGCTACCAGCACATCGGTCTTGGCCGACACCGAGCCCGCCACCTTGGCCCCCAGCGCCTGCAGCGCCGCCTTGGCGTCGTTGCGCGACAGGGTGGTGAGGGTGCCGGTCAGCACGAAGGTCTTGCCGGCAAAAGGCTGCTCGCTTGCCTCCTTCTTCTCGATGGCCGGCCAGTGGATGCCGGCGGCCAGCAGGGCCTCCAGCACCTCAATGTTGTGAGGCTGGCGCAGGAAGTAGTAGACATGCTTGGCCACTATGTCCCCCACGTCGGCCACTTCCAGCAACTGCTCCACCGAGGCGGCGCGCAGGGCGTCCAGGGTGAGGAAGTGGTTGGCGAGGTTCAAGGCGGTCGCCTCCCCCACTTCGCGGATCCCCAGCGCAAACAGGAAGCGGGGCAGGGTGGTGCTGCGGGCCGCATCGATGGCGGCCACCAGATTGAGGGCCGACTTTTGCCCCATCCGTTCGAGCCCGGCCAGCTGAATGGCGTTGAGGCTGAACAAGTCCGCCGGGGTTTTCACCAGCCCCTTGTCCACCAGCTGTTCCACTATCTTGTCGCCGAGGCCATCCACGTCCATGGCACGGCGGGCGGCGAAGTGCTTGATCGCCTCCTTGCGCTGCGCCTCGCAGAACAGGCCGCCGGAGCAGCGGGTCACCGCCTCTCCCTCCAGCCGCTCCACCGCCGAGCCACACACCGGGCACTCGGTCGGAAACAGGATCGCGCGGGCATCCGCCGGGCGCTGCGCCTCGACCACCGCAACGATCTGCGGGATCACGTCCCCGGCCCGGCGCACGATCACGGTGTCGCCGATCATCACGCCAAGGCGCTCAATCTCGTCGGCATTGTGCAGGGTGGCGTTGGAGACGGTGACGCCGCCGACAAACACCGGTTTGAGCTTGGCCACCGGGGTCACGGCGCCGGTGCGGCCGACCTGGAACTCGACGTTCTCAAGCTCCGTCATCTCCTCCTGGGCCGGGAACTTGTGGGCGGTGGCCCAGCGCGGGGCGCGGGCCACAAAGCCGAGCTCCTCCTGCAGAGGGATGGCATCCACCTTGTAGACCACGCCGTCAATCTCGTAGGGGAGCTCGCTACGGCGCGCCAGGATGTCGTCGTGGAACGCCTGGCAACCGGCAACCCCCTCCTTGAGCTTCACTTCAGGGCTGAGCGGCAGCCCCCACACTTTGAGCTGATTGAGGCGACCAAAGTGAGAGCCACCGAGCTGCTCGCCGCCCACCCCCACGCCATAGGCGTAGAAGGCCAGCGGGCGGCTGGCGGTGATACGCGAGTCGAGCTGGCGCAAGCTGCCGGCGGCGGCATTGCGCGGGTTGACGAACACCTTCTCGCCGGCGGCCAGCGCCTTGGCGTTCATCGCCTCGAACCCCGCCTTGGGCATGAACACCTCGCCACGCACCTCCAGCCGGGCCGGCCAGCCCTCGCCGCGCAGGGACAAGGGAATGGCATTGATGGTGCGCACGTTCTCGGTGATCTCCTCGCCCGTGGTGCCATCGCCCCGGGTGGCGGCCTGCACCAGCTGGCCATCCACATAGAGCAGGCTCACCGCCAGACCGTCCAGCTTGGGCTCGCAGCAGAAGGTAAAGCTCACCTCCCGTTTGAGGCGATCGCGCATGCGCTGCTCGAAGGCCTGCAGCTCCTCGCCGCTGAACACGTTGTCCAGACTCAGCATGGGGATCTCGTGGCGCACCTGCTTGAAGGCGGTCAGCGGCTGGCCGCCCACCCGCACGCTCGGCGAGGCCGGCGTCTTCAGCTCGGGGTGCTCGGCTTCCAGCGCGATCAGCTCGCGCATCAGCCGATCGTATTCGGCGTCCGGCACCGTGGGGTTGTCCAGCACATAGTACTGATGACCGTACTCGATCAGCAGCTCACACAGTTGACGGTGGCGGGAGAGGATATCGCTCATGAAAAAGTCTCGAAGTGTGATGGAAAAACCGGCCAGCGGACCAATAAAAATGCGGCACCTGGGTACCGCACTTTTTATTCATTCGACCCGCATGGCGTATTAGTCGCGACTGGCCTCGTAGGCGGCCAGCTCATGCCGGTAACGGGCGATGGTCTCGTCGCTCAGCGGGCTGCGATCCATATCCGTCAGCATGGCATCGAGATCGCTGGCCAGCTGATCGGCGGCCTGCAGCATGTCCTCGAAGGCAAACGCAGCATTGCTGCGCAGCGGCAGCTGCATGAAGAGCGACACGCCCGGGGTGGCGAACTGCTCCATCCGGTACGGGTTGAAGGTGCCCGGCTTGACCATGTTGATCATGGAGAAGAGCACTTCTCCCTTGCCGTTCGGATCTTCGTGACGGTGGAAAATATCCATCTCGCCAAACTTGAAGCCCAGCGCCAGCAGGGAAGAGAGCAGGGTAGCCCCTTGCAGATCATGACCCGGACGGCCCATCAAGTTGATGACATAGACATCCTGCCAGATCTTCTCGACCGGCGCGGCACGCACCGGCTCTTCATAGACGGGCTCCTCGTAGGCAGGCTCGGGGACTGCATGACGGGGCTGCGCCTGGTATTCGGGAGCGGCGACCGGCGCCGGCTCGCGGGCACCGAAAGTGGGTGCGGTCGCGTAGGCGGGCTCGACCAGCGGCTCTTCGTCCAGCGGTTGCAGCAGCGGCTCGCGCTGGGGACGGGAACGGTGGACCGGGGTACGGCGAATGACCTGGGCGGGCTTGCGCACCGGCGCGGCAGGCACTTCCTCGACGGCTGCGGCGACCGGCGCCTCGAACTCCTCCTCGTCTTCTTCATAGACGGGGGGCGGCGGCACGGGGCGGGCGGCAGGCTTGCGTACCACGGGCGGCGGCAGATCGGCGTCGTCATCTTCATCATCGAAGGCGGGCGCAGGCGCACGACGGCTGACTTCCGGCTGGCGTGGCTCATCATGGTGGAGTTTGGGCTCGGCACGACGGCCACCGCTGACCACTCGCACCTGACCGATGCCATCGCTGTCGAAGGCGTCGTTGTCACGATCCCGTGATTTGGATTCCATCCGGCCCAGAGGTTTCTCTTTGATCGGTGCCTGACGATTCTTTCTGTTGCTCCACAACCCGTGAATGAGCAATGCCGCGATGGCAATACCGCCCAGGGCAACCAAGATGTAACGCAATTCCTGCATTAGCTGCTTCTCTTTCTAGTTTTGCTCAGCCAAAGCGACGGCTTCACCGATATCGACCGACACTATGCGCGAAACCCCGGGCTCTTGCATCGTGACGCCAACCAGCTGCTCAGCCATCTCCATGGAGACCTTATTATGACTGATGTAAACGAACTGTACTGTGCTCGACATCTCTTTGACAAGAGAACAGAAGCGACCGACGTTCACTTCATCGAGCGGTGCATCCACCTCATCCAGCAGACAAAATGGTGCTGGGTTGAGTCTGAAGATGGCAAAAACCAGCGCAAGTGCGGTTAACGCCTTCTCCCCCCCGGAAAGCAGGGCAATGGTAGCATTCTTCTTACCCGGAGGTCTCGCCATGATGCTCACTCCGGCCTCCAAAAGATCATCGGAGGTGAGCTCAAGCCAGGCACAGCCCCCCCCGAACACTTTCGGAAAGAGGGATTTTAAATCTTCATTGACCTTATCGAAAGTATCCCGGAACCGTATTTGTGTCTCTTTATCAATTCTTTTAATGGCTTGGCTCAAGGTTTCCAGCGCCTGCTCCAGATCCTGGCACTGGTTTTCCAGGTAGCTTGAGCGGGTTTTCGCCTCTTCATACTCCTCGAGGGCCGCCAGGTTGATGGCGCCAAGTGCCTCCACCTGTGCCTCCAGGGTCTGGATCTCCTGGCGCAGCTTGCCGCGGTCAGCGGCAATCAGCACTGCCTGATCGAGATCCACCAGCCGCACGCCCAGCTCTTCGAACTGCTCGTGCAGCCCCTGCCGGCGCGTCAGGTTGCGTTCACGCTCAAGGCGCAGGGTCGCCAGTTTCTCCTGAATTTGCACCAGCTGCTTGTGATCGGCGCTTCTGGCCTGCTCCAGCTCGGTCAGCTGACGCTCCAGTTCTGCAAGCCGCTGATGACAGGCGAGCTGCTGCGCCTCAAGATTGCGCTGCTCGGCCAGCAGGGGCGACAGATCCTGACCCGGCGCAGCGCCCGGCTCCTTGAGCTCGGCCAGCTCCAGCCCGAGGCGGGCCAGCTCCTGTTCGCGCAGGGCGATGAGCTGGCGCAGGTTCTGCTGCTCCAGTTGCAGCCTCTGGCAGGCTGCCTGCTGCTGCTCCCGGCGCAGGCGCGCCTCCTCCAGTGCCCGCTCCGCCCCGCTCACCTGCTCCTGGGCGAGCAGCAGCGCCTCGGCAAGCGCCTCGCCCTGCTCCTGCAGCTCGCCAAGGGCCGCCTCGCCCTGCTCAAGCCGCTCCCCGGCCGACGCCAGCCGCTCGGCCTCCTCGGCCTGTTCTTGTGCCAGTCGAGCTAGCTCTTCCCCCAGCTGACCGAGGCGCTGCAACCGCTCCTGCCGCTGCCCCTCGCGCAGGCTCCAGGCTTCGCGCAGTTGCTGCCACTGCTGCTCCTGCTCGCGCAGGGTACGCTGAGCCAGCTCATGGGCGCCGTGCAACTGGGCCCGCGTCGCGTCAGCGGCGGCAAGCTGCTCATCGCGCCGGTGCAGCGCCTGCCGACCTGCGCTCTGCTCGGTGTGCAACCGCTCACGTTCGCCGAGCAGCGCCAGGGTACCGAGGGCCATGCCCTCCCCCAGATCCGCCCAGTTGGGACCAAACCAGTCGCCAGCAGGAGTGAGCAGCGACTCACCGGGCGCCAGGCTCGGCTGGCGGGCCAATGCCGCCTCCCGGCTCTCCACCAGCCAGATGGTATTGAGGAAGGAAGGGATGTGCTCGCCGCCCAGCTGCGCCGCCAGGGTACCGGCAACCGCCGGCTGGGCCGGGCCGATCCAGAGCCCGGATTGCGTCAGATTGCACTCATCCGCCGGGGTGGCGGTGAGCCAGCGGCCAAGCACCTTGTCCAGCCCCCGGGCCCACTCGGGGGGCACCTGCAGCCGATCCGCCAGGGTGGCGCCCGCCATCTGCTCCCCCAGGATCTGATCCAGGGTAGCGAGGCGAGCCTCCAGCTCGCGCAGCAAGCCCTGCTGGTGACCCTGCTCTGCCTTGAGTGCTTCGTGGCGAGCCACGGCGGCCTGCCACGCCGCTTCGGACTCCTCATGGCAGGCGCGGGAGAGCGCGAGCTCCACCGCCAGCGCATCGAGCGCCGGTTGCAGGTTCTCCCCTTCCCCGCCGAGGGGCCCGGCCTGTTCATCTTCCAGCTTGAGACGGGCCAGCCGGGTCTTGGCCTGCAGCTCCTGCAGACCGTTCACCTCGGCGCGGGTCTGGTTGAGCCGCCCCTGTAACAGCCCCAGCTGCTGCTGCCACTGCTGCTGGTGCTGGCGCGCCTGCTCGAGCCGCTCGGTCGCTGCCGCCCGCACGCTCTGCTGGTCGGTAAGCAACTGCTCACACTGCTCGAGGCGCGCCGATGCGACCTCGCCCTGCAACGTGCTTTCGCTCAGCTGTTCCAGCTGGCTGGCCAGCTGGGCCTTGAGCCCCTCGATGCGCTCGCCCAGGGCTTGCCGCCTTGCCTGCCAGTCGCGGCCCAGCTCGCTCTGGTGCAGTTGCTGCTGCTCGAGACGGGCGATGGCCTGCCCGCCGAGAAAAATCTGTTGCTGGCGGCTGGCCTGCTCGGCCTGCGCCTCCTGGCGGGCCACCGACAGAGTGACGTGACGCCCCTCGTCAGCGGTGCGCTTGGCATCGAGTGCCGCCAGTGCCTGTTCGGCCTGGGCCAGTTCGGTCTTGGCCTCGCCGAGGCGCGTCTCCAGCGCCCACAGTTCCGAGCCGATCAGTTCGGCGCGGGCGGCGCGCGAACGGCTCTTGAGCTGCTTGTAGCGCTCGGCGGTCTCGGCCTGGGCCTTGAGATGCTCGAGGCGCGAGCCCAGTTCGCCGCGGATGTCACCGAGGCGCTCCAGGTTCTCCTGGGTATGACGGATACGCTGCTCGGTCTCGCGGCGCCGCTCCTTGTAGCGGGAGACCCCGGCAGCTTCTTCCATGAACAGCTTGAGATCGGCGGGGCGGGACTCCACCAGCCGGCTGACGGTGCCCTGTTCGATGATGGCGTAGCTGCGCGGGCCGAGGCCGGTGCCGAGGAAGAGGTCGGTCACGTCCTTGCGGCGGCACTTCTGGCCGTTGATCTGGTAGTGGTTGGAGCCATCGCGCAGCACTTCGCGGCGCACCGAGATCTCGGTAAAGCGGCCAAACTCGCCGGGCACCCGGTTGTGGGGATTGTCAAACACCAGCTCGACCGAGGCACGGCCGTGGGCACTGCGGTTGACGGAGCCGTTGAAGATGACGTCGGTCATGTTTTCGCCGCGCAGATGGCGGGCGGAGCTCTCCCCCAGCACCCAGCGCACGGCGTCGATGACGTTGGATTTGCCGCAGCCGTTGGGGCCCACCACGGCGGTCATGTCGGCGTTGAGCTCGATGCGGGTCGGCTCGACAAACGACTTGAAACCGGCGAGTTTGATCAATTTCAGACGCATGGCGGCCTATGTGGGTAACGAAATAAAGAGGAGGCGGGCAGGCGACTTTACCAAATCAAAAGCTTGTTTGTAATATGCAGGCAGTTTCCCATGAACAGATGGAGCTCAGATGAGCCACTCACCCCGTATGGTAAAAGACTCGATCAGCGGCGCAGACTACTTCCTGCGCGGCTTCTCGCTCATTCGCCAGCCCGGCATCCGCACCTTCGTGCTGATCCCCCTGCTGGTCAACTTCGTGCTGTTTGCCGGCGCCTTCTACGCCCTGCTGCTGCAGCTGGATGGCCTGTTCGGCTGGCTGCACCAGCAGATCCCAAGCTGGCTCGACTGGCTTGACTATCTGCTCTGGCCCATCGCTCTCATCACCATCCTGGTGGTCTTCTCCTTCCTGTTCAGCTCGGTGGCCAACTGGATAGCAGCCCCCTTCAACGGCCTGCTGGCGGAGAAAGTGGAACAGGCCCTCACCGGCGAGACCGTCAGCGATACCGGCATGCTGGACATCGTCAAAGATGTACCGCGCACCTTCGGCCGCGAGTGGACCAAGCTCAAATACTACCTGCCCAAGGCCATCGGCTGCCTGATCCTGTTCCTCATTCCGGTGGTGGGCCAGACCCTGGCACCGGTGCTCTGGTTCCTGTTCAGCGCCTGGATGATGGCGATCCAGTACGTCGACTATCCGTTCGACAACCACAAGATCGACTTCATCACCATGCGCGATGCCCTCAAGCAGCGGCGCGGCAAGTGCCTGAGCTTCGGCGCCCTGGTCACCCTCTTCTCCGCCATCCCGGTGGTGAACCTGTTCGTGATGCCTGTGGCCATCTGCGGCGCCACCGCCATGTGGGTCGATCACTACCGCGCCGAACAGCTCAGACGCTGAGCCGGTTGGTGGTGACAGCGGGGCTCCCTTGGGAGCCCCGCTTCATTTTTGCATTATAAAAAATAATGCATAGCCTTCATTGCTTGTCCCCTATAGCGCGAGTTGATAGGATGCGGGGCTTTCTCGCACCCTGGGATATCTCATGTTACATGCACTCTTCTTGCTGGGCCTGGTGGCCGAAGGGATGACAGGCGCGCTGGCCGCGGGCCGGCGACGGATGGATCTGTTTGGCGTGGTGATCATCGCATCGGCGACCGCCATCGGGGGCGGCACCATTCGCGACGTGCTGCTGGGCCATTACCCCCTGCTCTGGGTCGAACACCCGGAGTATGTGCTGCTGGTCGCCGGCGCGGCCATGGCCGGCGTCATCTCGGCGCCGCTGATGCGCTACCTCGGCAAGCTGTTCATGGCGCTCGATGCCCTGGGGCTGGTGGTCTTCTCCATCTTCGGCGCGGCAAGGGCGCTGGAGATGGGCCACGGCGCCGGGATCGCCTGCATCATGGCGGTGGTGACGGGGGCCTTCGGCGGCGTGCTCAGAGACCTGCTCTGCCAGCGCATTCCGCTGGTGTTTCGCCGCGAGCTCTATGCCGCCATCTCGCTGGTGACGGCCGCCATCTACTGCCTTGCACTGGATCAGGGCCTGCCCAACGACTGGGCCGCCTTCGGTGCCATCGGCATCGGTTTCGTGCTGCGGCTCCTGGCGGTGCGCTTCAAGTGGGGGCTGCCAACCTTCCACTACCAGTACGCCACGCACTGAGCGCGCCAGCTTCTGGCAAGCCGGTACGGATTGCAGCCAACAAAAAAGCGCCGGTCAGGCGCTTTTTTGTATGGCAACCGGGCTATGGCTGCCTCAGTTGATCCCTTCCGAGCTGAAGAAGGTCGCCTTGTCGGCGATGAAACGGATCTTGATGTTCTTGCCCTCGTCGCCCCAGATGCAGCTGGTGGTCCCCAGCGCATCGTCACAACGCTCGGCCTTGCCGAGGATGCTGCTCGCCTCGGCGTAGCTGATCCCCATCTTGAGCTTGTCGTAGTTTTCACGGTTGAGCTTGCCACAACCGGTCAGCAGCAGGGCAATCAGCCCGCCAAGCAAAATATGTTTCATCTGGTTCTCCTCTGCATGGTGTCCAGAGCCTACCAGCTCGGCCACCCCGCTGACCAGTCACCCGCCGGGCAGCTGTGGCCAGCAGCCGGCCGTTACCAGCTGCGCACGGGCCCGGTGTCGAGGTGCACGAAGTTGTCGCTCGGGTAGTAACCGACGCCACCCACCTTGAGATGGAGCGCCGCCTTGCGCAGATGCGCCAGCTGTACTCCGGGAATGCGCACGTCCACCGCCTGTCCCAGGGTATGGTAACTGTGCTTGGCCACGGCGCGGCTGCGGCTGCGTTTCTGGCGATTGGTCACGGGCGAGCGATAGCCCGAGATGAGCTGGATTTCACCGTGGCGACCCAGCTTGTGCTGCAGCAGGTAGAGCTGGTCGAACAGCTTGCGGTCGATGTTGAACACTTCGTTGCGACGGTAGTCGCGAAAGATGTGGTTGAGCTCGGCCAGCCCGTCTTTCAGGTAGCGGCCGTCTTCCCAATAGCTGGCGCGCACCCGCTCGCCGGTATTGAGATTGAAGAAACTGAGTTCACGTCCTGCCGTACTGCGGCTCGCCATGGCGGGGAAGGACAGCAGCGAGCCCCCCAGCAGGCAACCGGCACCCAGCAGCAGGCGACGTCGGCTTATCTCTTGATCAAGCATCCCTTGTCCGTCCATCGCTATGTTGAGGTGAAACCGTTGAATGAATTTGATACAGGCGCTTGAAACTACCCGCCGAGCCGGCCGCTGTCAAACCGCAAGGGGCCATGAAAAAGCCCGGCGCAGGCCGGGCTTTTCACTCTGTGGCGAGGATCACAGCAAGCGACTCTGGTAGCTGACTCGATCAAATCCATAGATGTCGTTGCGCAGTTGCTGACGTCCATCCTCGTCGATCCAGCTGCTCCAGTAGACGGTGAACACCGGGATCGGGGTGGTCAGCGGCAGCCACTTGGTCTGGGTCTCTTTCAGGATGCTGGCCACCTTGTCCGGCTGATAGCGGGAGTCCGCCAGCAGCAGCTCGGCCAGATCGTCGGCATGCTCCACCCGGATGCAGCCTGAGCTGAAGGCGCGCGCGCCCTGCTCGAACAGCGCCTTGCGCGGGGTGGAGTGGAGGTAGATGGCCTCATTGTTGGGCAGATAGAACTTGTAGCGACCCAGCGCGTTGTGATCACCCGGCTTTTGCCGCAGCCGGTAGGGGAAGCCGGACGCCAGCGCCTGCTGCCAACCCTCTTCGGTAAACTGCACCGGATTACCCTCGCCGTCGATCACCTCGAACTGCTCGCGATTGAGGTAGGCGGGATCCCGTCCCAGCTTGGGCAGAATGTCCTTGCTCAGGATGGAGCGCGGCACGTGCCAGGCCGGGTTCAGCACGATGGAGCGGATCTCGCTGGCGAGGATCGGGGTCGCCCGCTGCTCCTTGCCCACGATCACCCGGCTGGTGAATACCTCGTTGCCAGACTCCACCACGCTCAGCCGATAGTCGGGGATGTTGACCAGCACGTAGCGGGCGCCGGAGAGCTGATCCACCAGGTCACGTCGCCACAGGTTGCGCAGCAGCAGGCTGGCGCGCACCTCGGGGCCGGTATTGAGCCAGCTGCGGGTCTGCCGGCCTATGATGCCGTCGGCAGTCAGGCCGTGGCGGCGCTGGAACTGCTTGACGGCCTGCAGGGTCTCGGCGTCGTAGGTGGCATCGTCATGGCGCGGGGCCGTGTCGCCCAGCTCGTTGAGGATGGAGCGGATCTGGCCCAGCTCCGGGGAGACTTCACCGGCCCGCAGGGTCGGCATGGTCAGGGTCGGCCACTTCTTGGCCATGGGCAGCGCCAGCAGCTTGCGCACTTCTTCGCGCACCGCGTCATATTCCGCGACCTGGGGTCTGAGCTGCCTGACCTGCTCCAGCAGGTTGTCGCCGGCCGGCTCGTGGGCCAGCGGCTTGCTGAGGTTGAGTTTGAGGGTCTGCATCTGCTCACGGGAGACCAGATCCATGGCACGCCACGCCTGCTGGAACCGGGCCAGTTTGCCGAACGCCTCGTCATAGAGGGCACCACGCTGATCCGCCGGCTTGGCCTGCAGCTTCTTCCAGAGCGTGTAAAAATCCGGGTGCAACTGGGCCAGCACGGCTTCCTGCAGCTGCAGCTCCAGCTCACGCCTGGCTTGCTCCGCCGTGCTGTTCTGATACCAGTCGTGCTGCATCGCAGCATTGCTTACCACCACCTGGCCCTCGCTGGCCTGTACCATGGCCGCCGGCCAGCAGCCCAGCCAGATCAGGTTTGCCAATGCCAGCCAATACTTCTTCCCCATGCTTACCTCAAGATCGGTTCACTTCAGCCTGTCAGACCCGGCGGTCAAGGCGCTCATGATGCGTGAATGCCCGCGACTTTACTAGCTGGCGGGCGCGTAGCGCCGCCAGATAATGTCATACTCATTTGTTGCTTTAAATTCAGCCAGCTCGCGATTGAACGCACTGACAAATTCGGGTGACAGCCGCTTCTTGCTGAACATGAAGAAGGTCGGCGCTTCATATACGGCCATGGTGTGGGGGACGATCAGATCGCCCAGCCCCTCCTCCTTCAGGCCCCAGGGGGTGGCCAGCACATCACCGAGAAAGCCGTCGATGCGCCCCAGTACCAGCTTGCCATAGTTTTGCTCGTCATTGACCACGCTCACCTGAGCGGCATAACGGCGCAACAACTCGCTGATCTCGGCCCCATAGTAGTAGTCCTTGGTAATGCCCAGGGTATGGCCGCTGGCCAGCCAGCTGGCCAGATCGGTTTCAGGGTAGGAGGATGACTTGCGAATCCAGAGCGCACTGCGGCCCGGATTGTAGGCATCAGAGAACCAGGCATAGCGGGCGCGATCCTCGTTGAAATAGGCCTCCATGGCGATGTCGACCGAGCCCAGCGACAGACCATGCAGCACCCGCTTCCAGGGCATCTCCACATAGCTGGCCTTGCAGTCGAGCCGCTTGAGCATGGCGGTGAGCGCCTCGACGGCAAAGCCACGCAGCTCCTTCTGCCCGGCCGCCGTGCCGTCGTAATAGTGATAAGGCGGCCAGTTGTCAAAACCGACCCGCAAGGGCGAGGGACACAGACTGTTTGCCGAGGCCAGCGGCGCCAGCAAGCAGAGCATCCAGCAGCAGAGTTTCAGCTTCATGGGTCATCCTTGACTGCGTGATACGCCATCATAAATCGGCCTAGGCAAAATGGCGACAGATCCTGCCACAGCGATGCAGGCTCCCGACCGAGTGAGCGGCGCCCTCGTTTATGCTTGTCGGAGCCGGGCCTGAAATGCCCCCGGCCTGCGCCGGATCTCCGGCTCGCCAGGGCAGGTAAAATACGGGAACAGCAACATTTGGAACACCGGCCGGAAAGGGGTTAATATGTGACCAAATATATTTTTGTGATCCACTATGCTTTTTTTGCAATTGGATTAGCATATGCGCGAAATCAGCCTACAAACCGTGAGGCGCAGAGAGTGATATGACGTACAAAAAGTTTGGTTTTCTGACCGCCATCATGGCGCTGAGTGGTTTCTACCTTTATACCCTCTACCTGGCCGCCCACCCCAACGTGAGCCTGGCCTACAAGCTCTATTACCTGGAAGGCAAGACCCGCTTCTGGGAGCACAACTCCAGTATGACCTACCAGCCTGGCAACGAGCTCAATCTGACCAAGCCGAGCCGTTTCCTCTCCAGCGAAGGCTGGGCCAAGAAACCGAGTGCGGACGGCACCGAACTGAGCGGCCAGGGCGGCCTCTACTTCGTGCTGCCCAAGCAGCAGGCGCAGCCGGAACAGCTGACCATCCAGGCCCGGGTCAACAGCCCGCAGGCCGGTGCTCTGCTCAAGGTGGCACTGGGTCACGATTTCACCACCACTGTCAAGCTGGCCAAGGCCGGCATCAACGAGATCCGTCTCAGCCTGCCGGGCGAGTCGCTGACCTCGGACCCCAAACGTCCCAACTTTCTGGCGCTCTCCGCCCCGACGCCGCTCAATGTCCAGTCGGTGCGCTTGACCGTCGCCCAATAAGACGTATTCTCCAATACGCTGTTTTATAAAATAATTTTCCAAATAAGGAAGTTTTCATGTCGCATGCCGATTTTCGACTCTCTCTGATCGTTCCCGTTTACAACGAGGAAGAGAGCATAGATGCCTTCATCAACGCGATAGATAACGAACTGGCGCCGCTCAAGGATCAGCTGGAAATTGTATTCGTCAACGACGGCAGCCGCGACCGCACCCGTGAGGTGGTCGAGCAGGCCATCACCCGCGACCCGCGCGTCACCCTGGTCAACCTGGCCCGCAACTTCGGCAAGGAAGCAGCCATGACCGCCGGCCTGCATCACGCCAAGGGTGATGCCGTGGTGCCGATGGACGTGGATCTGCAGGATCCGCCCGCACTCATTCTCGAATTCGTCAAGCTGTGGCAGACCGGTGACTACGACACCGTCTACGGCATCCGGGTGGACCGCAGCGCCGACACCCCGATGAAGCGCCTCACCGCCGGCGGCTTCTACCGCTTCTTCAACGCCCTCTCCACCAGCACCAAGCTGCCGGAGAACGCCGGTGACTTCCGCCTGATCGACCGCAAGGTGGTCGAGGCGATCAAGCAACTGCCGGAGCGCAACCGCTTCATGAAGGGGCTGTTCGCCTGGGCCGGTTTCCGCGCCGTCGGTGTCCCCTACGAGCGCCCCGCCCGCCACGCCGGCGAGACCAAGTTCAACTACTGGAAGCTGTGGAACTTCGCCCTCGACGGCCTGATGAGCTTCTCCAGCTGGCCGCTGCGGGTATGGAGCTACGTCGGCGTCGGCGTCTCCTTCGTTGCCTTCCTCTATATCCTCAAGATCGTCACTCAGGTGGTCTTCTTCGGCATCGACGTGCCGGGTTACGCCTCCCTGATGTCGGTGGTGCTGTTCCTCGGTGGCATCCAGCTGCTGTCGCTCGGCATCATCGGCGAGTATATCGGCCGCATGTTCGTGGAAGTGAAGCAGCGCCCCGTCTACCTCATCGAAGGGGTATACGGCCAGTATGCCAAGCAGGATGAAGATCCGAAGCAGGATGAAGATCCGAAGCAGGATGCCGCCACCGGCAGCAAGAAGAGCGCCGGCAAGAAGGCTGCTGCTGCGAAAGCCGCTGATGACCAGCAGGAGCAGGCTTCTCAATGATCTCCCGCGAGGAATTCTGGCGGCTGGTACGTTTCGGGTTTGTCGGCGGGGGGGCCACCCTCGTCGATCTGGGCACCTCCATCGCCCTGTTTCACACCTGGCCCACTATCTCGGAGCACCTGGTGACGACGCTGGCCTTTGCCATCGCCTTCTGGTTCTCCTTCTTCGGTCACCGTTACATCACCTTCCAGAAACAGGGTGCCGCCAGCAAGTTCTTGCTGGTCGCCCTCTTCTCGCTGGCGGTGCGTAACCTGATATTGAGCGGTCTGCTGTTTGCGGGTCTTTCCGGTCTGTTGCCGGTGGTGATCGCCACCCTGACGGTCACCGTGCTCACCTACCTCCTCTCCAGGATCTGGGTATTTGCCTGATGAATGACATGACTACCTCCATCACCCCTGACAATGCGGGCCCCTATCGCCCGTCACTGGCCATCAGCAGCCGTGACTGGCTGATGATCATTGCCGCCTTCGTGCTGAGCCGGGCCGCCCTCTACGGCATGGGCTATTTCGGCGTGCAGCTCTACGGCTCCCCCGACATAGGCCCGCTGCAGGCCTATTGCCAGTTCGACTGCGTCTGGTTCCAGCGCATCATCGAGAACGGCTACGATCTCTACCCGCGCTGGCTGAGCAAGGGTAATGCGGCCAACTGGGCCTTCATGCCGCTCTACCCGATGATCTCCGGCACCATCTCCAACCTGCTCAACGTCGAGAGTCTGATCGGCCTGATGCTGGTGGCCAACCTGGCGTTCTTCATCAGCCTGCCGCTGATGCTGCTGGTGCTGCGCCAGCTCAAGCTGGGTGACGACACCGCCCGCTTCGGTGTCTGGCTGCTCGCCTTCTCCCCCTTCTCCGCCTACTTCGTCTCCGGCTATACCGAGTCGATGTTCATGGCGCTGATGCTGGGGATGTTCCTGTTCGCCTATCGCCAGCAGTGGCTGATGGTGGCACTGCTCGGCGTGTTCATCTCCGCCACCCGCAACCTGGGGGTGATGATGGTGTTCCCGGTGCTGATCCTGGCGCTGCAGGCCTACGGCTGGCGCGAGTTCTTCCGCTTCACCGAGCGCGCCTTCAAGGTGGTGTTCACCCTCTGGATGATCCCGCTCGGCCTGTTCGCCTACATGTTCTACCTCTATCACCTCACCGGTGACGCGCTGGCGTTCAAGCACATCCAGGTGGCCTGGGGCCGTTACATGGACAGCCCGCTGGACTGGTGGCTGAGCGGCTTCGAGCTGGGCGGACGCAAATCCTACCTCTCCATCATGGTGATGTTCGGCTGGGCTCTGAACCTCTATCTGTTCAGCCAGAAGCGCTGGGCCGAGGCGACCCTGATGTTCATCTGCTGCACCATTCCGCTGATGACGGGGCTCAACGCCATGCCGCGCTACATGTTCGGCCTCTATCCGACCATGCTGGCCATCATCCTGCTGACCCATCGCTGGCCGGCCATTCGCCCGGCCGTGCTCTGCATCAGCGGCATGGTGGCCTCCTTCATCGCGGTGGCCTTCGTCAACTTCAAGTTCTTCACCGTGTGACGAAGGTGGCAATGCAACAAGCCGGTCTATCGACCGGCTTTTTTATGGGCGCGACACCCCGCTCACACTTTTCCATTCTTGAAAACGTAACCATTTGAACTGATGTCACAAATCGACGGTTTGCCTGTCCAAGCCCGCCCTCATGCCTCCTAGAATGAGCCCCATTGACGGCAATCTGGTCCGCTTAACCCCAGCAAGGAATGGCTTATGCGTCGCACTCCCTCGGTTTCTTCCCTCTGGCTCGCCCTGCTGGCCAGTCCCCTCTTCCTCCATCAGGCCATGGCCGCCGAGGTGCGCCTCTACGTGGATGACCAACCAGTCGGCGCGCCGCTGGCACTGGACAAGGGAGCGGTGCAGATGACCCATCCGCTCACCAAGGGGAGCCACCAGATCCGCATCAGCGACGCGGGCAACAGCTGCGGCACCAGCTTCGGCCCGAGCGAGGCCAAACCGCTCCCCTTCGGCACCGCCCAGCCCATGGACAAGTGCAGCAAGGGGCAGCACTTCAACCTGCGGGTGATGCTGGCGGGGGATTATCAGTTCACCTTCAACCCGGATACTCCCAGCCTCAAAGTGCTGCGAGCCACCAAGAAGAGCGAGTTCAAACGCCAGCCGCCAGCAGAACCCTGCATCAGCTGGGATGGCGGCCCGGTTACCGTATCCCTGAAAGGAGTCTGGCCCGACGGCACCCAGCTGCGGGACGCCTACTCCGGCCAGCAAGGGGTGGTCAAGGGTGGCAAGCTGACCCTGACGCCGAGCAAAGAGAGCGGCGGCCTGCTGCTGCTCGAGCCGGTCAAGGCGGCCACAGCGGCCCCCTTCAGCTGGGATCAGGCGAGCGTCTATTTCCTGCTGACCGACCGCTTCAACAACGGCGATCCCGCCAACGATCACAGCTTCGGGCGCCAACAGGACGGTCAGGATGAAGTGGCCACCTGGCACGGCGGCGACTTCAAGGGGCTGACTGCCAAGCTCGATTACATCAAGCAGCTCGGCATCAACGCCATCTGGATCACCCCCATGGTGGAGCAGGTGCACGGTTTCATCGGCGGCGGCGAGCAGGGCAACTTCCCCTTCTACGCCTATCACGGCTACTGGGCGCTCGACTTCACCAAGATAGATCCCAACTACGGCGACGAGGAGAGCCTGAAAACCCTGGTGGACGAGGCCCACAAGCGCGGCATGCGCATCATCCTCGACGTGGTGATGAACCACGCCGGCTACGCCACCCTCGCCGATCTGCAAGATCTGGGGCTCACCGACCTCACCCAGAACACCGGCAAACTGCCGGCCCGCTGGAATCAGTGGCGCCCGAGTGGCGGCCTCAACTGGCATGGCTACAACCAGTTCATCGATTACCAGTCGCCGAAGTGGGACCAGTGGTGGAGCGGTGACTGGGTGCGGGCCGGCCTGCCCGGCTACCCGCAACCCGGCACCGACGACGTCACCGGCTCGGTGGCGGGACTGCCGGACTTCCTCACCGAATCCACCAAGCCGGTGGGGCTGCCGCCGCTGCTGGCGGAGAAAAAAGACACCAGGGCCAAGGCGCTGCCCAACGCCACAGTGAGCGACTATCTCATTGCCTGGCACACCGACTGGGTGCGCCGCTTCGGCATCGACGGCTTCAGAGCCGACACGGTCAAACACCTGGAGCCCGAGGTATGGGCCCGCCTCAAGCAGGCCGGCACCACCGCCCTCAAGGAGTGGAAAGCCGCCAATCCGACCAAGAAGCTCGACGATCTGCCCTTCTACATGGTGGGCGAGGTGTGGGATCACGGGGTGGCCAAGGATTTCTGGTACCGACACGGCTTCGATTCGCTGATCAACTTCGACTATCAGCGCGAGTTCGCCCTGCCCCAGGCCCAGTGCCTGGCCAGCGCCGAGCCCACCTATGCCGGCTACGCCAGCCGCATCAATCAGGATCCCGAGTTCAACGTGCTGAGCTACATCAGCTCCCACGACACCAAGCTGTTCTTCGGCGACTATCAGGACGTGCCGCTGCAGCGCCGGGTTGCCAGCAGCTTCATGCTGCTGCCGGGCGGCATCCAGATCTACTACGGCGATGAGTCCGGCCGCGGGCTCGCCAAGGATGGCGGCGTGTTCGATCAGGCACTGCGCTCCGACATGAACTGGCAGGAGCTGGCCAGCGGCGAGAAGGCCGAGCTGGTCAAGCACTGGCAGCGGCTCGGCCAGTTCCGCGCCGCCCACCCGGCGGTGGCGGCGGGCAGCCACAAGAAACTGGCCGACAGCCCCTATGCCTTCGTGCGGGAGAAGGGGGATGACAAGGTGGTGGTGGTGTTCGCCGGCCGCCAGCCATAATCCAGCTTAAGGAATCAACCCCAAACAGAGAGGGGAGCCAGTGGCTCCCCTCTCTGTTTACACCAGCCGTTCAGACAGGCTGTTTCGCCCGCAGGTTCACTGCGGCTGATGAGCGGCCGCCGGCCACTGCAAACGCGCCTTGACCAGGGTCTGCTGCCACAGCGGCCAGGCCAGCAGCACTTGCTGATAGGCGCCCGCCTGCCCCGGCAGCTGGATGCCGTAGCTCGCCAGCCGGTAGGCCATCACCGCATAGAAAGCATCGAGGATCCCCGCCTCGCCAAAATAGAAGGGGCCCCGTGCCTGGGACCAGATGGTCTGCAGCCGGGCCAGCTCGCCGATGGCCTCCACCGGCGGTTCGCTGCGGGTCGGGGCGCCGAGGAAGAAGGGCAGCAGGGTGCGGATCTGGCGAAAACCGGCGTGCAGCTCGGCGCAGAGACTGCGGGCCAACGCCCGCTCGGCTCGCGCCTCGGGATAGAGCTGGCGTGCGGGGCAGAGCTCGTGCAGGTACTCGGCGATGGCCAGCGAGTCGTGTATCCGCACGCCGTCGTGATCGAGCCAGGGCACCAGGCCGGCGGGGGCCAGCCGCTTGAGCCGCTGCAGCTCCTTGGCATCCTCCAGGTCGAACACCTGCTCCTGCCACTCCAGCCCGCTCATGGCCAGCACCAGCGCCGCCCGCATCGCCCAGGTGGAGCCCGTGCCCACCGTCAATACCAGAGATCCCATCTATTGCCTCCTGCATGGGTTGTTCATGACCATCCCATCTGCCCCAATGGCACGACATCCGACGGTCGCTTCACATTTGCACGCCGGCAGGTTTGACCCTCTCCGGGAGCGGTGCTAGTTTGATTTTCCAAAACAATCAGTTAGCAACAATGTGAGCAATGGACAGCCAATTTACCATCGTCATCGCAGATGACCACCCCCTGTTTCGGGGCGCCCTCTATCAAGCGGTGCACATGGCCATCGACGATGCCCAGCTGCTGGAAGCGGACTCCATCGACAGCCTGGCCCACCTGTTGGGTGAGCACCCGGAAGTCGACCTGCTGCTGCTCGATCTCAAGATGCCGGGGGCCAACGGCTTCTCCGGCCTCGCCCACCTGCGCGGCCAGTATCCCGACCTGCCCATCGTGGTGGTGTCGGCTTCGGAAGAGCCTGCCATCATCCAGCAGGTGCTGCGGCTCGGCGCGCTCGGCTTCATCCCCAAATCGGCACCGATGAAGGAGCTGGTCAACGCCCTCAATACGGTGATCGAGGGTGACAACTGGGTGCCGGCCGGCATCTCGCTCCATCCCGAGCCCAGTGAGGGCGCCGATTTTGCCAGCAAGCTCGCCAGCCTCACACCCCAGCAGTACAAGGTGCTAGTGATGCTGCGCGACGGCAGCCTCAACAAGCAGATCGCCTGGGAGCTCAACGTCTCCGAGGCCACCATCAAGGCACACATCACCGCCATCTTCAGAAAACTCGGTGTCAAGAACCGCACCCAGGCGGTCATCGCCCTGCAGCAGATGGATATCAAGGAGAGCTGAACCTTCCCAGCAGGCCTGCACATCATCTGTCGCTCGACAAATAGCACGGTCGTACTTTATGCTGCCCCGGTCAATGAAGGAGAGTGCGATGAGCAAGGGCCGGCTGACCCGCGACAGCATTTTGCAGACTGCGTTCGAGCAGGCGAGCCAGCAGGGGCTGGAGAGCCTCACCATCGGCTCCCTTGCCAGCGCCTGTGAGATGTCGAAAAGCGGCCTGTTCGCCCACTTCCAGTCCCGCGACAACCTGCAGATCGCCGTGCTGGAGTACGCCGCCGAGGTGTTCCGGGAGCGGGTGATCCAGCCGGTACGCCAGCAGCAACACGGCAGCCAGCGAGCGAAGCTGACGGCCCTGCTGCAGGCCTGGCTGGCCTGGAACCAGTGCTTCGCCGGCCGCTGCATGTTCCTCGACGCCTGGACCTCGGCCCAGGAAGGTGAGGTGCAGCAGGCTGCCCGCCAGCTGGTGCGCTTCTGGCTCGACTACCTGGCCCGCCAGGTGGTGCAGGGACAGAGCGAGGGCGAGTGGCGCAGCGACATGGATCCCTGGCGCGCCGTCTATCGCCTCTATGGTCTCTATCTGGCGGATCAGGTGTTCAATGCCCTCGATCTGTGTCAGGATCCGGCCCGCCACTTCTGGCCCGAAGTGGAGACGCTGCTGGATGGCTGGCGCTGATGGATTGACCTCTCTTTTTTAAAACCGACAAAAAAGCACGACCGTTCGCACATAAAAACCACAGGATGACCATGAGCAGCAAGATCTACTTCAACACCCGCCGCTTCAGCCCGAGCAAATGGCTGCTTGGCCTTGGCACCCGCTTGCATCACACCCTGGCCCCCGCTCATGCCAAGCGCACCGCCAGCAAGCTGCTGCTCACCCCCCAGCGCAACCAGCGGGATGACACGGCGCCGGCCGGACTGGTCAAACAGGCCGTGCACACCAGCGAAGGCACCCTGATGAGCTACCGGCTCGGCCAGGGACCGGTCTGGCTGCTGATGCACGGCTGGTCAGGCAGCGCCGGCCAGTTCTACCCACTGATGAGCCACATCGCGGCCCAGGGCTTCACGGCCATTGCCTACGATCACCCGGCGCACGGCCACAGCGCCGGCCATACCGGCCACCTGCCCCGCTTCGTGCGTGCCTTCGACGAACTGGTGGAGAAGATGACGGCCGAGTGCGGCCCGCTGCAGGGCGTCATCGCCCACAGCATGGGGGGCGCCGTCACCCTCTCCAGCCGCCGACGCGAGCTGGATGCCCTGCCGCTGTTGCTCATCTCGCCGGTGCTCGACTACGTGCCCCAGCTCTACGGTATGGTGGCGCGATCCGGCTACTCCATCCGGCTGTTCGATGCGGTGGTCAAGGAGATTGAGCAGGAGTACCAGCACCCCCTGAGCACGGTCGACCCGCTGGGGCGGCTCGCCGGCCGCAGCGGGCCCGCCATCATAGTGCACGATGAGGAGGACCGCTTCGCCCCGCACGGTGATTCCCTGCGCGCCACCCAGGATGGCCGCACCCGGCTGGTGAGCACCCGCGGCCTCGGCCACGGCCGCATCCTCGCCAGTGCCCCCGCATTCGCCGCGTTCGATCAGCTGAGCGCCGCCCGCCGCGCCAACTGAACAGCCTCAAAAAGGGCCTGCAAAAAATGGTTGGCAGGCCTGTTTTTATATTTGATACAGCGTCTTATAGTTAAATTGCTCGGTGGCAACACCCCCAGTGGCATGCATAAGGCGCAGTATCATGGCCAAACCCAACACAGCTCTTCTGTTGACCGGTGGTGGTGCCCGCGCCGCCTATCAGGTCGGCGCCCTCAAGGCGATCGCCGAGTTCTATCCCCGCAATCTCGGCATTCCGTTTCCCATCCTGTGCGGCACTTCGGCCGGCGCCATCAATGTCACCGCGCTGGCCTGCTACGCCTCCTGCTTTCATCTGGGAGTGCGCAAGCTGGAGTGGGTCTGGCGCCGCTTCGAGACCCACCACATCTTCGACTTTCACCCGGGGCGCCTGTTGTGGCGGCTGATGTATGAGGGCTCGGCGGGGCTCATCAACCCCCACACCAACCACGCCTTTCACCTGTTCGACAACGCGCCACTGCGCCGCCTGCTGGATCAGCTCATCGACTATCACCGCATCGATGACAACATCCTCTACGGCAGCCTGGAGGCGCTGGCCATCACCGCCTCCGACTACGACGACGGCCTCTCCACTACCTTCTTTCAGGGGCGGGCCGAGCACCTGCCGTGGGAACGGGCCAGACGGCGCGGGCTGCGCACCCTGCTCACCTCGGATCACCTGCTCGCCTCCTCGGCGCTGCCGTTCGTCTTCCCGGCCACCCACATCGGCGACAAGTTCTACGGCGACGGCTCCATCCATCAGTTGAGCCCGCTCAGCCCCGCCATCCACCTGGGGGCGGAGCGGATCCTGCTGATCACCCTGGATCCGCCGGCGCACACGGCGCCCACCTTCCACCATGGCCACCTGACCAGCTCCAACATCGCCAGCCACCTGCTGGACACCGTCTTCACCGACACCCTCAACTCGGATCTGGAGCGGTTGTGGCGCATCAACCAGACCCTAGATCTCATCCCGGAGCGGGAGCGCAACCGGTTGAAACTCAAACGGGTGGAGACCTGCGTGCTCAAGCCAAGCCAGGATCTCGACCTGCTGGCGCTGGCCTATCTGCGCAAGCTGCCGGTGCACTTGCGCCGCCTGCTGCGAGTACTGGGGGTGACGGGGGACGAGACCAGCAGCCTGGCCAGTTTCCTGATGTTCTATCCCGGCTACTGCCAGCAGCTGATCAAGCTGGGCTACCTGGATACCCTGAACGAGCGCCGGCGGGTCGAAGCGTTTCTGGGGATAGAGGAGATGGTACCGGTCGAAGCCTGAAATGGGCCCTTGAGGGTGGGCCGGCACGCCCACCAGCAAGCGGCTCACTCGCCTTCGGCAAGGATGAACACACCTTGAGGGAGGGCTAACGCCCCTCCAGCAGGCGCTGCTCCGCTTGCTCCACCGCCACCCCATTGCCGAACAGCACCAGCCGATCCCCTGCCGCCAGCACCAGATCAGGCTTGGGCTCCAGCCTAAGCTCGCCGCGCTGTACCTCCTTGATCCGCACCGTCTCCAGCGCCAGGGCCTGCACGCTGCGCCCCACCGCCCAAGCCTGCTCGTGCAGCAGTACGGGGTGCAGCCGCTCGAGCAGCTGGTCCGTCTCCAGATTGCCGGCGCTTTGATCCCCCCAGTAGAAACCGTGCAGAAAGCGGTACTGGCTGCTGCGCTCGTGCTCCATGCGCCGGATCACCCGGCCGATGGGAATGTCGCAGTTGAGCAGCAGGTGGGAGACCAGCATCAGGGCCCCCTCCTGGGATTCGGGGATCACCGCAAAGGCGCCCGCCCGCTTGAACGCCTCCAGAAAACTGTCATCCCGAGTGCGCACCAGCACCTTCACCTCCCCCGCCAGCTCCCTGATCAGCGCCAGCATGGCCTCCACCCGCTTGTGATCGTCAAAGGTGATGATCACCAGCCGGGCCCGCAGCAGGCCGGCGGCCAGCAGGATGTCGCGGCGGCTGGCATCGCCAAACGCCACCTGCTCTCCCGCCGACTTGGCCTCGCTCACCCGCTCCGGGTCGAGATCCAGCGCCAGGAAGGGGATCTCCTCCTGCTTGAGAAAACGGGCGCAGGTCTGACCGGCCCGACCAAAGCCCGCGATGATCACGTGCTGGCTCTTGCTAAGTCCCGACTGGGCCACCTCGGAGCGGGTAAGCAGGGCCGGATCGGTGAGGGAGCGGGCCAGATGATGGGCCTGCAACACCAGCCAGGGCGTCATGGCGATGGAGGTGACGCCGATGCCGATGAGCAGGGAGACCAGCCGATGGTCGAGCAGACCGTGGTGGTTGGCCAGCGCCAGCAGCACGAAACCGAACTCCCCCACCTGGCTCAGCATGATCCCCGCCGCCATGGCATCGCGCTTGCGCTCCCCCATCAGCCGGCCGGCCAGCAGCACCAGCAGGGACTTGAACAGGATCAGGCAGAGCACGCTGGTGGCCACCAGCCACCAGTCCTGCGCCACCCGCTGCCAGTCCATGGTCATGCCGATGGTGATGAAGAAGAGCCCCATCAGCACGTCCCGAAACGGCCGGATGTCCACTTCCAGTTGATGGCGATAGTGGGACTCCCCCAGCATCATGCCCGCCAGAAAGGCCCCCAGCGCCATGGAGAGCCCCATCCACTGGGTCAGCGAGGCCGCCAGCAGCGCCACCAGCAGGGCGCTCAGCACGAACAGCTCGTCGGAGCGGGCCCGCGCCACCTCGTGAAATAGCAGCGGCAACAGCCATTTGCCCACCGCCAGCAGGCTCAGCAGGGCAAACAGCCCCTTGAGGGTGGCCCAGGCGATCTCCGCCAGCAGGGCGCTGCCCTGGATCTCGGGCCTGGCCAGGATGGGGATCATCACCAACAGCGGCACCACCGCCAGATCCTGAAACAGCAGCACGCTTACCCCGAGCTGGGCGCGGCGGGTGTGCAGCTGCTTCTGCTCCCCCAGCTGCTTGATCACCACGGCGGTGGACGAGAGCGCCAGAGTGCCAGATACCACCAGCGCCTGGGGCAGGCTCAAGCCCCACCACCAGGCGATGGCGAAAAACAGCAGGGAGGTGAGCAACACCTGCAGGCCGCCCACCCCGATCACCAGCCGACGCATGGCGATGAGGCGGGGCAGCGAGAATTCGAGCCCAAGCGAGAACATCAGAAAGACGATGCCGAGCTCGGCGATGGTCTGCATGATCGCCTGGCCGGTGATCACGGCGACGCCATAGGGGCCGAGCAGTACCCCGGCAAGCAGGTAAGCGAGGATCACCGGCTGGCCGAGGCGCCGGAAAATCGCCACCAACAGCACGGCGGCAAGCAGCAGGATCAACACATCTGCGTACAATATTTCCTCCCTTTTTATCTACTTAAGCCTAGCCAGCCACTCTTGTTCGCATCGAACATATTTTGGGCACAAGGATTGCAGGTAAGTGTCAGGAAGTAGGTTGTTTGAGGGCTGTACCGTGGAAAACACATCATCATTGAATGGTCTGGGACATGGCATCGAGCAGTGGGTTCGCCAGATGGAGCGGCTCACGCCGCTAGCCAGTCAGGATCGCAACCAGTTGCTCGAGTTGTTGTTGGTGCAGATGGACCTAGGCAGCCTGCTGGCAACCTTTGCCGATCGTGCGGCAAGAATTGTCCGGATCCACAGCCTGCACTTCGACTGCGGCCAGCCGCATACCCTGATCCAGCATCCGCCCCAGGCCAGCCTGACCCTGCACAGCTACCCGTTCGAGCTGCGCGGCCAGCATGGCCAGCTGATCGGCCAGTTGCACTACACCCTGGAACATGCCCTGAGCGGCAGCCAGCAGCGGATCCTGCAGCAGTATCACCAGCTGCTCTGCCTGCCCCTGCCTCTCTATCTGCGCCTGTCACAGCTGGAGCTGCAGGTCAGGCTCGATCACCTGACCGGGCTCGGCAACCGCTCCTACTTCGACGAAGCCATCGGCCGGGCGGTGGAGCAGCACAGCCGGGAATCCCACGGCCTGGTACTGGTGTTGCTGGATCTCGACAACTTCAAGCAGATCAACGACACCTGGGGCCACCCGGTCGGCGATCTGGTGCTGAGCCGCTTCGCCCAGCTGCTGACTCACTGCATCCGCAGCACGGATCAGGCGTTTCGCCTCGGCGGCGACGAGTTCGCCCTGCTGCTGCAACCCGCCGAACCCGAGGCCTGGCGCCCGGTCTGGCTGCGCCTGCAGCACATGCTGATGATCCACAAGGAGCTCAGTACCTTCTCGGTCGGCTGCAGCCTGGGAGCCGCCAGCTGGCAGTCCGGGGTGGACGTGCACAGCCTGTACGAGGCCGCCGATGCCCACCTCTATGCTCGCAAGAAAGCGGGCAAGGCCGGCCTGCTGGACTGAACCAACCAGCCGCTGAATATGACAAGGCCGGCATATGCCGGCCTTGTCATTTGCAACGGATAGGATCAGGCGGGAGGCTGACAGGCCGCCGCCGGCAGCCAGTGCCAGGCCAGACCGGCGCCCTGCGTCATGAATCCGTCACAGAGAAACAGCTCGCCCACCGCCGCCACCTGCTCGCCGTAATAGAGGATGGGAATGCGGCCGCGCTGCCAGGAGGGAACCCCGTACTCCTGCAGCAGCTTCTTGAGACGCCGGCTGCCGCCGCGCCCCACCGGCTTGAGCATGCTGCCGGCGGCCACCCCGAAGCGCACCGACAGCGGCTCGTCCGCCCTTGGCTGTCGCAGCCCCTCCCCTTCCACTCGCGGTAGCAAGCGCACCTCCCCCAGCCCGTCCGGCAGGATCAGTGTCTCCCCCACGGCCAATGTCAGCTGTTCGTGGCGAGGCTGCAGCCCGGGTCGCACCAGATGGAGCCGGCCCTGAAAGCGGCGGCAGCTCTGCCCGCCCCAGTTGAGCTGGGGATTGGCGTCTTCACGCGCCAGCGCTACCTCCTGCCAGAGCAGACCTAGCTGCTCGCGGGAGGGCATCTCGCCCCCCTGGCGGCGGATCCAGTAACGCAGCAGGTTGTTGCGCCGGGTGCCTGACAGGGCCAGCAGCGGCGCGATCTGCAGCGCCTCTCCTGCCGCCGCCAGCCGCCAGTCGGCCTCTGCCAGCTCCTCCAGCAACGCCTCCTGCTCGGCGCACAGCGCCATGCTGCGCGCCGCGGTCTGGGCCATGGCGGGCCAGCGGGCCTTGAGCTGGGGAATGAGCCGTTGGCGCAGGAAGTTGCGGTCATAACTCTCATCCTGGTTGCTCTCATCCTCCACCCAGCCATAGGGGAGGCTGGCCGCCGCCTCGGCCAGCTCGGCCCGACTCACCTCGAGCAAGGGACGCAGCAACAGACCAGCGGCAAAGGGCTGGCTCGGCACCATGCCCGCCAGCCCGCGCAGGCCGGCGCCGCGCTTGAGCGCCAGCAGCAGGGTCTCCAGCTGATCGTCCTGATGGTGCGCGGTGAGCAGCCACTCCCCCTCCCCCAGCTGAGCGGCGAGGCGCAGATAGCGGGCCTCCCGCGCCTGCGCCTCCAGGCTGTCACCACTCTCCCGCTGCAGTTGCACCCGCTCGACCAGCAGCGGCACCGCCAGTTGCTGACACACCTTTTCGCAGTGGGCCACCCACTCGTCGGCATTTGGGCTCAGGCCGTGATGGACGTGCAGGGCGCACAGGGCAAGGCCGTGGGCGCGGGCAAAGCGGGCCGCCAGCACCAGCAGCACGGTGGAGTCGAGCCCGCCGCTGAAGGCCACCAGCAGACCACGGGAACCTTCCGGCGCGGGCAGAGTCTGACAAAAACGAGAATAAATACGAGAAATCATAGGCTTCCCCAATACGACCAGGCCGATCTTAGCAGACTCGGGCTTATCAAGCGCTAACCCGACTGCTAGAGTGAGACGCTCCCTGCGTGGGCAAGGAAGCCGCATAACCCGAATTGGAATCCAACATAATGAACAACAAAAAAAGCATACTGGCCGCCCTCGTCGGGCTGGCCCTGCTGGCCGGCTGCAGTCAGGCTCCGGACGGCGCAGACAAACACTCCGGCCTCGCGCTGGCCAACATGGACACCAGCGTCAAACCCGGTGACGACTTCTTCCGCTACGTGAACGGCCACTGGCTCGCCACCGCCAAGATCCCGGACGACAGGCCCGCCGACGGCGCCTTCTACATGCTGCGCGACAAATCCCTGGCGGACGTGCGGGTGCTGGTAGAAGGGCTGGACGGCAAGGCCGCCGCCGGCACACCGGCCCAGCAGATCCACGATCTTTACCAGAGCTACCTGGATCAGACGACCCGCAACGCCAAGGGCACGGCGCCGCTGATGCCGATGCTGAGCGAGATCGAGCAGATCCGCACGCCGCAGGATCTGGCCCGGGCCTTCGCCCAGAGCGGTCGCAACGGCGGCGGTGCCCCGTTCGGTTTCTGGGTCGATGCCGACGCCAAGGCGCCGGACAGCTATGCGGTCTACCTCTACCAGGCCGGGCTCGGTCTGCCGGATCGGGACTACTACCTCAAGACGGATGCCGCCAGCCAGGCGCTGCGCCAGAAATACGAGCAGCACATCGCCACTATGCTGGGCCGCTTCGGCGAGGCGGATGCGGGGGCCAAGGCCAAACGCATCCTGGCCCTCGAGAGCAAACTCGCCCGGATCCAGTGGGACAACGTCACCCTGCGGGATCGGGAGAAGAACTACAACAAGGGGCCCCAGAGCGAGCTCAAACGCCTCGCCCCCGCCATCGACTGGAATGCCTACCTGACCCAGGCCGGCCTCGCCGGCCAGAGCAGCCTCATCATCGGCCAGCCCACCTATCTCGCGGCCCTCAACGAGGTGATGCAGCAGACCCCGGTCGGCGACTGGCAGGCCTATCTCAAGTGGCATCTCATCACCGATTACGCCCCCTACCTCGACAGCCAGACCGATGCCCAGAACTTCGCCTTCTTCGGCACCACCCTGAGCGGCACGCCCAAACAGCGCGCCCCCTGGGAGCGGGCCCTCGGCGTACTGGACGATCACCTGGGCGAGGCGGTAGGCAAGCTCTACGTGGAGCGCTACTTCCCGCCACAGGCCAAGGCCCGCATGGAGCAGCTGGTGGAGAACCTGCGCACCGCCTACGGCCAGAGCATCGAGGAGCTGGACTGGATGTCGCCGGCCACCAAGGCCCAGGCCCAGGCCAAGCTCGCCAAGTTCCGCCCCAAGATCGGCTACCCGGACAAGTGGAAGGACTACAGCGCCATCGCGATCCGTGCCGACGATCTGGTGGGCAACCTGCAGCGGGCCCGCGCCTTCGAATACGCCGACAACCTGGCGCGCCTCGGCAAGCCGGTAGACAGAGACGAGTGGCACATGTCGCCGCAGACGGTGAACGCCTACTACAACCCGAGCAACAACGAGATCGTCTTCCCGGCCGCCATCCTGCAGCCCCCCTTCTTCGACATGACGGCGGATGATGCGGTCAACTACGGCGCCATCGGCGGGGTGATCGGTCACGAGATGGGTCACGGTTTTGATGATCAGGGCGCCAAATCCGACGGTGACGGCGTGATGCGCGACTGGTGGACGCCCCAGGATCTCAAGGAGTTTCGCTTCCGCACCAGCCGGCTGGTGGCCCAGTACAACCGCTTCGAGCCCATCAAGGGGCAGTTCGTCAACGGCCAGTTCACCCTGGGGGAGAACATCGGTGATCTGGGCGGCCTTACCATCGCCCACAAGGCCTACCTGCTGTCGCTGGATGGCAAGGAGGCCCCGGTGCTGGACGGCTTCACCGGCGAGCAGCGCTTCTTCCTCGGCTGGGCCCAGGTATGGAAAGGCATGTATCGCCCCGAGCTGATGCAGATGCTGCTCGCCTCGGATCCCCACTCACCGCCGGAATACCGGGTCAACGGCGTGGTACCGAACATCCCCGCCTTCTACGAGGCGTTCAAGATCCAGCCGGGTGACAAGCTCTATCTGGACCCGGCCAAACGGGTCAAGATCTGGTAATGACCGCCCCGATGAGGGGCGGATGACGCAAACCAGCGGGGATTGCCCGCCCGGTTCGCACAGTGACACTGGTGGCGGGCAACCGCCGCCGCAGTAACAAGGGTCAAACCGATGAAAGCCTTGCTCATGACACTCGGCCTGCTCACCCTGCCCCTCGCCAGCCAGGCGGCGGACGGGTTCTTCAAACAGCTGACGCTCCCCTCAGGCCAGGTAGTGACCGTCAGCGAAGGGCGCGGCGAACCGGCCTCCACCGGCAGCTACGACGTGCGCCTCTACTCCGGCGCCAACCCCCAGTTCCCGCTGGATCAGTTCATCGACGGCAAGGTGCTGCCGCGCGATGGCAGCATCAAGGAGCTCAAGCTGCTGGATCTCAACGGCGACAAGCAGCCCGAGCTCATCGTCGTGGTCGAGAGTGCCGGCAGCGGCAGCTACCTGAGTGCCGACGCCTTCACCATCAACCCGCAGGAGGGGCTGGACAGCTTCAACCACGTGGAGGGGCTGGCCCCCAATGAAGATGTGATCCAGGCACTTAAGACCCCGCGCGACTGACATCCCCATCACCACGCCCCGCCCAGCGGGGCGTTTTTTTGTCCCGCCGCTGACAAAGCGCCTTCCCGCCTCACCCGCAGGGCACCGCCATAGATAGACGGTTATTTTTTCTGCGCTTATAATCGCCGCACCGTGCCATAACGAAACACAAGGAGGTAAAAAATGGTTATCCAAGCGTGTCCGATGTTCTCGGCTCGCCTGTTCGGCACATTCGCGTGCTCTTGCCTGCATACCATCGCGCTGCGATAGCGGGTTCGAGCAAAGCCGACTCCCTTCCATACCGAGACCTTTCTCGACTCTGCCGTTGTCGCCAGCGCTCCTGATGACAGGGATTTCTGATCCCGCGATTTAAGAGAGCAAGAGCATGACAACCCTGATGAGTACCCATTCCCTGCAGATGAGTGCGGGGCACCTTCCGTTATTTGACCACCTCGAACTCGGCATCCGCGCAGGCGACCGGCTCGGCCTTGTCGGTGCCAACGGCTGCGGCAAGAGCACCCTGCTGGCACTGCTGGCGGGCGAGCGCACGCCCCAGGCCGGCCGGGTCGTGCAGGCGGCCGCCTGCCGCTGCGAGTTCGTGGCCCAACAACTGCCAGCCAGGCTTTCAACCCTCAGCACCCGCGCCGTGCTGCTGGATGCGCTGGGCAACGACCCGAGCGCCGAATGGCAGGTGGACAAGCTGCTGGCCGAACTGCAGCTGGAGGCCCAGGCCGCGCTGCCGGTCAGTGCACTGAGCGGCGGCCAGCACAGCCGGCTGCAGATAGGCCGTACCCTGCTGCGCCAACCCAACCTGCTGCTGCTCGATGAGCCCAGCAACCACCTGGATCTACCCGCCCTGCTCTGGCTCGAGCAGTTTCTGCTGGGCTGGCGCGGCGCCTTCGTGCTGGTCTCCCACGACAGTCGCCTGCTGGACCGGGTCACCGAGCAGACCCTGATCCTGCGCGATGGTCAGCTGCACCGCTTCACCCTGCCCTGCAGCCAGGCGCGGGCGGCGCTGGCCGCCGAGGACGAGCAGGCCCGTCTGCGCCGGGCCGACGAGCAAAAGGAGATAGACCGCCTGAGCGCCAGCAGCAAACGCCTCGCCATCTGGGGGCGGGAGCATGACAACGAGAAGCTGGTGCGCCAGGCCAAATCCATGGAAAAACGCATCGCCCGCCTGCAGGAGGAGCAGAGCCAGGTGGCGGCGCTGGCCCCCTGGCGGCTCGAACTGCGCGGACTGAGCCTGCCAGCCGACACCCTGCTGCGGCTGGAGGCCCTCGACGTGGCGCCGGCGCCAGCATTGCCGCCGCTGCTGCGGGCCGAAGGGCTCTGGCTGCGGGCGGGTGACAGGGTCGCCCTGCTCGGTGCCAACGGCACCGGCAAGTCCTCCCTGCTGCGCCAGTGCTGGCGCGAACTGGCCGCGCAGAGCCCGCAGGCAGGCTGGTACTGCCACCCCGGCGCCAGCATCGCCTATTACGATCAGTCGCTGCTGCAGCTGGCTGACGACGCCACCCTGAGCGACGCTCTCTATCCGCTGGCCCCTCTGCCGGAGACCACGCGGCGTCAGGCGCTGATCCGGGCGGGCTTCCCCTATGCCCGCCACGGCCAGCAGGTGCACAGCTTGAGCGGGGGCGAGCGGGCACGGCTGCTGTTTCTCGCCCTGTCGCTCGGCAGCCACCACATGCTCTGGCTCGACGAGCCCACCAACCACCTGGATCTGGCGGGCAAGGAGCAGCTGGCCGACGCCATTGCCGCCTTCCCGGGGGGTGTACTGCTGGTCTCCCACGACCGGGAGCTGATCGAGCGCAGTTGCAACCGCTTCTGGTTGATCAGAGACGGCCGCATCCGGGAGGCTCACAGCGCCGAGCGGGCCTATGCCGAGCTGCTCGGCGATGCGCCCTCGCCGGCAGCAGACGAGGCAAGCCTGGCCGCCCCCGCCATGGGGCAGGCCCCGGCCGGCCCGGCGGATGACGAAGAGGCGCTGCTGGCACGCTGGTATGAACTCGATGCCCTGCTCGTCGCCGATCTGGCCCGCAAGCCCAGGCACCAGACCCCGCGCCTGCAGCAGCAGTGGCGTGACGAGCTGGCCAGGCTCACCGACCAGCTCGGGCTGGTCGGATCATGAGCAGAACCATGAACCGGCTTTGCCAGCCATCCCTGTTTGACTCACCACTCGCGGCCAACTCCGGTTGGCCGCAAGGAGCCACCATGACAGCAACGCAACAACCCCACATCAGGCTGGATCCGGTCAGCGACGCCGATCTGCTCCACATCTATCGCGGCTTGTCCGATCCGCGGGTCGTCGCCTATTACGGCATCAGCTACGACAGCCTGACAGCGTGCCAGGCCCAGATGGCCTGGTATGCCGAGCTGACCCGCACCGGCCGCGGCGCCTGGCACCTCATTCGCGACCGGCACACGGGCGAACCGCTCGGCGCCATCGGTTACAATGATGCCGACCCGACTCACCGGCGGGCCGAGCTGGGCTACTGGCTCTATCCCGAACACTGGGGCAAGGGGGTGATGAGCGCGGCGCTGCGGCTGTGGCTGCCGCTCACTTATCGCACCAGCGAGCTGCACCGGCTACTGGCGGTGGTGGAGGAGCCCAACCTCCCCTCCGCCCGCCTGCTCGAGCGGGCGGGCTTTCACTACGAGGGCATCGCGCGGGAGTGCGAACGCAAGGGAAATGGCTTCATCTCCCTGCGCCACTACGCCATCTTGCGCAGTGACCTGCCCGCCAACCTGTGACCTGCAACAAAAAGCCCCGCACTGCGGGGCTTTTTTTCGGGTTACTTGATGGCGCAGACACGTTCATCGGATGCCGAGCGGCGGTGTCTGCGCCGCCACAGGGAGAAGCAGCCATACCCCAGACTGAGCACCACGGCATAGAGCACTTGGGAGGCGAGCGCCACCAGCACCAGGGCACAGAGCAGCACGCTCACCCCTGCCAGCCCCTTGCCCACCCCGCCGAGCAGGCGCCAACCCGCTGCCATGCAGAGCAGGTAGACCAGCACGAAGTTGCCGTTGGCGTAGCGGATCAGCTCGTCGAGGGGCAGTCGCAACCAGATGATCAGGGTGATGCAGACCAGACAGATGGCAAGCACCAGACTCAATGCCCGCAGCGGCGCGCCGCGGGCGGTGAGGCGGGCCAGCGAGACCGGCAGCTTGCCTTCGCGCGCCATGCTCCAGATCAGCCGGGCAAACCCCTGCAGGTAGATGTTGATGCTGGCAAAGCAGGAGAGATAGCCGAGCACCGCCACCAGCCACTTGGCGGTGGGGCCGAACAGCAGCGAGAGCAGGGCCGGAATGGCGGTGGCGTTGGTCGCCTCATCGCCGTAGAGGCCGTATTTGAGCACCACCAGCGAGTGTACCCAGTAGATGAGCCCCGCCAGCAGCACCCCGCCAAGCAGGGCGATAGGGTAATCCCGTTCCGGTAGCTTGAACTCCTCCCCCATGTGGGCGAAGGCCTCGAGTCCGACGAAACACCAGAACATCACCGCCAGCGCGGTGGCCATGGCGGGCCACTCGTCCGTCATCGGCAACGGCCGGGCGGCGTCGCGCCAGCTGATATCCCCCTTGAACCAGATGAGCAGGGTGAGCCCCAAAATGGCGAGCGCGATCAGCAACTGCAGGTTGCCGGAGGAGCGCGCCCCGCGCAGCCCCAGCAAAAATACCCCGAGCAGGGTGAGCAGCTGGATGCCCCACAAGGTCCACTCCCCCAGATCGAACAGGGCGTGCCAGAAACCGGCGGCAATCATCAGGGCGGCAGGCAGGCCCACCGGCAGCACTGCCAGAAACAGGAAGGCGGAGAAGCGCTCGGCACCGTTGCCAAAGGCAAGGCCTATAAGGTGCGGCGCGCCGCCGGCGTGGGGGTAGCGGCGGCCGAGGCGAGCGAAGGTAAAGGCAATCGGCAGTACCAGCGCAATCAGCAGCAGCCAGGCCCAGAGCGAGGCCCCACCCGCCAGCGAGGCGGCGGTCGCCGGTACCACGAAGATCCCGGTGCCCAGCAGCGAGGTAGCGAGCAGCCCCATCCCCTGCCAGAGCCCGAGATCCTTTTTCAACCCAGACATATCCTTTTGTCCCGACTAGAAAAACATCCCGCCATGTTAGGCCTCCCTCGCTCCTTTGTTAAGCACGATGGTTAAGCAGGATGGCAAGAATATGCAGTGCTTTATTCAGGTACGGAGTCCGGCTGCAGCGCCTCCGCCAGAAAGTCCCCCAGCAGGGTGATCTTGAGCACCTGCCGGCGCGCCGCCGGGTAGATGAAATGGAGGGCCTTGTCCGGAATGCGGTAGGTATCGAGCAGGGGCAGCAGCCGCCCCGCGGCGATATGGCCTTGCACCTGATCGGCTGGCTGCAAGGTGATGCCCGCCCCTGCCAGTGCTGCCGTCAGCAGCGCTGGCCAGTGGTTGATGCGAAGGCGCGAGGCGACCCGCACCTCCTCGCTCTGGCCATCGCCCCCGACAAACTGCCAGCGCTCGTGCTCGCCCCAGTTGCCGTGCAGACACTGGTGGTGGGCGAGATCGGCCGGCTGACGGGGCACACCGTGGCGAGCGAGGTAGGCGGGGGCGGCGCAGAGGCGGTAGTGCTGGGCCAGCAGCGGGCGGGCGACCAGCGCTTCATCCTGCGGGCGCAGGGTGCGGATGGCGGCGTCGAACCCCTCCTCCACCAGATCGACCCAGCGCGGGGTGAGCTGCAGATCCACCTCCAGCTTGGGGTAACGGTCGAGAAAGGCGGGCAGCAGCGGCACCAGCCGATGGTGGCCAAAGCTGAGGGGAGCGGCGATGCGCAGCCGTCCAGCCGGCTCGGCCAGCAGGTGCTGGGTCAGCGACTCGGTCAGCGCCAGCTCCTCCAGCACTCGCTGGCAGCGGGCCAGAAAGAGCTGGCCCAGCTCGGTCAGGGTCTGCTGGCGGGTGGTCTTGTGAAACAGCTTGCCCCCCAGCCACTGCTCCAGCCCCTGCACGTGTTTGCCCACCATCTGGGCGCTGATCCCCTGTTCGTTCGCCACCGCGCTGTAGGAGCCGAGATCCACCACCCGGGTGAAGATACGCATGCTGGTCAATCGGTCCACAACCCCTCCTTTGCCCCCGTTTCGAGGCCATTTGGCCCGCTGCAAGCGGCCCACATTCACAACCAAAAGTTTAGTAATAAATGGTTTTTAGCCAATTTATCGCACTTTTGGTTACCAATATAGTGATCAGCAACCTCACCCATCAGGACATACATCCATGAAAAGTACCTATCTGGCCGCCCTGCTGGTTGGTCTGCTGACCATCGGTGTCAGCCAGGCTGCCGAGAGCAGCTTTATCAACCCGCAGCAGAACGCCCCTGTCAGCGCCACCCTGACCGAGACTCAAGCCCAGCCCGATATCTTCCGGGTCAGCCTGCTTGGCACCGGCACCCCGGTGCCCCAGATCAGCCGCGGCGGTTACAGCACCCTGGTCGAGGCGGGCAACCAGAAGCTGGTGTTCGACTTTGGCCGCAACTCCGCCACCCGGTTGTGGCAGCTGCATATCCCCATCGGCCGGGTCAACGCCTTCTTCCTCACCCACTTCCACTCGGATCACACCAACGGGCTGGCGGATCTCTGGCTGACCGGCTGGCTGCAACCGGCCTATGGCCAGCGCCACGCGCCGATGGAGCTTTACGGGCCCAAGGGCACCGATGCCCTAGCTCACGGCCTGCAGCAGGCCTACGCCACCGATATCGCTACCCGGGTCAAGGATGAGGGGACGCCGCTGGACGGGGTGAAGATCAACAGCCACGAGGTGACCGCTGGGGTGGTCTACGACCAGGACGGGGTCAAGGTGACCGCCTTTGACAACGACCACGGGGTCAACATCAAGCCATCGTTTGGCTATCGCATCGACTACCACGGCCACAGCGTGGTGCTCTCCGGCGATACCCGCTACAGCCCGCAGGTGGTAAAAGAGGCCAAGGGGGCCGATCTGCTGGTGCACTGCGTCTCCATGACCTCCGCCGCCCGCATGAAGGCCAACCCGGGCTACCGGGCCATCGCCGGCCACCTCGCCTCCCCCGAGCAGGCAGCCCGGGTAATGAACGAAGCCAAACCGGTTTTGACCGTGTTCAGCCACATCGGCCTCAATGGCCAGCTCGGGGTGAAGGATCTGGCGCAGGATCTGCGCGCCCGCTACACAGGGCCCTTCGTCATCGGCAATGACCTGATGCAGATTAACCTGCCCACCACCGCCGCCGGCAAGGGCTACGCCCTCTGGCAGGCGGAGAACATCGACAACGCCCAGCCCTGAATCCCGGCCATAAAAAAAGCCGCCTCTTGCGAGGCGGCTTCTTCATTCAAGCGGGTAACCCGTGTTATCAGGCAATCAGCTTGTAGATGATACCGGACATGGCGATCAGGCCGATGATGGTCACGAACACGTTGCTGATGTTGCCAGCGTATTTGCGCATGGCCGGCACCTTGGTGATGGCGTACATCGGCATCAGGAACAGCAGCATCGCGATGATGGGGCCGCCCAGGTCTTCAATCATGCCGAGGATGCTCGGGTTGATGGTGGCGATGGCCCAGGTGGTCAGGATCATGAACACTGCGGTCACTTTGTTCAGCTGTTTGACGTCAACGTTCTTGCCTTTCTCACGCAGCGCCTTGGCCATCAGACCGTTCATGCCCTCTTGTGCACCCAGGTAGTGACCCAGGAAGGACTTGCTGATGGCGACCATGGCGATCAGCGGAGCCACGGTGGCGATAACCGGGTTATCGAAGTGGTTGGCCAAGTAGGACAGGATGGAGATGTTCTGTTCCTTGGCAGCAGCCAGGTCAGCCGGGGAGAGGCTCAGTACGCAGCTGAATACGAAGAACATAACGGTCATTACCATCATGACGTGGGCGCCCAGCAGGATGTTGCTGCACTTCTTCTCGGCACCTTCACCGTAACGACCCTTGTTGTCCACCGCGAAGGAGGAGATGATCGGGGAGTGGTTGAAGGAGAACACCATGACCGGAATAGCCAGCCACAGGGTCTTGATGAAGTCACCGTTGAAGGCGTCGGACAGGGCCGGAGCTTCGGTGATGATGGCACCGTTCCAGTGCGGGATCAGGTAGAACGCCAGACCCATCAGGGTGATCACGAACGGGAATACCAGCACGCTCATCGCTTTGACGATAACCTGGCCGCCCAGACGAACAACCGCCATCAGACCCAGGATCAGCGCCAGTGACAGGATGGCACGGGGAGGCGCAGTCATGCCCAGCTGGTGAACAATCAGGCTCTCGACGGTGTTGGTGATGGCTACCGAGTACATCAGTACGATCGGGTAGATGGCAAAGAAGTAGAGCAGGGTGATGAACTTGCCTGCGGTCTTGCCGAAGTGCTCTTCCACTACCTCGGTGATGTCGCCATCACGGGTGGAACCGGACAGCACGAAGCGGGTCAGGCCACGGTGTGCGAAGAAGGTCAGCGGCAGGGCCAGGACCAGCATGGCAACCAGCGGCCACAGACCACCTACACCGGCGTTGATCGGCAGGAAGAGTACACCGGCACCGATGGCGGTACCGTACAGACCCAGCATCCAGACCACATCGGCCTTGTTGATGCCACGGGAAGATGCATTACTGGCTAAACTGCCTTCTACTGCAATGTTCATGTCAGACATAGGGGTGTTCCTGTCATCAAGGAAAATAGAAAATTTCTAGTCAACCGGGCGCAATGCCCTGTTCCATCTCCCTGGAACTCCTGCAGTCCATCCCTGTTATTCTCATCCCGTCGGCCCGGCAAGCTGGTCATCACTCCATGTAACAACCAAATTGCAACAAACAAGCCGGCGGGTCATAGGCCCGAGGGCCACAAACGCGTCAGACTTTACAACTCGCTAACACGCTTTTGTTCCGATGCGCTGACTCTAATTAAATCCCCTTAGCGATCACAGTGTTTTTTTGAATTAATCAACCAAAGTTTGACTGGAATCGCCTTTCTGGCGTCAGAGATCACGTTACGAGCCCAATTTTGTGAACAGCCGTTAACAAATAGAGGTGGTTTCACCCGTATCTATATCCTTGTGGGTAAAACAATTTGCTTACATTCGCTCATTTGTTGCTCATGTTGTGCCTCGCCGTCCGCTGACGTACCCTGTTGCTCAACATTTTTTCGCTGAATTAATATGGCCATCACCCGTACCGATCTCGCCGAACTGGCGGTGTTTGCCGCCGTCGCCCGCCACCAGAGTTTCAGCAAGGCCGCCCTCGAGCTCGGCGTGTCTGCCTCCGCCCTGAGCCACAGCCTGAAAGGGCTGGAGACCCGTTTGGGGGTACGGCTGCTCAATCGCAGTACCCGCGCCGTAGTGCCCACAGATGCCGGTCAGCGCCTGCTGACCCAGTTGCTGCCGACTTTGAGCCATCTGGAGAGCGCGCTGGGTGAACTGGCCCGTCACAGCGACGAACCGGTAGGAAGGCTGAAGATCAGCGCGCCACGCGGCGCCATCGATGAATTGCTGGCCCCGGTGCTGATCGATTACATGGTGCGTTACCCGCGCATGCAGGTGGAGGTAGTGGAGCAGGAGCTGATGCCGCGCCTCATCGAAGATGGTTATGACGCCGCCCTCTTTTATGGGGATCTGCTGCCCAAGGAGATGATCGGGGTACCGCTCGGCCCGCCCCAGCGCTATCTGGTGGTGGCCTCCCCCGCCTATCTAGCCGAGCACGGCACCCCGCAGCACCCGCGCGAATTGACCCGGCACGCCTGCATCGGCTATCGGCTCACCCCCTCCCATCACTATCGCTGGGCCTTTGCCGGCGAGGAGGGCTCCATGCTGGAGATCGAAGTGACCGGACCGCTCACCACCAGCACGCCGGCTCTCTACCTGGGAGCGGCCGAGGCGGGGCTGGGGCTGGCCTACTGTCTGGAAGAGGAGGTGAGCAGGCAGCTGGCCGAGGGCACCCTGGTAAGCGTGCTGGAGCCCTGGTGCCCCACCTTCGTCGGTTTCTCGCTCTTCTATCCCAGTCGCCATCAGCTGGGCAACGGGCTGCGCGCCCTTATCGACATGCTCAAGGGACACTACCAGCCACGCTGATTGATGAATATGGCTCATCAATTCATCAAGTAGAAACCGGATTATCTATAAAAAAATATTAATCTAGACTATCTGCTCGATAATCGAACTCCCCAAGAGAACAGATATGTCTGCCTACTTCACTCTGCGCCAGCGGGCGATGACCCGCCGTTTCTGGGGCTATGCCCTCCCCTCCATCATGGCCATGCTGGTATCCGGCGCCTACTACCTGGTCGATGGCATCTTCGTCGGTCACTACGTGGGGGCCGCCGGCCTCGCCGGCATCAACCTGGTCTACCCGGTCATCATGGTACTGATCGGTCTCGCCGCCATGATCAGCATGGGGGCGGCCACCGCCATCTCCTTCCAGCAAGGTGCCAGAAATTTCGGCCTGGCCCGCCAGGCGCTGGTCAATGCGCTCTGGCTGCTGGGGCTGCTGGGCGCCGTGGCGCCGCTGCTGCTGCACTACTGGCACGTCGACATCCTGCTGGCACTGGGCATTGAACAGGGTACCGACACCTGGCAACAGGCCAGCGACTACCTCTACTGGATTGGCGGCGGCACCCTGCTGCTGGCCTGCAACCTGGCAGTGCCCTATCTGCTGCGCAACGACGGCCGCCCCCGTCTCGCCATGCTGCTGGTCAGCAGCGGCGCCATCCTCAACATCATCCTCAACTACATCATGGTGGGCCGGCTGGGGCTGGGACTGATCGGCACGGCGCAGGCCACCCTCATCTCAGAAGGGGTCGTCAGCCTGCTCGGGCTCGGTTATTTCTTTACCCGCCATGCCAAGCTGCGCATAGAGTGGCGCCACCTGGTGCCCGACTTCCCGGCCATGCCGAACCTGCTGTTCACCGGCCTGCCGAGCCTGATCGCCCAGTTCAACCTCGGCCTGCTGCTGCTGCTGCACAACAGCCAGCTGATGGTGCACGGTTCGGTCAAGGATCTGGCGGGCTTCACTGTGGCCGGTTACACCGAGGCGGTGTTCATCGTCATCCTGCAGGGGCTGGCCTTCGGCATCCAGCCGCTGGTCAGCCAGGCGGCCGGCGCCAAACGCCATCGTGACCTCAAGTTTTTGATGGAGATGGGGCTCAAGATCACGCTCATCTATGGTCTGGCGGTCTGGCTGCTGATCCAGCTGCTGCCGCGTCAGGTGGCCATGCTCTACACCGGCGATCAGGATGGCGAGCTGCTCGCGGCCGCCATCAGCAGCCTGACCCTCAACCTGGGCGCCATTCCGCTGGAGGGGATCATCATGTTCGGCATCGTGCTGCTGCAGTCCATGGCCCGTACCCGCCAGGCACTGCTCATCTCGGCCGCCAAGACCCTGCTGCTGCTGCCGCTGATCTTCATGCTGCCGCTCTGGTGGGGCCGGGACGGCGTGCTGCTGGCCCAGCCCACTACCGTGGTGTTGCTGACCCTGCCGCTGTGCTGGTTGCTGTGGCGCGAGTGGCGCCGCCTCAAGCTGGCCTGTGCCCCGCTGAGCCGGCCCGGTCGCAAGCCGCTTGGTACGCGCCAACAAGTGCAACTGGCCAGGCGCGCCGGCTAAACGCCGCCATCAGGCCGGCAGCCGGCGGGCACAGGTGCGGATCTCGGGCTCGACCATCGCCTGCTGGGCGGCCACCAGCTGCAGCTCGTAGGCGCCCGCCAGCCAGGTCTGGGCCAGCACCGCATCCACGCTGGCGTTGGTGCGCTCGAACGCCGCCACCGGCGTAAAGCCCGCCAGCAGGTTGGCCAGCATGGTGGCGCTCAGCAGATCCCCCACCCCGATGGGCTGACGCTGAAACTCATAGAGGGGGCGCGAGATATGAAACGCCCCCTCTTCGCACACCAGCAGCATCTCGAACCGGTCCAGGCTCAAGCCGGCGCGGCCCAGATGCTTGACCATCACCAGATCCACTCCCCCTTCACGCAGTTGCTGACAAGCCGCCAGCGCCTCGCTCAGATTGCAGATCTCGCGGCCGGTCAGCTGCTCCAGCTCCAGCAGATTGGGGGCCAGCAGGTCGGCACAGGCCAGCGCCCGGTTTTTCAGAAAATCGGCGACGCCGGGCGCGACTATGCACCCCTTGTCGGGATGCCCCATCACGGGGTCGCAAAAATAGCGGGCGTTTGGATTGAGCGCCTTGAGGTGGGCCACCGCCGCCAGGATCTCCTCCCCCTGCTCGGCCGAGCCGAGATAACCGCTCAGGATCGCATCGCACTGCCCCAGTACGCCGATGTCGGCCAGCCCCGCCATCAGCTGGCGGATATGGCCGTTTGGCATCACCATCCCCTGCCAGCCTGCACAGTACTGGGTATGGTTGG
Organism: Aeromonas sp. Y318-1; assembly: GCF_027706125.1. Taxonomy (NCBI): domain Bacteria; kingdom Pseudomonadati; phylum Pseudomonadota; class Gammaproteobacteria; order Aeromonadales; family Aeromonadaceae; genus Aeromonas; species Aeromonas sp. Y318-1. Next base: position 161,041 of record NZ_JAPDCM010000006.1, read on the forward strand.
AAAATTGCACCGTGTTGACGGGCCACACCTCCAGCCCCATGCGGCGCATGGGAAACACGGCGGCGCTGTTGCCGGCGCAGCCGAACACCACGTGGGACTGGATGGAGAGAACTCGCTTCATGCTGACTCGCAAAAAAATGGATGAACCCAGATGGGAAAAACGGGCCTTGCGGCCCGTTGTTGTCACTCTCGCTTAACGCAGCACCTTGACGGTGTAGCTGCCATCGGCCTGACGATAGAGGCCGTGGATGTCGGTCTCGAAGCCCGGGTAGTGGGCCCCGATCTCGCACAGCATCTCGAGGAACTCGAGCACCGGCAGAGAATCCTGGGTCACCATCTCGCCCGGCAGCACCAGCGGTACTCCCGGCGGGTACGGCAGGATCATGTTGGCGCTGATGCGGTCCACCATGTCGCGCAGCGGCACTTCCACCACGTTGCCGGCCAGCTCTTGCTGCCAGGCGGCGTGCGGGGTCATCTTCATCTCCGGCAGCACGTCGAACGCCTTGAACATCAGCTCCGGCAGGCGGTACTTGCTGGTCAGCTCGTGAATGCGCTGGGCCAGCTCCTGGATGCGCATCCCTTCGTAGAAGCTCGGGTCTTCACGATAGAGGCTCGGCAGTATGCTCTTGATGGTCAGGTTCAGGTCATAGCCCCGCTTGAACTCGGTCAGGGCACGCAGCAGCTGCATTGCCTTGGACTGATCGATACCGATGGAGAACAGGAACAGCAGGTTGTAAGGGCCGGTCTTCTCCACCACGATGCCGCGCTCGTCCAGGAACTTGGAGACCAAGGAGGCCGGGATGCCGTTCTCCAGCAGCTGACCATTGCGGCCCATGCCCGGGGTCAGCAGGGTGACCTTGATGGGATCCAGGTACATGTGGTTGTCGTCGATGTCCTTGAAGCCGTGCCAGTCATCCTTCGGATCCAGCTTCCAGCACTCGACGGTGTCGATGTTGTCCGGCTGCCATACATCGAAGAACCAGCCTTCGCTCTGCTCGCGCAGACGCTTGATCTCCTTGCGGAAGGAGATGGCGCGATCGATGGAGTCCTTGATCAGCCGCTTGCCGGTGTTGCCACGCATCATGGCGGCGGAGATCTCGGTGGAGGCCACGATGCCGTACTGCGGCGAGGTGGAGGTGTGCATCATGAAGGCTTCGTTGAAGGTCTCTTCCTCCACGTCGCCCTTGATGTGGATCATCGAGGCCTGGGAGAAGGCCGCCAGCAGCTTGTGGGTGGACTGGGTTTCATAGAACACCTTGCCCGGCATGGCTTCGCCGCTCATGCCGCACTTGCCTTCGTAGATCGGGCTGAAGTTGGTGTAGGGCACCCAGGCACTGTCGAAGTGGATGTAAGGGGTGTCCAGCGCCGCCTTGATGAAGCCGGTGTTGTAGAGCAGGCCGTCATAGGTGGAGTTGGTGATCACGGCGTAGCGCGGCGCCTGGGCACCCGGAGTCGCGGCAACCTTGGCTTTGATCGTCTCGCGGCTGAATTCGCTCTGCGGGATGCCGCCCAGGATGCCATAGGCGTTGCGGGTCGGACGGAAGTAGAGCGGGGTCACGTCGTTCATCATCATCAGGTGAGTGAGCGACTTGTGGCAGTTGCGATCCACCAGCACAGTGCTGCCGGCCGGCGCCGAGTACATGCCGACGATCTTGTTGGCAGTGGAGGTGCCGTTGGTGACGATGTAGGAGCGATCGGCGTTGAAGGTACGGGCGATGTACTCCTCGGCTTCCTTGTGCGGGCCTGAGTGATCCAGCAGGGAGCCCAGCTCCGGCATGGAGATGGAGACATCGGCCTTGAACGCGTTCGGGCCATAGAAGTCATAGAAGATGCTGCCGGCGGGGCTCATCTGGAAGGCGGTACCGCCCATGTGACCCGGAGTACAGAAGGTGTACTTGCCCTCTTCCACGTACTTGAACAGCGCCTTGGTGAAGGGCGGCAGGATGGCGTCCTGGTACTCCTGGGTGGCCTGACCCATCTTGAGGGCGATGTCGTCGGCCATGCCGAGACGGTACTCGAAGAAGTGCACGTTCAGACGCAGATCGGTCAGGTGAATGTCCAGGGTGGACTGGTCGTTGGCGAAGGCGAAGATCGGCAGCTTCTCGTTGCGATCGTGGATCTCCTTGCACAGGCCCAGGGAATATTTGTCCCAGTCGAAGATGGCGCCGCAAACGCGGGGGTTCTTCTCAATCAGCTTCAGCAGATCGGCCACGTCGACCGGATAGACGACCTCGAAACCCTTGCGCTCGAGGGAGGCTTGCAGCTGGCGAATGGGTTCTTCTTTGAAGAAAACGCCCAGGTGGTTGAGGATGGCAATGATGTTCATCTTAATGCTCCACACGTGATGGGGCGCTCTCCATCAGGGATGGTGAGTGAAGAGCGCTCGGAAAAGGAAAACGGAATTAGTGGCTGGTCTGCTCTTTGAGCAGGGCGTCGTGCTGACGCAGACCCTGTTTCTTGGCGTAGAACATCAGGATGATGAGCGACACCACGAAGGTAGCGGTGAGGTTGGAACCCTTGGCACCCATCAGGGCCACCAGGCAGAAGACGCAGGCCACACCGGAGAAGATCATGGCGCCGATGCTGCGGGAGGTCATGCCTTCAAAACGGATCAGGTTAATGCTGGAGTAGAAGTAGGGCAGCATGGTCAGCAGCACCGCATCTGTGGTCAGCACGTTGAAGAGATCGGCGGCGTGGGCGGACTGGGAGGTAAAAGCGGTCAGGCCAACCATCAGCGCAGTCATCTTGAGGGAACCCAGGATCAGACCCTTCTTGGCGACGCCGTTCTTGTCCACTTCGCCGTAGATTTTCGGGAAGTTGCCGTCGTGGGCGGCACGCTTGCCCGCCTCGCCCACCAGCATCATCCAGGAACCCAGCGAGGTGAAACAGGCCAGCGCGGTGAAGGCGGAGACGAACGGCGCGGACCAGCTGCCGAAGATGGCGGAAGAGGCCATGGCAAACGGAGCGCCGGAGGCAGCCACTTCACCGGCCGGGAACATGCCGCTGATCACCTGGGTGGAGAGGATGTAGATCACGCCAGCGATACCGGTACCCAGCATGGTGGCGAGCGGTACTGTGCGCTTGGGGTTCTTCACCATGCCGGAAGAGACGGCGGCGGACTCGACACCCACGAAGGACCACAGGCAGATCAGCACGGCGCTGATGACCGCATGCAGGTCGCTGCCGCTGGTGGTGTTCCAGTTCTGGCTGTAGACGGTGGCATCAAAATGACCCCAGCCCATCACGGCAGTACCCACTACCGGCAACAGGATCAGCACCAGCCCCAGGGTACAGAGCCGGCTCACCCAGCTGCCGCCAAGCAGGTTGACGAAGGTGAAGATCCAGACGGCGGCGATGGTGGCCGCGGCGGCCGGGATCGGGCTGTTGAGAATGGGGAAGAAGACGGAGAGGTAGGAGACGCCGGTAATGGCGATGGCCAGGTTGCCGATCCAGTTGGCGTGGTAGTAGAGCACACCGGTCTGGAAACCGAACACCGGAGAGATCTCGCCGGCGTAGGCGATGGGGCCGCCTTCTTGCGGGTTCTTGGTGGCGAGGCGGGCAAACACGAAGGCCAACCCCATGGCGCCGACCAGGCAGATGGCCCAGCTGAACACAGAGATGGAACCTATGGTGGCCAGGGCCGAGGGCAGCAGTGCAATACCGCTCCCCATCATGTTGCCGGCCACCACACCTGTACAGGCGACAAGGCCGATCTTCTTGCTCGTATCTAGGGACATAAAATCTCCGGGTCGATATTAAGGCATCAAACACACGCTTGGCGGAGCCTCCCGCCAACCAATGGCCACAGACTAGGCTCCTCGGCCCCGGAAAACATAAAGACCAGCTAAGGGATAAAAACATGAGTGAACTTTTTCGATCTGGCGGTCGAAACAGAGAAAAACACTTTAAAAACAAATGACTGGCCAATGCACCATCAGGCACCTTGATAAAACCTTGATATCCGCCGCCCCCCTTGATGCGGCCGATGAGCGCCAGTCGACACGCCTTGATATTTTTCTGAGGGGCGCAGCGGCAGAAAGCGCGTCATTCATGACCCACCGAGTCTGGCCATGCCCGACAGACGGGTTCGCACAGCCCCCTTTGCTGGATGTTTTTGCTCTTCCCTCGGCCGTGGGCACGCTCTCGCCTTCGGCCGGTAGTGCTGGGTCGCCGCAACAGGCACCGGCTGGCGACCACAACCGTGCCGCGCTCCAGGCTCAAGACAATATCAAGACTGAGATCGAGCACCTTGAGTGCACACAGCACGGTAAACACCGGCACCAACTCGGCTGGTTCAGAGGTTCAGAGGTTCAGAGGTTCGGCGGTTCGGAGGTTCAGCGGTCCGATGCTGACGCCAAGGATGGCGGCAACCATGGCTTATGCCTGCACGGGGCAGACCTGGGATGGGGAGGGCTGAGAGATGATGTCAGGCGGTGCACCCGCCGGCGCCCCTCAGGCAACCGGCGGGGAGCGCCGCCTTGACGACAGGGCCGGGATGGCCCCGGCGGGAATCAGAACAGCTTCACCTTGCTCTGGCCAAGGGCATTGAACAGGGCCGGGGTGAGGGTTTCCATGTTGCTGTAAAAACCGAGCTGCTGGCAGAGCAGATAGGTCTGCTCGGTCGCCTCCATCAGGAAGGCCTGGCTGTAGGCATCCCCCGCCGCCTCGGGGCGGCCATCCAGCTCGGCCAGCTTGCCGCACAGAATGTGATAGAGCACGGAGCGGCCCCGGCTGGCGGCCTCGGCCAGCAGGCGGGTAGCCTCCTGCTGCTGCCCGTTCAGGATCGCCTGCAAGGTGAGGGCCTCCCAGACCCGGGCCGGCAGGGCGGCCTGATCCCGTACCACGCTGGCCAGATGGGCACCGATGCCCTGCAGGCGCTCGCTCTGGGGCGTCCCCGTCAGGGTCGCCAGCGCCTCCCCGGCCAGATAGCGCTCCGCCAGCAGCAGCGGCTGATCCGGCTGACTGGCCAGCGACTTGTCGAGCAGCTCGACGCCGCGCCTGAGGGCCACCGGATCCTGGCTGTTGATGTAGTAGTGCGCCTCCATCATGGCCATCAGCGCCCCGTCATCCGTCGGCCAGCCCATGCCGGGCAGCACGTCCGGCTGATCGAGGGCGCGCAGCAGATCCTGACTGCTCGCCTGCAACACCCCGTGCACGTTGTGACGGCTGAGCTGGTACTGGTGGCTGAACAGCACCCGGTTGGTGTTGATGTTGCGGTACTCCAGATCGAGATAGGTGCCCCCCGGCTGGCGGGAGACCCGCACGCTCAGCTCCTTGCCGGGCAGGATGCCCCCCATCAGGGTGTTGGCACCATACTGCACCCGCAGCGGTGTGGCAGCGGCCACCTCCCCCATCAGGGCGCGGGTGATACCGTCGGCCAGGCGCACATTCTCGTTGCTGCCATCCATGCCGGAGTGAAAGCGAAATACCAGCAGGTCGGGATCCAGCATGGAATGCACCTGGGGGCTGGCGTGCTGATAGCTGAGCAGGCTGACGATGGAGACCAGGATCACCGCCACGAAGACATCGAAGCCGATCATCTTCCAGCGGCTGCGGCCATCCTGGGCGTGGCTCGAAATGGCCCGGGTCAACGGGCCGGCCGGGAAGGGGGCCGCGGTGACCACGGCCTCCGCGTCCTCCTCCGCCAGCGGCGGGCTCAGATCGCTGCGGATCTCGTCACCGGCTGGCGCCATCACCACCGACACCACTTGCAGTGGCCGCACCGGCGCCACCAGCTTGTAGCCGCGCTTGGGCACGGTGACTATGTAGTCGGCGGCATCGTTGCGACCGTCTTTGAGGATCTTGCGCAGCTCGAAGATGGACTGGGTCACCACCTGATCGGTCACCTCGGCGCCATCCCACACCTCGTTGATCAGGCAGTCGCGCCCAAATACCGTACCGGCGTTGCTGGCCAGGAAGCGCAACAGATTGACCAGCCGGGGCTCGAGGTAGACCTCGCGGTCGGGACGACACAGCATGTTGTCGTCGACGCTCAGGGTCCAGTCATGGATCTCAAAAACCGATTCGCTCATGATTCACTCGCTGCAGATGGAGACGATGCACGATGAGAGTGACGTAACACCGGGGCGGCTGGACGCAGCAGGGTGCTGCACAAGACTGGGCCGCCGGGAAGGTGAACATTCCTGTGAGTCAGGCCGGGCTGGCCTGTTTACGTCCGCAGAGCGTCCTTGCGGGCATGCCGATCGGGTCGATCGGAAACAATCACTTTAAGCAAAACGGGAGCGGGATCCCACTTTTTTTGGCCACAAATCGCTGTTGAATTGATCCAACAGGGTGGTTTTGGCAAACATCGTGCCAACAGGTATCCATATGAACAGGATTTTTCACTGCCCCGCTCTCGCCCAAACTCTCGCCCAAAAAAGAAGGCCCCCGCAAAGCGGGGGCCTTCCTGCATGGTGCGACACCGAAGCGGGCTTAGCAGTAGCCGTAGCCCAGCAGGCGCTGGTAACGCTGCTCCAGCAGCTGCTCGGTCTCGAGCGGGCGCAGGGCGTTCAGATCCTGCTGAATGCGGTCTTTCAGGCGCTTGGCCATCTTTTCCACATTGCGGTGGGCGCCACCGAGCGGCTCCTCGACGATGTTGTCGATGAGTTTCAGCTCTTTCAGACGCTGGGCGGTGATGCCCATGGCATCGGCCGCGACCGGCGCCTTGTCGGCGCTCTTCCACAGGATGGAGGCGCACCCTTCCGGCGAGATGACCGAGTAGGTGGAGTACTGCAGCATGTTGACGCGATCGCCGACACCGATGGCCAGGGCGCCGCCGGAGCCGCCTTCACCAATCACGGTGCAGACTACCGGCACGGTCAGACCGGCCATCACTTTCAGGTTGCGGGCAATCGCCTCGGACTGGCCGCGCTCTTCGGCACCCACGCCAGGGTAAGCACCCGGGGTGTCGATGAAGGTGATGATCGGCATCTTGAAGCGCTCGGCCATCTCCATCAGGCGCAGGGCCTTGCGATACCCTTCCGGGCGCGGCATGCCGAAGTTGCGCTTGATCTTCTCCTTGGTCTCGCGCCCCTTCTGGTGACCGATGACCATCACCGGCTCGCCGTCGAGACGGGCGATGCCGCCGACGATGGCCTTGTCATCGGCATAGGCGCGATCGCCGGCCAGCTCGTCGAAGTCGGTGAAGATGTGCTCGATGTAGTCGAGGGTATAGGGGCGCTGGGGATGACGCGCCATCTGGGATACCTGCCAGGCCCCCAGATCGCCGAAGATCTTCTTGGTCAGCTCTTCGTTTTTCTTCTCCAGCCGACGGATCTCTTCTTTAAGATCCACGGCGTGATTGCCTTCACTCACATGACGGAGTTCGTCAATCTGCGCCTGCAACTCGGCGATCGGCTGTTCAAAATCCAGAAAAAGACTCATAGGGACTATAGATCCTCTAATCAAAAACCAATTCAACCCGCTCTCGTCCAAGCAGGACGCGCAAGTCATCTATCAGTTGATCGGTGGGCGTCACCCGCCACTCGGTACCGAGCGTCAATCGCACCCGGGAGCCGGGGCGACGATAGTTTACCTGAACCGGACAAACTCCGGCACGGGCGGGTTCCAAAATCTCGCACAAACGCGGGAAAAAACGATCATCAATCTGCTGTTCATCGAGAGAGATGCGGATCGCCCTGGCAAAACGCTCTCTCGCATCGTTGATATCCAGTAATTCACGGGCCGACATTTTAAGGCCACCGGAGAAGTCATCAAAGCTGACCTGTCCAGAAACCACCAAAATACGGTCTTTTTGCATCAATTCTTCATACTTTTCCAGCGCTTCACTGAACAGGGTCACATCGAGGCGACCGGAACGGTCGTCCAGGGTGAAGATCCCCATCTTGTTGCCACGCTTGGTCACCATGCTGCGCGCCGCAATCACCAAGCCGGCGGCCGTGGTCACGGTATCGCGGGAGGTAGGGTGCAGATCGCACAGCCGGCCCGAGGTATAACGACGCAGCTCGCCGCTGTACTGGTTGATGGGGTGACCGGTGAGGTAGAGCCCGAGGGTCTCGCGCTCCCCTTCCAGCCACACCTTGTCAGGCCAGTGCGGCACGTTGGCGAACGCCTTCTTGACGTCGTCTATCTCTTCGGTGAGCACGCCGAACATGTCGACCTGACCCACCGCCTGCGCCTTGGCATGCTGCTCGGCGGCGCGCATCGCCTCCTCCAGGGTCGCCATCAGGGCGGCGCGGTGGGGGCCGAGCCGGTCCATGGCGCCGGAGAGGATCAGCTTCTCCATCACCCGCTTGTTGAGCTTCTTGATGTCGACCCGGTTGCAGAAGTCGAACAGATCGCGGAACGGGCCGTCCCGATCCCGCGCTTCCAGGATCGCATCGATGGGGCCTTCCCCCACCCCCTTCACCGCGCCGATGCCGTAGACGATATGACCGTCTTCGTTGACGCTGAAGCGGTAGCGACCGGTGTTGACGTCCGGCGGGATCACGGTCAACCCCATCCGCTGGCACTCGTCCACCAGGGTCACTATCTTGTCGGTGTTGTCCATGTCGGCGGTCATCACCGCCGCCATGAACTCCGCCGGGAAGTGGGTCTTGAGCCAGAGGGTCTGGTAGGAGACCAGCGCATAGGCGGCGGAGTGGGATTTGTTGAAGCCGTAGCCTGCAAACTTTTCCACCAGATCGAAGATCTTCATCGCCAGCTCGCCGTCGACGCCGTTCTTGACCGCGCCCTCCTCGAAGCCGGCCCGCTGCTTGGCCATCTCTTCGGGTTTTTTCTTGCCCATCGCCCGGCGCAGCATGTCCGCGCCACCCAGCGTATAACCCGCCAGGGTCTGGGCAATCTGCATCACCTGCTCCTGGTAGAGGATGATGCCGTAGGTGGGTTCCAGGATCGGCTGCAGACTCTCGTGCTGCCACTTCTCGTCCGGATAGGAGATGGCCTCCTTGCCGTGCTTGCGCTCGATGAAGTTGTCCACCATGCCCGACTGCAGCGGGCCCGGGCGAAACAGCGCCACCAAAGCGATCATGTCTTCGAAGCAGTCAGGCTGCAGCCGCTTGATGAGATCCTTCATGCCGCGGGATTCCAGCTGGAATACCGCAGTGGTCTCGTAGCGCTGCAGCAGGTCGAACGAGCGCTTGTCGTCAATGGGGATGGCGGCGATGTCGACCGGCGGCTTGCCCTCTTTGGCAAGGCGCGGGTTTATCATGCCGAGCGCCCAGTCGATGATGGTGAGCGTGCGCAGGCCGAGGAAGTCGAACTTCACCAGCCCGGCGTACTCCACGTCGTTCTTGTCGAACTGGGTGACCGGGTGATGGCCTTCGTCATCACAGTAGAGCGGCGCGAAGTCGGTGATCTTGGTGGGCGCGATCACCACGCCACCGGCGTGCTTGCCGGCGTTGCGCACCACCCCTTCAAGGCGGCGCGCCATGTCGATGAGGTCCTTGACCTCCTCGTCCTGCTCGTAGAGTTCGGGCAGCTTGGGTTCGGCCTCGAACGCCTTGGCGAGCGTCATGCCCGGATCCGGCGGAATGAGCTTGGAGATGCGATCCACAAAACCGTAGGCGTGGCCCAGCACCCGGCCCACGTCCCGCACCACCGCCTTGGCCGCCATGCTGCCGAAGGTGATGATCTGCGATACCGCTTCCCGGCCGTACATCTCGGAGACGTGGTCGATCACCTCATCGCGCCGATCCATACAGAAGTCGACATCGAAGTCGGGCATGGAGACCCGCTCGGGGTTCAGGAAACGTTCGAACAGCAGGTCAAACTCCAGCGGATCCAGATCGGTGATCTTGAGGGCGTAGGCCACCAGGGAACCCGCCCCCGAGCCCCGGCCCGGGCCAACGGGGATGCCGTTGTCCTTGGACCACTGGATAAACTCCATCACGATGAGGAAGTAACCCGGGAAGCCCATCTGGTTGATCACTTTGAGCTCGATGTCGAGCCGCTCGTCATACTCGGGACGACGCTCGGCCCGCACCGCCGGCTCCGGGAACAGGAATTCGAGCCGCTCCTCCAACCCCTCTTTCGACTTCATGACCAGGAAGTCTTCGGTGGTCATGTCACCGGTCGGGAAGTTGGGCAGGAAGTATTCGCCGAGGCGCACCGTCACGTTGCAGCGCTTGGCGATCTCCACCGTGTTCTCCAGCGCCTCGGGGATGTCGGCAAACAGCTCCGCCATCTCCTCCTGGCTGCGCAGATACTGCTGCGGGCTGTAGCGGCGCGGCCGGCGCTTGTCCATCAGGGTGTAGCCGTCGTGGATGGCGACCCGGATCTCGTGGGCATCGAAGTCATCGGCGGTGAGGAACACCACCTCGTTGGTGGCCACCACCGGCAGCGCAAACTCGGTGGCAATCGCCACCGCCATGTGCAGGTAGACCTCTTCATCGGGGCGGCCGGTACGCAGCAGCTCCAGGTAATAGGCGTCGGGGAAGTGGGTCTGATAGAAGGCGAGACACTGCTCGGTCATCTGCCGGTTGCCCTTGAGCAGGAACTTGCCCACGTCCCCCTCGCGCCCGCCGGAGAGCACGATCACCCCCTTGGCATGCTCGGCCAGCCAGGCCTTGTCGATGACCGGGCGCCCCTGCACGTGACCACGCTGATAGCCGCGGGAGATGAGCAAGGTGATGTTCTGGTAGCCATCGTTGTCCATGGCGAGCAGGGTGAGGCGGAACTGCTCGTCGCCAAGCTCGTCACTCTGCACCCAGAAGTCTGCCCCGACGATGGGCTTGACGCCCTTGCCGTGGGCGGCGCCGTAGAAGCGCACCAGGCCGCACATGTTCATCTGGTCGGTCAGCGCCAGCGCCGGCATGTTGTTGGCCGCCGCCGCGCCGACGATGGGATTGATCTTCTGCAGGCCGTCGACCATGGAGAAGTCGGAGTGGACCCGCAGGTGGATAAAACGGGGTTCAGCCATCGTCATCCCCTCTCGTTGCTCGGACTAAATTGCATGGTCTATTCGATCCCCAGTGCGCGACGCACCGGTTTGAAACTTTTGCGATATTCGGGCAGCGGGCCGCGCTCGGCCAGGATGGCGAGGTGCTCCGCAGTCGGATAGCCCTTGTGACGGGCAAAACCGTACTCGGGATGACGGCTGTCCAGTTCGGTCATCTCCGCATCGCGAGTCACCTTGGCCAGGATGGAGGCGGCGCTGATGGCAGCCACCAGGCTGTCGCCCTTGACCACGGCGCGCGCTTCCATTGGCAATGCCGGACAGCGATTGCCATCGATAAAGACCAGCTCGGGCGCGATGGAGAGCCCCGCCACGGCGCGTTGCATCGCCAGCATGGTGGCGTGCAGGATGTTGAGCTCGTCGATCTCCGCCGGGCTGGCACGGCCGACGGACCAGGCCAGCGCCTTCTCTTTGATCTCGTCAAACAGGGCGAGGCGCTTCTTCTCGGAGAGCTTCTTGGAGTCGTTCAGCCCGATGATGGGATTGGCCGGGTCAAGAATCACCGCGGCGGTGACCACGTCACCCACCAGCGGGCCACGGCCCACCTCGTCCACACCGGCAACCAGCCTGTCGTCAGGAATATCGATCATCATCTTGTAGCCTTGAATCAAAACAGGCCCCGCAGGGCCTGGCGTCACGTTGGCGCAGCCCCTGCGGCCGCCCGGAAGTTATCTGCCGAGCAGCTCGGCCACCGCTTCGGCCGCCTGCTGATCCGCGTTGCAGCGGATGAGCTGATGGAGCTCGGTGAAGGTATTCACCAGCGCGCTGTTGTCGTGCTCGAAGAACTTGCTCACCTCGACCACCAGATTCTCCGGGGTGCATTCGTACTGGATGAGCTCGGGCACCAGCATGCGACCGGCCAGCAGGTTGGGCAGGGAGACGAATTCGGTCTTCACCAGCCGCTGGGCCAGCCAGTAGCTGAACGGCTTGAGCTTGTAGCCCACCACCATCGGCTTTTTCACCAGCATGGCTTCAAGCGCCGCGGTGCCGGAGGCCAGCATCACCACGTCGGCGGCGATCATCGCCTCGCGGCCCTGCCCTTCCAGCAGCACCATGTCGAGATCCGGTGCCAGCTCGGCCTTGATGGCCAGGAACTGCTCGCGCCGCTTCTGGTTGACCAGCGGCACGATGAAACCGAGATCCGGATAGCGCACCGTCAGGTGCTTGCAGGCCTCGAGAAACAGGGGCGACATAAAGCCCACCTCGGCACTGCGACTGCCCGGCAGCACCGCCAGCCAGCGCCGGTTGGCGTCGATACCGAGGGTTCTGCGTACCGCGGCCTGATCCGGCACCAGCGGAATGTCGTCCGCCATGGTGTGGCCGACGAAACGGCAAGGGGCATCGAAGCGGTCGTAGAAGGCTTTCTCGAACGGCAGGAAGGCGAGCACCATGTCGGTGGCGGCCTTGATCTTGTGAATGCGGTTCTGGCGCCAGGCCCACACCGAGGGGCTGACGTAGTGAACCGTCTTGATACCGGCGCGGCGCAGTTTGAGCTCCACCCCGATATTGAAATCCGGTGCATCCACCCCGATGAAGATGTCGGGCGGATTGGCGATAAAGTGGCGCAGCAGTTCGCGGCGGACCTTGAGAATGCGCGGCAGACGGCCCAGCACCTCGGTGATCCCCATGACGGAAAGTTCTTCCATCTCGAACAGCGCCTTCACACCGAGGGCCTGCATGCGCGGCCCGGCGATCCCTTCGAACTGCGCGTCCGGGTAGCGGGCCTGCAGCTCGCGCACCAGGCCGGCAGCCAGAATGTCGCCGGAAACCTCTCCGGCGACGATACCGATGCGAACGGGATCAGGCACGGATGATCCCGCGCTCGTTGTCTTTGAGGAAATCCACGTAGAGCTGGATGGCCGGCTCGCTGGCCGCCATCTCAGTCAGCACCGGCAGCACCTCTTCGATGGTCTTGCCGGAGCGGAAGATCTCCTTGTAGGCGCGCTTGACGGCGGAGATGGCCTCAGCACTGAAACCGCGGCGACGCAGCCCCTCGGAGTTGACCCCGAACGGTTTGGCGTAGTTGCCGGCGGCCATCACGTAGGGCGGCACATCCTTGTTCAGGGCGGCGCAGCCACCGACGAAGGCGTGGGAGCCGACGCGGCCGAACTGGTGGATCGCGGAGAGACCGCCGAAGATCACGAAATCGCCGATCACTACGTGGCCCGCCAGGGTCGCGTTGTTGGCGAAGATGCAGTTGTCACCGATGATGCAGTCGTGGGCAACATGGACGTTGACCATGAACAGGTTGCCGCTGCCGATCCTGGTCAGGGACTGATCCTGGATGGTACCGCGGTGCACGGTGCAGTTCTCGCGAAAGACGTTGTTGTCGCCGATCTCGAGGAAGGTGCGCTCACCGGCGTACTTCTTGTCCTGGCAATCCTCACCGATGGAGGTGTGCTGGAAGATCTTGTTGCCGCGACCAATCTTGGTCGGGCCCTTGATCACCACATGGGAACTGACCCAGGTGTTGTCGCCGATTTCCACCTCGGCACCGATGACAGAAAAGGGGCCGATTTCAACCCCTTTACCGATGACGGCAGACTCATGGACGACGGCAGTATCGTGAATGATGGCAGTCTGGTCGATCACGTGTGTTAAACCTCGCGTTTGGCGCACATCAGCTCGGCGGTACAGACCACTTCACCGTTGACCGTGGCCACACCGGTGAACTTGGCGATACCGCGACGCTCTTTCAGGAATTCCACGTCGAGCACCAGCTGATCGCCGGGGCCCACCGGGCGCTTGAAACGAGCGTTGTCGATTGAGGCAAAGTAATAGAGTTCGTTGGGAGACGGCTTGCCCACCATGGTAAACGCCAGGATACCGGTGGCCTGTGCCATGGCTTCCAGGATCAGCACGCCGGGGAACACCGGCTTGGCCGGGAAGTGGCCCTGAAAGATCGGCTCGTTGAACGAGACGTTCTTGATGGCACGCAAGGTCTTGCGCTCATCGCTGATCTCGTAGTTTTCCACCTTGTCCACCATCAGGAACGGATAACGGTGGGGCAGCAGATCCATTATTTCCTGGATACCCAGGCTCTTCTTTTCAGTAGTCAAAACAGTACCCTATACCAATCGTGATTATTCTTGGTCCAGCTTCTTCTCAAGCTTGCTCAACCGCTTGTGCATCTCTTCGATACGCATCACCCGGGCGGCGGTCTTGCGCCACTCTTTATTGGTTTGCAGGGGGATGCCGGAAGAGTAGACACCGGGCTCGGTAATGGGTCGCATCACCATGGCCATGCCGGTAACGGTGGCCTGGTCGCAGATCTCCATGTGCCCGTTAAAGACGGAGGCGCCGCCAATGATACAGTATTTGCCGACCTTGAGACTACCTGCCATCACGGTGGAGCCCGCCACGGCGGTGCCGTAGCCGATCTCGACGTTGTGGGCGATCTGGCACTGGTTGTCGATGATGACGTTGTCAGCGATGCGGGTATCTTCCAGCGCGCCGCGGTCGATGGTGGTGCAGGCACCGATCTCGACCCGGTTGCCGATGGTCACGCCGCCGAGCTGGGGGATCTTGATCCACTCGCCACGCTCGTTGGCATAACCAAACCCATCGGCCCCGATCACTGTGCCGGATTGAACCAGACAGTCGGTGCCCATGGTGATGTTGTGATACAGGGTGACGTTGGCCCACAACCGGGAGCGAGCTCCCAGTCGGGTATTCTTGCCAACGAAACAGCCCGGACCGATGCGCACATCATCCCCCAGCACCACGCCGGATTCGATCACCGCATTGGCCCCGATGGCCACTCTCTCGCCCAGTTGCACGTCCGCCGCGATGACGGCGCTCGGATGGATATCCGTGGCCGGCTGCGGGGTGGTGTCCAGCAGTTGGGCAACCCGGGCAAAGCCCACATAGGGGTCTTTGAGCACCAGGGCATTGGTGGGACAAAATGGCAGATCCGCTTCTGTGATGAGCACGGCGGTCGCCTTGCTCTGCTCCAGATAATGCCGGTACTTTTTATTGGACAGGAAGGTGATATCCCCCTCCCCGGCCTTTTCCAGTGTCGCTACCTTGCGGATTTCCAGGGTTCCGTCGCCATGGACCTGGGCCCCCAGTTGCTGGGCCAGCTGTGCGAGAGTGAATGCCATCAATTAGTTGCTCTTGCTTACCTGAGAAATAACCTGGGCAGAGATGTCCAGCTTGCTGGCGGCATACGGGGCGGCGTTGCGCTCCAGCACCAGATCGTAACCATTGCTCTTGGCGATGGAATCGATGGCAGCCTGTACCTTGGTCAGGATCTTGTTGCGCTCTTCGGACTGACGGCGACCGTTGTCCTGTTCAAACGCCTGACGCTTCTGGTTGAACTCCATCTGCAGCTTGGCCAGCTTCTCCTGGTTCTGCTTCTTCTGCTCGGCGCTCATGAAGGCTTCGTCCTTCTTGAACTTCTCGACCAGTTTCTGACCGTCGGATTCCAGCTTCTGCAGCTCACGCATACGCGGCTCGAATTCGCCTTTCAGCTTCTTGGAGACTGCTTCACGCTGGGGCAGCTTTTGGAATACTTCGCCCATGTCGACCACGGCGATCTTGGTCTCGGCCAAGGCGGAGCCCATGCCGGCAGCCATCAGTGCAAAACTCAAACCAGCTACTTTCAACGCTTTATTCACACTTACTCCTTGTTCCCTCATGTGAGGGCTACCTGATTTACCTGATTATGCAAGTGGTACCCGGACCGACTTGTTACCTGGTGAGGCACGCAAGCTGCGCGTCCCATCATTGAATACCCCCACCGCTGGGTGGGGGCAGAGTCCGTCCTTAGAAGGTACGGCCGATGTTGAATGAGAAGAACTCGGTCCGGTCGCCCTCGTACTGCTTGAGCGGACGGGCAATCGCGAACACCAGCGGGCCCATCGGGGAGAGCCACTGCAGCGACAGACCGGCCGAGGCGCGGTAGTTGGTCGGATCCGAATAATCGCTCAGATAGTTGCAGCCGCTGAAGCAACGGTTGCGGTACTGGTCATAGTCGAAGGTGGTATCCCACACGGAACCGGCATCGATGAAGAAGCTGGTCCGCAGTTGCGGCTGATAAGTCTCGGACGCAAACGGTGTCGGCACTATCATCTCGAGGGAGGCGACCGCCAGGGCGTTGCCGCCCACCGAGCTGTCGGTACCCTGGATGACGTCGTTGCCGCTCAGGTTGTAGTAGTAGAGCGCCTTCGGACCCACGGTATTGCTCTTGAAGCCGCGCAGGGTATCGAAACCACCGGCGAAGTAGTTCTCGAAGAACGGCAATACGTGGTCATAGCTGCCGTTGCTGCCGTAGCCGTTGCCGTAGGAGGCACGCGCCTTGGCCATCAGCACCCACTTGTGATCCGCATCGAACGGGAAGTAGTGCGCGTCTTCGGCGTTGAGCTTGAAGTACTGCAGATCCATGCCCGGCACGGTCACCTTGGCGTTGACCCGCTGACGGTCACCGGCGGTCGGGAACTGGCCCTTGTTGAGGGTGGAACGGGTCCAGCCGGCGGTGACGTCGACGGTGTTGAACACCATGCGGTTGTCGCCATCCTTGTTCTCGCTGTACACCTTCCAGAACTCATCCACCTGCAGATAGGGGTTGGGCTGGGACAGTTTGTTGTTTTCGACCCCGAGGCTGAAGTCGAGACGGTTGTTCTCGTTGACCGGGAAACCACTGGAGAGGCGGAAGCCGATGGTGGTGTTCTCGTAGTCCACGATGTTGGCGTCGGCCGCACTGAACTGGTTGTAGTAGAGACGACCGCCCAGGCTGACCCCGTCCACGGTGAAGTAGGGATCGTTGTAGCTGAGGTCGACGCTCTTGGAGTACTTGTTGGTACTGGCGGAGATGCCGATCTTCTTGCCGGTCCCCATGAAGTTGTCCTGCTGCAGGCCCGCCTGCAGACTCAGGCCAGATTCGGTACCGTAGCCCACGCCGGCGTTGATGGAACCAGCCGGCTGCTCCTTGACCTTGAAGTCCAGATCGACCTGGTCATCGCTGCCCGGCACCCGCTTGGTATCCACTTCGGCGGTTTCGAAGAAGCCGAGGCGGTTAAGACGGGTCTTGGACTGCTCGACGCTGTCGGAAGAGAGCCAGGTGCCCTCCATCTGACGCATCTCGCGGCGCAGCACTTCGTCCTTGGTGGTGACGTTGCCGCTGAAGTTGATGTTGCGCACATAGACGCGGGGGCCCGGCTCGATGTTGACGATGAGCTCCACTTCCTTGGTCTTATCATTGACCTGCGGGAAGGTGACCACTTTCGGGTAGGCGTAGCCGTAGCGACCGAGGAACTTGGAGAGCACCTCTTCGGTGTGGGTCACCTGGCTGGCAGAGTAGATGCTGCCGGTCTCGATGGGAATGAGCCCCTTCATCTCGCCGCCGCGATCGATCAGATCGCCCTTGAGCTGGATGCCGGACACCTTGTATTGATCCCCTTCCTTGACGTTGAGGGTGACGTAGACCCCCTTCTTGTCCGGGGTCATGGAGACCTGGGTCGACTCCTGGGTAAAGCGGATGTAGCCGCGGTCCATGTAGTAGGAGCGCAGGGTTTCGATGTCGCCGGCCAGCTTCTGCTTCTGGTAACGCTGGTCACCGGTGAAGTTCCACCAGGGCACGTCGTCCTTGAGGGAAAGCTGAGCCAGCAGCTTCTCTTCCGGGAACACGTTGTTGCCGACGATGTTGATCTGCTGGATCTTGGCCGCCTCCCCTTCCACGAAGGTGAACTTGAGGTCGACCCGGTTGCGCGGCAGCGGGGTGACGATGGCCTTGACCTTGGCGGAGTATTTGCCCACGCCGTAGTAGAAATCTTCCAGCCCCTTCTCGAGGGAGCTCAGCACGGTGCGATCCAGCGGATCACCCACCCGGATGCCGGAGGACTCCAGGCTCTGGGTCAGCTGCTCTTCCTTGATATCCTTGTTGCCGGAGAACTCGATGCTGGAGATGGTCGGCCGCTCTTTGACCGCCACTTGCAGCACCTGGCCGTCGCGGTAGACCTTGACGTCCTCGAAGTTGCCGGAGGCATAGAGCTTCTTGATGGCGTTGGCCAGCGTCACGGAATCGACGGAATCGCCCACCCGGATCGGCAGGTTCAGCAGGGCGGCACCCAGGGTCACCCGCTGCAGACCTTCAACCTGAATATCTTGCACCACAAAAGAGGCAGGGGCCGCCTGGGCCAGGAAACTGGCACCCAGCAGGCAACTCAACACCAATGCTTTTTTAACAGCCATTTTGTTCTTATGTGTCCTTGTTGATGCTCTGGCCTCAGAGGCGAGCGAAATCATTAAACAGCGCAATACCCATCAGTAACATCAGAATGGCGGCGCCAATCCGGAAACCCACTTCCTGAATTTTTTCTGATACCGGCTTGCCGGTGACCGCCTCGATGAGGAAGTAGACCAGATGGCCACCGTCCAGCACCGGCAGGGGGAACAGGTTGATGATCCCCAGGTTGACGCTGATCAGCGCCAGAAAGCCGAGAAAGTAGACCAGACCGTAGTCGGCACTGCTGCCCGCGCCCTTGGCAATGGAGATGGGGCCGCTCAAATTGTCCAGCGAGACGATGCCACCGATCAGCTTGCCGATCATGTCGAAGGTCAGGGTGGTCAGGCTCCAGGTCTTCTGGGCGCCCTGCCACAGGGCTTGCAAAGGCCCATACTGTAACAGAATCCGATACTCATCCGGTAATGGAACCAGTTGCGGCGACAGGCCGACGAAACCGACCAGCTGGCCCCGCACCTTCTTGGCATCCGGCGTCAGGGTCAGGGTCAGCTCGCTGCCCGCCCGCTCGACGGTCACCTCAAGCGGCTGCTGGGGCGACTGCTGCACCTGGTGGACAAACTGGGCCCACTCGGTGATCTCCTGCTCCCCTACCCGCTTGATGCGATCGCCCGCCTGAACGCCGGCCTTCTCGCTGGCGCTCGCGGCCACCACCGCATCGACCACCGGCAGCACCTTGCCACCGAGCGGCACTATGCCCAGGCTGCCGATGGGAGACTCCTTGTCGGGGTCAAACTTCCAGCCGGCCAGCTGCAGGGTCTTGTCCACCGCATAGCTGGTGTTGGCCGCCTTGAGCTTGAGCTGGACCGAGTCATCGCCAAGGTGGCTGATGAGGGCATAGGTCACGCTCTCCCAGTCACCGGTCTCCTCGCCGCCGACGCCGACGATCTCCATGCCGGGCTCCACCCCGGCCGCCGCCACGATGGAGGCGGGACGCACCTCGCCCACCACGGGTTTGACGGCGGGCACGCCGATCATGAACATCAGCCAGAGGGCGAACAGGGCAAACACGAAGTTGGCCATGGGGCCGGCAGCGACGATGGCCATCCGCGCCCAGACGCTCTTGTGATTGAAGGCGTATTGCTCGTCACCGGGCTTGAGCTCGTCCACCCGGCCGTCCAGCATCTTGACGTAACCGCCGAGGGGGATCAGGGCCAGCACGTACTCGGTGCCATCCTTGCCGAGCCGACGCCAGATGGCCTTGCCGAAACCGATGGAGAAACGTTCCACCTTGACACCGCAGCGACGGGCCACCCAGAAGTGGCCGAATTCATGTACCGCAACCAGCAGCCCGAGGGCGACGATAAAGGCACCGATGTTCCACAACACACCGCCCATCAGTCCATCACCTCGCTTTCATGCATGGTCCTGTCTCCGACAATCAGGGTGAAGGCAGCACAATGCCACGAAACAGCTCTCATCAGCTAAGCTCCTCAATCAAATTGTGAGCACGGGCACGGGCCGCCCCATCCAGCGCAATCAAATCGTCCAGCGAACCGGCCGCCGTGCCGCCCAGGGCGAGCATGGTGGCCTCATTGACTCTGGCAATATCCATAAAACCGATCCGCTCTGCAAGGAAAGCTGCCACGGCCTCCTCGTTGGCGGCATTGAGGGCCGTGGTTGCGGCCTGCCCCTGCTGACAGGCATGCATGGCAAGCTGCAGGCAGGGATAGCGCTCATAGTCGGGACGGATAAAGCTGAACTCTCCGACACTGAAGAAATCCAAAGGTTCCACACCGGACTCGACTCGAGCCGGATAGGCCAGCGCGTGGGCGATGGGGGTGCACATGTCCGGATTGCCGAGCTGGGCCAGCACGGAGCCATCCTTGTACTGCACCATGGAGTGAATCACCGACTGGGGATGGATCACCACCTGGATCTGCTCGGGCGCCGCGTTGAACAGCCAGCGTGCCTCGATATACTCCAGCCCCTTGTTGATCATAGTGGCGGAGTCGACCGAGATCTTGGCCCCCATGGACCAGTTGGGATGGGCGATGGCCTGAGCCGGGGTGACGCGGGCCAGCTCAGCGATGTCGGTATAACGGAACGGGCCGCCGGAGCCGGTCAGCAGGATCTTGCTGATCCCCGCTCCCGCCAGGTCACAAAAGCCCGGCTGGCGCTGGATGGCCTCGGGCAGGCACTGGAAAATGGCGTTGTGTTCGCTGTCGATGGGCAGCAGCTCGGCCCCGTGCTCGCGCACCGCCTCCATGAAGAAGGCGCCGGACATCACCAGGGCCTCCTTGTTGGCCAGCAGGATGCGCTTGCCGGCACGCACGGCAGCCATGGTGGGCGCAAGCCCGGCGGCGCCGACGATGGCGGCCATCACGCTGTGGGCATCGGGGTGAGCGGCCACTTCGCACAGAGCGGCCGGGCCAGCCATGACGCGAGTCGCGCTGCCGTGGGTCTTCAGTTGAGCGGCCAGCTCGCTGGCGGCGGCCTCGTCCACCATGACGGCGAAGCGGGGAGAGAATTCGAGGCAGTCGCGCAGCATGGCCTCCACGCTGCGGGCTGCCGTCAGCGCCAGCACCTGCCAGCGCCCCGGATTGTGCCGCAGTACCTTGAGCGTACTCTGACCAATGGAGCCGGAGGCTCCCAGAATCACCAGGTTATGCATCAAAACTCCCGCTGTATGACGAATGGATGGCGCCCGCCGCAGGCAAACGCATCAGGCTGAGCATCAAAACTCCTGGCTGAGCAGCAGATAGCTGAGCAGGAACACCGGCAGCGCGGCGGTCAGGCTGTCGATCCGATCGAGGATGCCACCGTGGCCAGGCAGCAGGGTGCCTGAATCCTTGATGCCGGCTTCGCGCTTGAACATGCTCTCGGTGAGATCGCCGAGCACCGAGGCCAGCACCGCCAGCAAGGAGCAGAACAGCACGATGGCCATCTTGGCGGGCACGAAGCCCATGAACCAGGTCACCCCGACCGCCAGCAGGCTGGCGGTAAACAGGCCGCCACACATGCCTTCGATGGTTTTGCCGGGGCTCACGGCCGGCGCCAGCTTGTGTTTGCCGAACGCCTTGCCGAAAAAATACGCGCCAGAATCTGCCGCCCAGACCAGTCCCATCACGAACAGCAGGATCCAGGCCCCCATCATGGGGTCGTGATAGAAGTTGTAACCACGGATGGCCACCAGGGACCAGAAGAAGGGGACCAGGGTCACCAGGCCGAACAGGGACTTGAGCCAGATGGACTCCTTCCACAGCTTGGCGCTCTGGGGGTAGCGCAACACCAGCAGCAGCCCCAGCAGCCACCAGCTGACGGCGGTCCAGAGCACGCCCATCACCAGCGGATGCAGATGAGGAGTCCACAGCTGCTCCACCGGCAGCCAGAACAGGCTGGCCCCGAGCAGCAGGCAGTACACCAGCGGCAGCCACTGCTGTGGCTTGGCAGAGACGAAGCCGCTCCACTCGCGGCTGGCCAACAGAAATACCAGGGATGCCAACAGGGCAAAGAATTTCAACGGCAGAAAAAACAGCGCCCCCAACACCAGGGGAACCAGTAGCAATGCGGTAATAATTCGTTGTTTTAGCAAAAGAAGCCTCTCTCTTGGGAGGGGGGTTAGCCGGTCTGTTGCTCGGCGATCAATTCCCGGATCTGTTCACCCGTGCAGCCGAAACGACGCTCACGGGCCACGAAGGAGGCAACGGCCTCGCTGAACTCGGCCTCGTTGAAATCAGGCCACAGCACCGGGGTAAAATAGAGCTCGGCATAGGCGAGCTGCCATAACACAAAATTGCTGATGCGATGATCGCCCCCGGTACGGATCAGCAGATCCACCGGCGGCAGATCGGCCATGCATACCTCGCGGCCAAGCATAGCTTCATCTATCTGGTCGGCAGCCAGTTCCCCGCTCGCCACGGCACGGGCCAGCTTGCGGGCCGCCTGGGCGATGTCCCACTGGCCACCATAATTGGCGGCGATATTGAGGGTCAGCCCCTGATTGTTGGCGGTCAGCGCCTCTGCCTTGGCAATCTTGGCCTGCAGACGCTCGCTGAAACGGGCGGTATCGCCGATCACCTTGAGCCGGATACCGTTGCTGTGCAGTTTCTTGACCTCACGACCCAGCACCGTCATGAACAGCTCCATCAGGGCACTGACCTCCCCTTCCGGGCGACGCCAGTTCTCGCTGGAAAACGCAAACAGGGTCAGCGCTTCTATTTTGGCTCGCGCAGCAAAGGTTACTGCTTCACGAACAGACTTCACACCTGCCTTGTGGCCATAGACCCGCATCTTGCCACGGTTCTGGGCCCAGCGTCCGTTGCCGTCCATGATGATGGCGACGTGACGAGGCAAGGACGAATTGGCGCAATCACCTACGGCTGCCAAAAGCGACATTCATTTCTCCCACAAAGACAAAAGCGCCGTGCAGGGGCACTACACGGCGCTCGTAATATACCTGTCAGAGGCTTAGATTTCCATTAGCTCCTTTTCCTTCAGGGCCAGTGCTTCGTCTACCAGCTTGATGAAGGAATCGGTCAGCTTCTGGATCTCTTCCTGAGCACGACGGTCGTCGTCTTCGGAGATCTCTTTGTCTTTGAGCAGCGCTTTCAGGTCGGCGTTGGCATCGCGACGGATGTTGCGCACGGCAACCCGGGCACCTTCCGCTTCGGCACGCACGATCTTGGTCAGGTCGCGGCGACGCTCTTCGGTCAGCGGCGGCAGCGGCACGCGCAGGGTCTGGCCGTTGCTGGACGGGTTGAGGCCCAGATCGGAGGTCAGGATGGCCTTTTCCACCGCCTGGATCATGGAGCGGTCAAAGATGGAGATGGAGAGGGTGCGGGCATCTTCAGCCACCACGTTGGCCAACTGTTTCAGAGGAGTGGCCGCACCGTAATACTCCACCTGGATACCGTCGAGCAGGCTCGGGTGAGCACGGCCGGTACGGATCTTGGACATCTGGGTCTTGAGCGACTCTACGCTCTTGGCCATGCGGTCCTTGGCGTCGTTTTTAATCTCGTTGATCACAGTGGTTTTCCTTTTGGCGAACGAGCCGTCAACCGGCCCGTATCTATCTTATTGGCTGGCGTCATGGACAAACGAGCCGAAGCTCACGCTTGTCTCACTTGCTGACGTGATGGATCAGGGTACCTTCCGGCTCGCCCATGATCACCCGACGCAGCGCACCCGGCTTGTTCATGTTGAACACCCGGATCGGCAGATCGTGGTCGCGGGCCAGAGTAAAAGCAGCAAGATCCATTACTTTGAGTTCTTTTTCAAGAACTTCATCATAACTCAGTTCATGGCACAGCACGGCATCCGGGTTCTTGACCGGATCGTCGGTGAACACGCCATCGACCTTGGTGGCCTTGAGCACGACGTCAGCTTCGATCTCGATCCCGCGCAGACAGGCCGCAGAATCGGTAGTGAAGAAGGGGTTGCCGGTACCGGCGGAGAAGATCACCACCTTGCCGGCGCGCAGCTGGCTGATGGCTTCGGCCCAGACATAGGAGTCACAGATGCCTTGCAGGGAGATGGCAGACATCAGACGGGCATTCACATAAGCACGATGCAGGGCATCACGCATGGCCAGACCGTTCATCACGGTAGCCAGCATACCCATGTGGTCGCCCACCACGCGGTTCATGCCCGCCTTGGCAAGACCGGCACCACGGAACAGGTTGCCGCCACCGATGACCAGACCGACCTGAACACCCAGCTCAACCAGTTCTTTGATCTCTTGGGCCATCCGATCCAGCACCGCCGGATCAATGCCAAAACCCTCGGATCCTTGCAGGGCTTCACCACTCAACTTCAGAAGAACACGTCTGTATGCAGGCTTGGGATTGGTACTCATGTCACTGATTCCTGGTCATATAAAGACCGCGACATAAGTCGCGGTCTGGGGAAACGGAAAAACCGGTTCGATTAGGCCTTTTGAGCGGCCGCGATTTGGGCTGCAACTTCCGCAGCGAAATCGGTCTCTTGCTTCTCGATGCCTTCGCCCACTTCGAAACGGGTGAAGGAAACAACGTCAGCGCCTTCTTTCTTCAGCAGCTCGGCAACGGTCATGGAAGGATCTTTCACGAACGGTTGACCAGTCAGGGAAACCTCACCGGTGAACTTCTTCATGCGACCTTCAACCATTTTCTCGGCGATCTCTTTCGGCTTGCCAGAGTTGATGGCGATGTCGATCTGGATTTCGCGCTCTTTGGCAACGACTTCGGCAGATACATCTTCCGGCTTGACGAATTGCGGGCTGTTGGCAGCAACGTGCATGGCCAGATCTTTGGCCAGCTCGTCGGAACCACCGGCCAGCTTGGTGATAACACCGATGCGGGAGCCGTGAACGTAGGTGCCCAGGTTGTCACCTTCAACCAGCATCACGCGACGCAGGTTCATGTTCTCACCGATCTTGGCGATCAGGTTGGTGATGGTCAGCTCAACGGACTCGCCGTTGCCGAAGTCGGCGGCTTTCAGCGCGTCAACGTCAGCGATCTTCTGGGTAGCGGCGATTTCAACGATTTTCTGACCCATGGCCAGGAAGCCGGCATCCTTGGAAACGAAGTCAGTCTCGCAGTTCAGCTCGATCATGACGGCAACGTTGCCTTCGGTACGGGCGAAGATCACACCTTCAGCGGCGATACGGCCAGCTTTCTTGGCGGCTTTGGCCTGACCGGATTTGCGCATGTTTTCGATAGCCAGTTCGATATCACCGTTGGCTTCTTCCAGTGCTTTTTTGCAATCCATCATGCCAGCGGCGGTGCGCTCGCGCAGTTCTTTTACCAGGGCGGCAGAAATGTTTGCCATGTCCAGTATCCTCGGTCTTGAATTGACAAGAAACAGGGGCCACAAGGGCCCCTGCTAACCAATTACATCAGCTTGGTTAATAAGGGCTTTGCAGTCCTTATCAATTACTCAGCTTCAACGAAGCCATCTTGTTCGGCTTGAACAACGATGTCCTGAGCGCGAGCTTCCAGTACGGTGTCAGCAGCAGCATTCAGGTACAGCTGAACGGCACGGATAGCGTCGTCGTTACCCGGGATGACATAGTCAACGCCGTCCGGGTTGGAGTTGGTATCAACGATGGAAACTACCGGGATACCCAGGTTGTTGGCTTCTTTGATAGCGATGTGCTCGTGGTCGGCATCGACAACGAACAGAACGTCAGGCAGGCCGCCCATGTTCTTGATACCACCCAGGCTCTTCTCCAGCTTTTCCATTTCGCGAGTACGCATCAGCGCCTCTTTCTTGGTCAGCTTGTCGAAGGTACCGTCTTGGCTCTGGGTTTCCAGATCTTTCAGGCGCTTGATGGACTGACGAACGGTTTTCCAGTTGGTCAGCATGCCGCCCAGCCAGCGGTGGTTAACATAGAACTGGTCGCAACGCTCAGCGGCTTCTTTTACGGCTTCAGACGCGGCACGCTTGGTACCTACGAACAGTACCTTGCCCTTCTTGGCAGCTACGGAGCTGATGAAGTTCATGGCATCGTCAAACATCGGAACGGTTTTTTCCAGGTTGATGATGTGAACCTTGCTGCGGGCACCGAAGATGTAGGATTTCATTTTCGGGTTCCAGTAACGAGTCTGGTGACCGAAGTGAACGCCGGCTTGCAGCATGTCGCGCATAGAAACTTTAGCCATTTTATACCTCTATTGGGGTTAGGCCTCCACACATCCCATATAACCGACCCGTTAAGGCACCCCGGCATATGTGTCGATGTGTGTGTGTTGTTTAAGTAAGGGTGATGGCATGAGGACACAAGTTCCCCATTCCGGCGCGCTTTATACCATAACTTTGGTCAGGACACCACCAGCCGAACCGCTAAAAATGGATCCCTGAGCAGCATGCTGAAGCGCCGATTTGACGCTGTGATGACAATCACACTGGAAGTAAACAGGGGTTGGGGATAAAATTTTGGCCTGATTGCAAACGCATCTATTTTTCATTACCTGATTGCCGGACATCGATAGATGCGCGATCAGGTCCCAAGAGAGATCCCATGTCCATTAAAATCAAGACACCGGAAGAGATTGAAAAGATGCGCGTTGCCGGCCAACTGGCCGCCGATGTGCTGGTCATGATCGCCCCCCACGTCAAGGCGGGCGTCACTACCGACGAACTGAACACCCTCTGCCACGACTACATCGTCGACGTGCAGCAGGCCATCCCTGCGCCGCTCAACTACCACGGCTTCCCCAAATCCATCTGCACCTCGGTGAACGATGTGATCTGTCACGGCATCCCAAACCACAAGAAATTGCGGGAAGGGGACATCATCAACCTGGACATCACCGTCATCAAGGATGGCTACCACGGCGATACCTCGGCCATGTTCATCGTGGGTGAGACCACCCCGCTGCGCCGTCAGCTGTGCAAGGTCGCCCAGGAGAGCCTCTACGCCGCCATCAAGCAGGTGCGTCCGGGCATGTGCATCACCGAGATCGGCGCCGTGATCCAGCCCATCGTCGAGAAGGCCGGTTTCTCCGTGGTGCGCGACTACTGTGGCCACGGCATCGGGGCCGAGTTCCACGAGGAGCCGCAGATCCTGCACTATCGCAACGGCGGCAAGCAGGAGCTCAAGCCGGGCATGTGCTTCACCATCGAGCCCATGGTCAACAGCAAGAAATACCACTGCAAGGTCAATCCGAAGGATGGCTGGACCGTGACCACCAAGGACGGCGGCGACTCCGCCCAGTGGGAACACACCCTGCTGGTGACCGAAGATGGCTGCGAGGTGCTGACCCTGCGCCCGGATGACACTATCGACCGTCTCATCAAACACGGTTAACATCAAACCCCGGCCTCCCGCCGGGGTTTTGTTTTTATCAGCCGCGAACCCGTGCGAAAACAGCGCACATGCGTGCGACAGTAGAGTGTGAGACGCCATGGATGCCAGCCTGCTTTCCCCCCACCTGTTACCCGACGCTCAGCTCACCCGCGAGAACTGCAAGGAGTACCTGAGCCGTTTTCTCGGCTGGCTGCACGCCCGTTTCGATGCCGGTGACAACATCATCGAACTGGTGGCTACCCGCTCCGAATACATGGACGAGCTGCTGACCCGGTTGTGGCAAAAGTTCGGCTTCGACAAGACGGAGCTCACCCTGATCGCGGTGGGCGGCTATGGCCGCGGTGAACTGCACCCCCACTCCGACATCGACCTGCTGATCCTCTATGAAGGGGACGAGCTGGACGAGGTGCTGGGGCTGCGCATCGGCGAATTCATTACCCTGCTGTGGGATCTCAAGCTGGAGGTGGGCCAGGCGGTGCGCAACGTGGCCGAGTGCCTCGAGCAGGGACGCGGCGACATCACGGTCGCCACCAACCTCATCGAGGCGCGCTACATCACCGGCCGCGAGGCGGGCTTCCAGCAGCTCAAGGAGGCCACCGGCCCCCAGCTCTTCTGGCCAAGCGAGCAGTTCTTCAAGGCCAAACGCGAAGAGCAAGCCCAGCGCCACCAGCAGTTTCTCGGCACCGCCTACAAGCTGGAGCCGGACCTCAAGAGCAATCCCGGTGGCCTGCGCGACATCCAGACCCTGGCCTGGGTGGCTCGCCGCCACTTCGGCGCCACCACCCTGTTCGAGATGACCAGCCACGGCTTTCTCAACCGGGCCGAGTATCGCGAGCTGCTCGATTGCCAGAACTTTCTGTGGAAGGTGCGCTTCGCCCTGCACATGGCCATCAACAAGGGCGACAACCGGCTGCTGTTCGATCGCCAGCGTACCGTGGCCCAGATGCTGGGCTTCGAGGGAGAAGGCAATACCCCGGTCGAGCAGATGATGAAGCGCTTCTACCAGACGGTGCGGCGGGTCTCCGAGCTCAACGAGATGCTGCTGCAGCTGTTTGACGAGGCGATCCTCGGCAACACCGCCATGGACGTGCGCCGCCTCTCCGACGAGTTCCAGCTGCGCGGGCGCCTCATCGATGCGGTGGATTCCGAGCTGTTCGGCCGCGAGCCCGCCGCCATCCTGCGCCTCTTCTACCAGATAGCCCAGCACCCGGAGATTGCCGGCATCCACTCCGCCACCCTGCGCCAGCTGCGCGAGGCGCGCCGCAAGCTCAACTGCTGGCTGCAGGACTTGCCGGAATGCCGCCGCCTGTTCATGGCGCTGCTGCGCCACCCCAACGGCATCGGCCAGCCGCTCACCCTGATGCACAAGTACGGCATCCTGGCGGCCTACCTGCCGCAGTGGAACCTCATCGTCGGCCAGATGCAGTTCGACATGTTCCATGCCTACACGGTGGATGAACACACCCACCGGCTGCTCAAGAACATCCATCAGTTTCCCAACCCGGCCAGCCGTCAGACCCACCCGCTCTGCCACGAGGTGTTCACCCGGCTGCGCAAGCCCGAGCTGCTCAGCATCGCCGCCCTGTTCCACGACATCGCCAAGGGGCGACGTGGCGATCACTCAGAGCTCGGCGCCGTCGATGCGCTGGAGTTCTGCCAGCTGCACGGCCTGGATCGCTACGAGAGCCGGCAGGTCGCCTGGCTGGTGCGCCACCATCTGCTGATGTCGGTCACCGCCCAGCGCCGCGACATCTATGACCCCGAGGTGGTCACCGACTTTGCCCAGAAGGTGCGCGACGAGCAGCACCTCGACCTGCTCTACTGCCTGACCGTGGCCGATATCTGCGCCACCAACGACACCCTCTGGAACGATTGGAAGGGCACCCTGCTGCGCGAGCTCTACTTCGCCACCCAGAAGGCGTTGCGCCAGGGGCTGGAAAACCCGCCCGACATGCGCCTCAAGATCCGCGAGAATCAGCGCCAGGCCAAGCAGATCCTGGCCCAGCGCGACGTGTCGGAGGAGGCCATCAACCAGCTCTGGAGCGACTTCAAGGCCGACTACTTCCTGCGCCACACGCCGGAGCAGATCGCCTGGCACTGCCGCAAGATCATCGAACACGGCGACAACCCGGCGCCGCTGGTGATCATCGGCAAGCACCCGACCCGCGGCGGCAGCGAGGTGTTCATCTATTGTCGCGACACCCCGAATCTGTTCGCCACCGTGGCCTCGGCGCTGGATCAGAAGAACCTCAACATCCACGATGCCCAGATCATGAATTCGCGCAGCGACTACGTGCTCGATACCTTCGTGGTGCTCGAGCCCAACGGCGAGCCCATCAGCCCCAACCGCACCGCCACCATCAAGAAGGCGCTGGAGAAGGCGTTGCAGGAGCCGGGCAAGCTGGTGCTGCGCAGCAAGCCCCTGTCACGGCGCCACCGCCAGTTCAGCGTGCCGACCCGGGTGGTCTTTCTGCCCCACAAAGGGGAGACCCGCCACACCCTGCTGGAGCTGACCGCGCTCGATACCCCGGGGCTGCTGGCCCGCATCGGCGCCGTGTTCCAGCAGTGCGGCCTGTCGCTCCATGCCGCCAAGATCACCACCATCGGCGAGCGGGTGGAGGACTTTTTCAGCCTCACCACCCTGGCCGGCGAACCGTTGACCCAGGCCGAGCAGCAGGCGCTGGAGGAGCGGCTGGTTAACCAGCTCAACCCGCAAGAGTCGGCCGATGATGAGGGCAGGCCGGGCCTGTGAAGGCTTCACAAGACGCCGAGTCTTGCCCCTGATTTATCAAGCAGAACAAAAGGTTGGACCACGCCAGCACAATAAATCGGCGTTCCCGTGAAGAAATCGGCCCGAGCCCTTAAAAACAATTGGAAAAGTGTGATACAACAAACGGAATTTTTTAAAGGAAACCTGTCATGACCGAGTTGCAACAGATCATCGAAGCGGCCTTCGAGCGCCGTGATTCCATCACTCCCGGCTCCGTCGATGCCGCCACCAAGGCCGCCATCCTGCAAGCCATCGACCTGCTGGACTCCGGCAAGGCTCGCGTCGCCGAGAAGATTGCCGGCGAGTGGGTGGTACACCAGTGGTTGAAGAAGGCAGTACTGCTCTACTTCCGCATCAATGACAACGGCATCATCAAGGGTGACGACGCCCAGTACTACGACAAGGTTCCCCTCAAGTTCTCCGACTACAGCGCCGAGCAGTTCAAGGCTGCCGGTGTGCGCGTGGTACCGCCGGCCACCGCCCGCAAAGGCTCCTTCATCGCGCCCAATACCGTGCTGATGCCCTCCTACGTCAACATCGGCGCCTTCGTCGATGAAGGCACCATGGTCGACACCTGGGCCACCGTGGGCTCCTGCGCCCAGATCGGCAAGAACGTGCACCTCTCCGGTGGCGTCGGCATCGGCGGCGTACTGGAGCCGCTGCAGGCCAACCCGACCATCATCGAAGACAACTGCTTCATCGGTGCCCGTTCCGAAGTGGTGGAAGGGGTGATCGTGGAAGAGGGCTCCGTCATCTCCATGGGCGTCTTCATCGGCCAGTCAACCCGCATCTATGACCGTGAAACCGGCGAGATCCACTACGGCCGCGTCCCGGCCGGCTCGGTGGTCGTTTCCGGCTCCCTGCCCTCCAAGTGCGGCAAGTACAGCCTGTACGCCGCCGTCATCGTCAAGAAGGTGGATGCCAAGACCCGTGCCAAGGTCGGCATCAACGCCCTGCTGCGCTCCATCGACGAGTAAGCGGTTTACGGTGATTTAAAAGGGCGCCTGATGGCGCCCTTTTGATTTTGGCGCCCCTGTCACAGGCAAGCCACACCGACTCGGTTAAGATAGATTGGTCAGGATCGTTTCAAACCGAGGAAGCCCGATGTACGAGAATCTGAAGAGCCTGGGGATCCAGGAACCCACCTCAGTGGACAGCTATACCCTGCGCCAGGAAGCCAATCACGACATCCTCAAGATCTACTTCAAGAAACAGAAGGGCGAGTTCTTCGCCAAGAGCGTCAAGTTCAAATATCCGCGCCAGCGCAAGACCATGCTGGTCGATTCGGGCACCCACGAGTACAAGGATGTCACCGAGATCAACGCCAATCTCAAGTACGTGGTGGATGAGCTCGACAACCTGACCCAGGGCGTGCACGTGCAGGCCGACCCGGACATCAAGCAGAAGATCTTGCGCGACCTGCGCCACCTGGAAAAAGTGGTGCAGAACAAGATCAGTGAAATCGAGCGGGATCTGGAAAAGCTCTAAACCGGTCTGATGCAGCAAAGGCGCCCATGGGCGCCTTTTTCTTTGAGCTCAAAAGCGATGGCAACACCGATACCGCGCCGGTCGAAACATGCACCATGGCATCTGGCTGCCCTATGACGCCCAGCAAAAAGGGAGGCTTGCGCCTCCCTTTTCAACAACTCTGGTATTCAGGCAACAGGATTAGTTGCTCTTCATCCAGATGTCCATGTCGGTTTTCAGGTTGTCGGACTTGGTACCGAAGATGGCTTGTAC
Source organism: Aeromonas sp. Y318-1 (assembly GCF_027706125.1). Taxonomy (NCBI): domain Bacteria; kingdom Pseudomonadati; phylum Pseudomonadota; class Gammaproteobacteria; order Aeromonadales; family Aeromonadaceae; genus Aeromonas; species Aeromonas sp. Y318-1. The sequence goes on from NZ_JAPDCM010000006.1 coordinate 192,440, forward strand.
GCCGGAACCTGCCACTACCACACCGGCAGCGCCCAGTTTCTTCAGACCAGCCTGGTCAACCTTGGCCACGTCTTTCACACCGACCCGCAGACGGGTGATGCAGGCGTCCAGCGACGCGATGTTCTCTTTGCCACCGAAGGCAGAGACCAGTGCGGCAGACATCTCGTCCTTGCTCTGACCAACGCTCTCTTCGGCCGCTTCGTCTTCACGACCCGGGGTCTTCAGGTTCATGGCACGGATGACCACGGTGAAGACCACGTAGTAGATGACGGCATAGACCAGACCCAGACCCACCAGCAGCAGCATGTGATCGGCACGCGGGGATTGCACCACGAAGTCGATGAAGCCGTTGGAGAAGGTGTGACCGTGTACCACGCCCAGGGAGTTGGTCAGCACGTAGGCCAGACCAGCCAGCACGGCGTGGATGGCGTACAGTACCGGGGCGATGAACAGGAAGGAGAATTCGATCGGCTCGGTGATACCGGTCAGGAAAGAGGTCAGGGCGGCAGAGGCCATGATACCTACGATCTTGGCGCGGTTTTCCGGCTTAGCAGAGTGCGCGATGGCAAACGCGGCGGCAGGCAGACCGAACATCTTGAACAGGTAGCCACCGGCCAGCTGACCGAAGCCGTTGCCGGCAGCGCGGGAAGCGTCGTCAGCAGTCAGGAAGCAGGTCATGATGCCGTGTACGGTTTCACCGGCAGCGTTGACACAGGTACCAGCCTGATAGAAGAAAGGTACGTTCCAGATGTGGTGCAGACCGAACGGGATCAGGGAGCGCTCAACCACGCCGTAGATACCGAAGGCCAGTACCGGGTTCTGGTTGGCAGCCCAGTCGGAGAAGGCACCGATGGCAGCGCCCACCGGCGGCCAAATGACGGACAGGATCACGCCCAGGCCGATGGAGACGAAGCCGGTGATGATGGGCACGGCGCGTTTGCCGGCGAAGAAGCCCAGATACTCGGGCAACTGGATCTTGTAGAAGCGGTTGAACGCCCATGCGGCCACGCCACCGGCGAGGATACCGCCCAGGACGCCGGTTTCGATGGTCTCAACGCCCATCACGGGCGCCATGACCTTCAGGGTAGCAACCATGATGCCGTAGCCAACGATGGCTGACAGACCGGATACACCGTCGTTATTGGTAAAGCCGAGGGCCACACCCACTGCGAACAGCAGGGCCATCTGACCAAATACGGAACCACCGGCCTGCTCCATCAATTGGGAGACAATTTCCGGCAACCAGCTGAAGTGGGCAGCCCCCACCCCCAGCAGAATACCTGCAACGGGCAAGACCGATACTGGCAGCATCAGCGCCTTACCGACCTTTTGCAGATTAGAGAAAGCATTTTTTAACATGTGTGCGCTCCTGAATGGAATGTCTTACCGTAGACGCTTCAGTCCAATTTATAGACGATCATCAACATCATCTCTCATCGGCATGAATTCGACGCGGGTTTGTTTATTTTGACCAGCTGAATATAACCCAGCAGATCGCAAATATCTTCCATCAGGGGTAAGCGAATAAAGAATTTGGAGGGGAGATCACAAGATAATTTTGGCGGGAATTCTCAGCTAATTACAGATATATTTCGGCATCTTCATGCTAAGCCATAAATATGAAAAGTGCTGTTTCGTATTGTATTTTAGCCAATCAAATTAATACCCAACGAAACGCATTGTAACTTAATGTAACCATTTGCTGTTTTTTCTATTTTAGTCTACCGATTAAAAAGGCCTCCAACAAGGGAGGCCTCAAATAAATATTATCTTTTAAAGACCGGGCAATATTCAGCCCTTTTGGGAGCGCTTGACCGCATCAATAAAGATCGATTTCGCCTTGGTCGAACCGGCCCGCTCCGCCTCGCTGACCAGTTGCATCGCCTTGTCGATGTCACCGGCTTTCACCGCTTTTTCGATCTGGGATTGATAGAAGGCCTCGGTTTCGCTCAGCATGGCGGGCGCAGGCTTGGCAGGCGCGGCTACCACAGCGGTCGCCACAGTGCCTGCCGCAACGGCCGTCGCCGCCGGTGCAGCCTTGCTCATTGCCACCTTGTCGGCATATTCAGGCTTGAAGACCGCTTCCAGTCCCTGCCCTTTTGCCATGTCGGCAACCTTGATCTGTACCAGACCCCATGGGGAATGCGGGATCACGGGGTCCTTGATATCCGGTTCAACCGTCCCGTTGGCTCTGGCAAACGCCTTGGAGGGGTGCAGTATGGTGGTGCTGCCTGCCAGCTTGTCGGCAGGAGCATAGACAATCATATAGGTCTCGGCCGCCGGATTGCCCGGCATGCTGCGATCGACGAACAACTTGCCCTCAATCCTGTCGTTATCGAGCAGATGGGCCGGCTGATAGCTGAATACCGATTCACCCAGCACGCGCGTCACCTTGAACTGGGCATCCAGCATGATGACCTGCGGGATCAGCACCGTCTTGCTCACCTGGGATGCGATGCTGATGGCCAGATTGCCGGTATTGGCCGGCAGGCGATAAGCGGCGAAATAGCTCATCCCCTCGTCAAACTGAAAACTGGGTTGCTTGCTGTCGAGGGCCAGCAGAGTGTCGCCCTCCGGCAACGCCACATAATTGAAATCACTGAAAGCGGCGCAGCAGCTGGTCGCCTGCGAGAGCGCCTGCTTGGCCTGATCGGCATTACTCAGGATGGATGCATGATCCTGCACGGGGACCAACATGCTACCGGAACAACCGGCCAACAGCGCAGTAACCACGGCTGCGATAGACATCTTTACCAGTTTCATTCTTCTTATCTCCATAACCCGGTTGCCGTTACCCGGCGAAACAAAACTGCCCCCATACGGGGGCAGTGACTAACTTAACTTAAACAGCTGCTTACCACCAAGCTTCCGCTTGAACACCAACTTGGTAGGTGTCTTTGGAGGTACCGCTTTCGAAGACTTTCTTGTCTTCGTCGTTGGCCAGGTAGGAGGCGAACACACGGATTTCAGGACGGGCCCAGAAGCTGGAGCCGGCAGACCAGGCTTGAGCCAGGGTCAGCTTGTAACCGGAATCATCTTCGGTAGTACCGTTGGTGGACTTGTTCTTGTCCTTGAAGTAACCGCCTTCGAAGATGGTCTTGTTGAAGTCATCCCACTTGTACATCGGGCGAACAACGGCAGACATGGTTTCCCACTTGTCGTTGCCATCCCACATCTCGTTGCCTACACCGTAGACCAGCTGGTGACCCATCTCGAAGTTGTTGCCCATCGGGACAACACCCCAGTTGATGATACGGAAACCGTCAGCACCGTCTTTGGCTTCGGCACCGTACCAGGAACCGTCACCGTAGAAGGCCATGGTCTTGGAATAACCTTCAGTACCGTACTGCAGCACGGTCTTGTTGAAGCCACCCAGGATGCCTTGGGTCAGTTCGGCAGTCAGCATGACGCCGTTCTTCATGTTGTTGTTTTTCAGCGGTTTCTGCGCTTCGGTCTCATTGACCAGAGCATACATGGCGCCGACTTCCAGAGAGGCCTCGCTCCACAGCGGGATACCGGCATAACGCAGATCCAGCGTGTTGACGTTCAGATCTTCGTTCTTGGTGTAAGTAGGATCTTCTACATAGTTACCAGTCGGGTTACCGTTTGCATCCAAGACAGGTTTCTTGTTTACACCAGTCTTAGTGTATTGGCCGAACACATCGGCCGCGCTGCGGTCGTTGCGAACCCAAGCAAAGGAAAGCTTGCCAGGACCGGCCTGGATGCCTTCGATACCGGCACCGGCACCGGAGATGTTCCAGTAGTAGAAGTCAGAGATGTGGATGTCGTGACGTTGGTAGTAACGCTTACCAGCCCACAGAGTGGCTTCCGGCGCGAAGCCCAGCAGACCCTTGGCTTGCACGTTGAACTGGCGCAGGGCGAAATCGGAGTCGCCGTTGCACTGCTTGGCATCGAAGTTACAAACGGTACCGGTACCTTCCCAGTCGTTGGAACCGTTGGAAGTCATGGCAAACATGGAGTCAACGTAGAAAGTCTTGCCATCCTTGTTGAATACTTCCTGACCCAGCTGAACTTCGCCGTAGGTATCATTTTCGTTACCCAGACGACCAACCTTGTTCACGTTGTATTTCACCATGTCGCCGTCACCGGAAACGCCGACACCTGAACGGAAGTAGCCGTGGAAATCAACGGCGAAGGCGGCTTGGGAAGCCAGGGCTGCGGTTACTGCTGCAGCGATCGGGAGCCACTTTGCTTTCATTTTCATTTTCCTTATTCCCGCTGAGAGGAGTGTGATCCTGAATATCCAAGTTCTTATCACCATAAAAACGTTTAGGTGATAACCGAGGCCGATTATAGGTAGCCAATTTCGGGACAAACATGAGCTGATTCACAAAATGGCGACAAATCGCCCAGCATTGGTCGCGGAGGGTTTTGTACGATGATAATCAACCGAACCATGCAATAACTCACCATCTAAACGGGAGTAAAAGCGAAAAGATCCATCATGAAACCGCTACCAACCATTAATTCTCTTCGATGAATAAGTTATAAATATTCAAATTGATGACAAAAACATGACTGAAATCGCTTTCAATCGGGAACTTTTAAATTTGAGGCATGTCGGCTGCCCCCGAAATAAATCGCTGAGCAAAGTGGGGATGACGTGGAAAATAACCGGATAAATATCGGGCAAATATGGTCAGTTGAGACTGCTGATTACCGTAAAATAAACATCCCCGCCAGACGGGCTGAGCGGGGATGAATAAAGGATAAAAACGGACGATCGCTACAGTTTATTTAGCCAGCCATTGAGCCAGGCCAGCGCCACCTTTTCCGGCTCATCGTCGACGGTGGCATCTATCTCCAACCGGGGCAGCAGAGGACTGGCACCGAGCTCCTGCAACAGCGCATCGAGGTGACGACCGGCACCGCAAAAGTGCTCGTAGCTGCTGTCCCCCATGGCGACCAGCGCATAACGCCACCCTTTCATGTAGGGGGCCCGGTCAGCCAGAGCGGTGGCCAGTGGCTGCAGATTGGGCGGAATATCACCCTGCCCCGTGGTAGCCGTGATGACCAGCAAGAATCGACTCGCATCCAGATCTGCCAGCTCGGCGTCTTCGAACACCTGGCAGCCGTGCCCCGCCTGCTCCAGCTGTGCAGCAAGCGTCTCGGCCACCAGCATGGCCGCGCCGTATACGGTTCCCACCACTATGTCTATCTGCGCCATCACGGACCCCCTTGACCAACATTGATGCCCAGCATGCCACAGCAACAGCTTGGGCAACACCCCGCGATCGTCAGGCTCAGTAGTCGCTCTCGCTGGCAGGCCAGCCCAGCTCGGCAAACAGCTGCAGCACTTCCTGTCCCAGCGGCGCCTGGATCCGCATCGGCACCTTCAACACCGGGTGCTCAAAGCTGAGGGTGCGAGCCACCAGCAGCAGGCGATCGCAACCATAATGCTCGCGAAAGAAGCGGTTGTGGCGGCCATCGCCGTGGGTGGTGTCACCGACGATGGGGTGAAACAAATGATCCATATGGCGGCGCAGCTGATGCTTGCGACCGGTCTTGGGGAACAGCCGAACCAGGCTGTAGCGGCTGGTGGGGTGTTTCTTGGAGACCGCATGGGGCAGCTCGACCTGATGCAGACGACGAAACGCGGTCACCGCCTCCTGGGCCGGACGATCCGGGTCGCTCATGGCATCGGCGATCTTGTCCAATTGCTCTTTGAGCGGATAGTCGATGAGCCCCTGCTCGGGGGCCCAGCCGCGCACCAGCGCCAGATACTCCTTGTGCACCTGACGGGCGGCAAAGGCTTCGGTCAGGGTGCGGGCCACGGCGGGATCGAGGGCAAACAGCAGCACCCCCGAGGTGGGCCGGTCGAGCCGGTGTACCGGGTAGACGTGGCGACCGCCAATGAGATCCCGGGTCATCTGCATGGCGAAACGGGTCTCGGCCTTGTCGAGCCAGCTGCGGTGCACCAGCAGGCCGGAGGGCTTGTTGACCGCTACCAGCCAGTCATCCTGATAAAGCAGGGTCAGCTGCAAGGCATTCTCTTCTTGTGCCTGCTCACGCATCATTGCTCAACCACTTTGCCGGAGAGCAGCAGATCGAAGCGGGCGATCAGGTGCAGCAGGGCTTCGACCTCCGCCAGTTCTTCCTTGTAGACTTCGCTGGCCATGGGATAGAGGGAGACGCTGCTGGGCAGCGGCGCCTGCAGCAGCACCAGCTGTTCCATGCGCGGGATCAGCACGAACTGCAGCCACTGATCGAAGCTCAGGGTATCGACGCAAAATGGCAGCTCGCTGGCCAGGGCCTCTTCACCCGGATGGGCTGCTTGCCAGCGTTCCAGACGTTGCAGCTCGGCGGTCAGTTCACCCAACAGGCCGGCTACCAGCAGATATTGATTCATTGCGTTCTCTTCCTCATCACCACACACCGTCCGCCGCCAATCCTGTGTCGCTGGCGGCAGGCCGAACTTTGCAAAAAAGGGCGTTACTATACACCCTCCCCCCTATCCTCTGCCATGCCCCTTGCGGCCGACAACACGGGCGAAGAACCATGGCGGCTCCCGCTCTAGGCGTACCGGGCCGGATGCCGGGAGGCGCGCCCCCACTGGCTATCTTGTGCAACCTCCTTATAATCGGCCCGCATCACCCTTAGCCGGATCACCCCATGTCCACCATCAATACACTGACCGAATTCTTGACCCAGGCCGACACCCAGTTTCAACTGTTCGACATGGGCCGCCAGGTGCGACCACTGGCGAGCGACACCTTCGAGCGCATCGAACAGCAGCAGGAGCCCTACCCCTGGCCCCTGCAGCAGCACGCCTGGCTCGGCGTCCACTTCTTCCAGCCGGCCGAATCCCGTCACTACCTGTGGTTTCTCAAGTTTGCCCTCGACGAGCGCGGTCTGCTCATCGCCAGCGGCCCCAAACACTTCATGGATCAGGTGGTGGAAACCCTGGGCTACAAACTGACCGGCGAACTCGATGAAGAGAAGGCCCAGCGTCTGGCGGAGAATCCCTACACCTTCCGCCCGGCCGAGGCCAAGATGGCCAGCCTGCACGCCAAACTGGCCCGCCAGCTGGAGCAGGCCCCCTCGACCTACTTCGAGGGGCTCTGCCACTATCTGGCGGCCCCGACGCCAGAGGGATGGCAGACCCTCGGCGTACAGGGTTTTGCCGATCTGGCGGAGCGGCTGCAGGATGAACGCAACCTGGCGCTGGTGTGCAAGGCGCTGCCAAAACTGCCGCAAGAGCCGCTCTACGCCCTTTGTCAGAGCCTGGAAAACGCCCCGTTGCCGCCGGCCGTGCAGGGCGCCCTGTTCGAGCGCATCGGCAAGGAGCAGGAGTGTGCCGAACCCAATGCCGAGACTCTGGCCTACCTGTGCCGGGCACTGGCCTCCTGCAACGGCAGCAGCATGCGCACCAACAAGCTGCTGACCCTGCTGCAAACCCAGCCAAGCCCGGCCCTGCTGCTGGCCATCGCCGGCCGGCTCTGGCCCGATCTGAAGGATGCCGACCTGCTCAGCCTGTTCCTGGAACAGCTGGCCCTGCAGCCGACCCAGTTCTTCAATCAGGTATTTGCCGAGCTGGTGACCCTGCCGGCCCTGCGCAATGATATGCTGGCCAGGCTGCGCGACCCCGAGCGCAGCGACGCCCTGGGCCAGGCCATCGGTCGCCTGTTCGCCTCGGCCTGATGATGTCGGCGACCCGCCACCATGGCGGGTCGCCTGTCGACACGGATCACACCCCGGAAGGAGCCCGCGATGGGTGAAATGTTCGCAATCTTGCTGCTTATCCTCGGTGCCGGTGCCTTCTGGCACCAGCGGCGTCAGGCCGAGCTCGCCTGGCAATACATGCGCCGCTACTGCCAGCATCACGACCTGCAACTGCTGTCGCTGGCACGCAGCCACCGTGCGCTGGCCCACCAGCCGCTGCGGCTGCTCACCTATTACGAGTTTGAATTCTCCAGCGATGGCGAGAGCCACTATCTGGGGCAACTGCGCATGCAGGGGCTGCAGGTGGTCGGCGTCGAGCTGCCACCCCACCGGGTGCCCACCCTGTAAATCTGCCGCCACGGGGCGGCCTATAATGTTCAGGAATGCCTCTTGGGAGAGATGAGATGGAATTCCTGACCCACGATCTGGCCGCCCTGTTTGCCCAGCTGGGGCTGGCCAACGACGAGCTGAGCCTGCACCGCTTCATTCACGAGCACCGTTTGGACAACCAGACCCTGCTGCCGGAAGCCCCCTTCTGGAACCGCGCCCAGGCCGACTTTCTGCGCGATGCCCTGTGGAACGATGCGGACTGGTCGGAAGCCATCGACGAACTGGACGTGCTGCTGCGCCGGCCCGACTGACCTTTGCCCCGCTGTTCAGCGCACCGCGCTTTGGTTAAGCTCTCTGCCCGTCCAGCCCGAACCACTTTTCATCCTGCGCAGGAGTCCCATGTCAGCCCAAGAGATCATCCGCATCGCCAACGAACTGGCCGCCAAGGGGATCACCCCCTCCACCGCTATGGTCAAGGCCCGCCTCAGCCAGCCCGTCCCCATGGCCGAGCTGCTCAAAGTGCTGAGCCAGTGGAAGCTGCAACCCGCCAGCGCCCCGGAAGCCGGAAGCACAGCGCAGATGGTCCCCGCACCCGCCGCCGAGCCCACCCTGCAGCAGCTTGCCGAACGGCTCGAGCGGCTCGAACAGAAGGTGGATCGACTGACCGAGCTGCTGCTCCAGCAGGGGAAGCAGTAAGCCATGTATATCCTCGAACTCTGCTTTGAGTGCTACCGCGACACCTCGCTGGGCGAGGCCGAGCGGGCCATCGTCAACTACCTCGACATGCTGCGCTATCAGGGCCAGATCCTCGGCCGGGAGTTCCCCACCAGCATGCACGAGGGCTATTTCGTCAGCCGGGTGGTCTGCCCGGAGCAGGACAGCCTGCATCCGGACAACCAGAGCGAGCAGGTCAAGCTGGCGGAGCAGCAGCTCAATCAGGCCGGCCTGCTCGCCCCCAAACTCCAGTTGCAGGGGGCGGATCTGCTCTCCGACAGCACCGACCCTTGCGGCCATGATGGCGAGCGCCCCAGCTGGATGCTGCTCTACACCAGCTTCCTGCACACCTGCTCGCCGCTGCGCTGCGGTGACCACTTCGCCCCCATCCCGCTCTATCGGCTGCCGGCCGTCGCCAACGGCGACCACAAGCAGATCATCAAGTGGCAGGAGGATTGGGAGGCGTGCGATCAGCTGCAGATGAACGGCTCCATCGCCGAACATGCGGCGCTGCACGAAATCGGTGAGGTGGGCAGCCGGCTCCAGCGCCGTGGCAGCGATCTTGGCAAGCGGCTGGAAGCCCTCACCGGTATCCCCACCTACTACTACCTCTACCGGGTGGGCGGCCGGAGTGCGGCCGAGGAGAAAGCCCGCCCCTGTCCGAGCTGCGGCGGCGAGTGGGCACTGGCCGAGCCCTTGCACGAGATCTTCGACTTCAAGTGCGATCCCTGCCGGCTGGTCGCCAACCTCTCCTGGGATTTCAAGGACTGAGCCCGGCGGTGAACCAAACAAAAACGCCTTGCCGGTCGGCAAGGCGTTTTTCATTGCAACTGACGCTGTTTATTGCGGCAACGTCTCAAGCCGCTCGAGGAACGCCGGCAATGAGGGCGCCAGCACCAACCGGCGACCCGAGTCGAGCCACTCCAGCCACACCAGCCCGCTCTCGTTGTCGAGCGACACCAGTGTCATCTCGTTGCGGGTGGTGGCGATGAACAAAGAGGGTGAGCGCTTCAACTTGCGCAGCATCAGCAGGTGGCCGATGAGGTTCTCCTTGAGCAAGTCGAGATCCGCCTCGTTCCAGGGCAGCACAAACTCGAGCCGCAACCCCTTGTAGAGGCAGGGCACAGGGCGGCTGAACCAGCCACCAAACAGGGCCTGGGCGGCCGGATGCAGGGTCAGCTCGAGCGCCTCGTTCATCGCCGTGAAATCGGCGGGTTCGGCGCGCCGATGCGGGCGCCAGGCCACCCGACCCTCCTTGGGGTCATCCAGCTCGCAGGGGGAGCGCCAGTCTGCCTCCCACTCGCACAGGGGCAGCCCTCGCCTCGCCTCGCCGTCGCGCTGCCAGCGCAAAAAAAAGTATTCCAGGGCAGACAAGACTTGATCCGACATCGAAATTCCCCACAATTGCTGCCAAAGTTCGCTATTGCACCATCAAAGCCATGAGCAGACAAGGTGCAGCGCGGATCGCCAGCCGGCGCTCCCCGCCTTGCCGCCCCCATCGGGCGCATGCTCTGCCATCGCCCATTCAACGTTCGAGTCAGCACACATGAGCAAACAAGAGAGATACGCCGGAGCCAGCGCCCTGCAGGGGCTGAGCCTGGGTCAACAGTCGGCCTACATCAGCCAGTACACCCCGGCCCTGCTGCAGCCGGTGCCCCGCAGCCTGAACCGCGACGACCTCGGCCTTGGCGGCGAGCTGCCGTTCCAGGGTTGCGACGTCTGGACCCTGTACGAGCTCTCCTGGCTCAATGCCAGGGGCAAGCCCATGGTCGCCGTCGGCGAGGTCTCGGTACCCGCCACCAGCGCGAACCTCATCGAATCCAAGTCGTTCAAGCTCTACCTCAACTCCTTCAACCAGACCCGCTGCGACTCGCTGGAAGCGGTGCAGGCCATGCTGGTCAAGGACTTGAGCGCCTGTGCCGGTAGCGACGTGAGCGTCACCCTGTTCCCGCTGGCCCAGGCTCCGCACCACATTGCCGCCCTGCCGGGCGAGTGCATCGACGAACAGGACATCGCAGTGGACTGTTACGAGTTCGATGCCGACCTGCTGCAAGGCGCGGCCGGCAGCCAGGAGGTGGAGGAGACCCTGCACAGCCACCTGCTCAAGTCCAACTGCCTGGTGACCAGCCAGCCGGACTGGGGATCCGTGGTGATCCACTATCGCGGCCCGCAGCTGGACCGGGAAAAACTGCTGCGCTACCTCATCTCGTTTCGCCAGCACAACGAGTTCCACGAGCAGTGCATCGAGCGGATCTTCACCGATCTCAAGCACTTCTGCCGCCCGAGCCAACTGACCGTCTACGCCCGCTACACCCGCCGCGGCGGCCTGGACATCAACCCGTTTCGCAGCGACTGGGAAGTGGTGCCGGCCAACCTGCGCCTGATCCGGCAATAACCCGTCACCCCACCGGGCCTGCAGCACTGCCACGGCCCGGATCGCGGAGCCGGCGCGCAATCTGTCAGTAAACTCTGGACGCACGGGGGCGGGCTTGGATAACATGCCCTCACTCCCGTGCTGCCCTTAATCCAATGAATCAACTGTTTTTTCTGGCAATGATGATGTCCTCCCTGTCGGCTCCTGATCTGGATCTGGCCAAGGAGCAGTTGTCCATCGATCTGCAACAGGCCCAGACCCTGGTGCTGACCGATCCCGCCAGATGCGTGCAGATCACCTCCGCCTTCCTCACCCGCACGGCCAATAATCCCAAGCAAATCATCAGCAATCGCCAGGAGTACGGTTACCGCGAGCCGCTGTTGAGCTATGGCACCGCCGCCCAGGCCACCGGTGCCCACCTGCTCAAGGGGGAGTGCCTGCTGCAGCTTGGCCAGTTCCAGGCGGCCCAGAAATCCCTCGATCAGGGCATCGCCATGGCGGCCAAGGAGCAGCAACTGGAGCTGCAGGCCCACGGCCTCTATCTGAAGATCCGCAGCCAGAATCTGCAGGAGCGCTCCCACGGCGCCAGCGGCGGCCTGCTCGGCCAGCTGGAGACCCTGCTCAGCACCCCCAGCCTGAAAGAGAGCCAGTTGCAGGTGTACAGCCGGCTGCTGCGCACCAACGCCAGCATAGAAGCGCACCAGTTCGACGAGGCCAAGCGCCAGCTGGCCGAAGCCCGCCGCTGGGCGGATCAGACCAAGAATCCGCTGGCCAGCGCCTGGGTCAGCGCGGTGAGCGGCGACCTCTACCACGCCCTCAAGCAGCCCCAACTCTCGCTGGGTGACTACATCGATGCCCAGCAGCAGGCCAGAGGGTTGCAGGATCCGCTGTTCCTCGGCCTGCTGTCGAACCAGATAGTGAACCTCTATCAGGAGGAGCAGGAGCCGCAGAAGGCGCTGCAATACGCCAACGAGGCGGCCAACTACTTCCATGCCCTCGGCAATCCTTCCCTGCTGAGCGACGCCCTCATCGTGCTGGCCCGCCTCAACCGGGAGCAGGGCGAGATGAACATGGCGCTGGTCTACTTCTTCAATGCCCTTGATCTGCTGGACGAGGGCAACAACCGCACCCGCATCGCCCACCTCAAGTACGAGATAGGCAAAACCTATCTGGAAACCGGCAACCTGACCCTGGCCCGCAACTACCTCACCGCGGCCCGCCAGTCCCACGAGCTGGGGGACGACAAGGAGCCGCTGATCGACACCCTGCTGCTGCTGGGTGAGCTGCACCTCAAGCAGAAGGAGGCGGGCATCGCCATCCTGCAGCTGGAAAACGCGCTGGCACTGGCCAACCAGATCGGCGACGCCCAGCGCCAGTTCGAGATCTTCCGCCTGCTCTCGGCGGCCTACGAGCAGAAGGGCTATCTGCAGCAGGCGCTGGACAGCTACAAGAATTTCCACCAGCGCAGCGAGCAGGTCCGTCAGCAGCAGGTCGATCTGGAGCAGGAGGCGATCCGCGACAACTACGCCCAGGTGGAGCGGGAGCAGCAGATCAAGGAGCTGCAGCAGCAGCTGAGCACCAGCAAGCATCAGCAGGATCGCTACCTCTGGTCGAGCGTGGTGACCGGTCTGTTGCTGACCCTGTTCATCTATCTGTTCTTCACCCTCTGGCTCAAGCTGCGGGTCGCCCGTCTGCAGGGCAAACAGCTGGGCGAGGCGCTGCTGCTCGAGCCACGCACCGGGCTGGCCAACTGGCAGCGACTGATGAGCCGCTGGCCGCGGGAGATGGCCAAGCGCCAGCAAAAATCCGAGCGCTGGTATTTAAGCGAACTGCCCACCAGCGAGTTCGACGACAAGCTGCACTACCTGCTGTTTCGGGTGCCCTTCCTGGTCAACAGCCTGGAACAGCACGGTTATCAGGTGAGCCGCGAGATAGAGCAGGCCTTCGGCGCCTACGTCAACGGCCTCACCCCGCAGGATGGCCGCATCTATGACCTGCGCGAAGGCCACCTGCTCTATGTGGTGCCCCAACGCCATGTGGAAGACCTGCACCGACTTGCCCGCGAACTGCTTGCGGCACTGGCCGAGTTCCCCTGCCAGCACCCGCTCGATCGCCACATCAGCCTCGGCATCGTCAGCCACCCCTTCCTGCCCAAGGCGGCCACCGCCCTCGATCATCACGGCCTGTTCGACCTCTGTTATCTGGCCCTGGCAGGAGCCATTCAGCTCAGCGAAAAACACCAGCAAAGCGTCTGGCTGGAGCTGGCCGCCATCGATTGCCAGCAGGCCGCATTTTTTAATGGGGATGTGTGGCAATGCTGCTTGATGGCAATTGACAAGGGACTGGTAAAAGTAAATTCTTCTCATGAAAAGCAATGGGTTAATTGGCTTCGACTTTCACGGACGAAAGCGCCGGTTGATCAATGACACATAGATAATCAACTGGGTCTGGAACTGGGTTCGACCGCTGTTGCTATCCAACACAACAACGATAATGACAACAGGGCGACCTGAATAATGAATGATATCGCTGCCGTAGCCGGACAATTGGCCAGACTCAGGGAATCCCTTCAGCAAAAGCAGCTGGAGCTGGACGGCGTCGTCTCTTTCTCCGACACCGAACGGGCCCGCAGCATCCAGTTCATCGCCAAGCTGATGCAGGCCTGTCGCGGCCACGATCGCGAGCTGGACAACAAGCTCGCCAAGCTCAAGCAGAAACTCGATGGCAACCCGCCGCTCTCCTCCCTCGATGCCGACCTCGCCGTCATCGAGAAGCTGCTGCAGCAGCACGGCAACGCGCTGGAAGAGTCCATCTCCCTGACCAAGTCCGCCATCGAGCTCGGCAGCAAGCAACTCAAGGCTCTCAAGGGCTTCCCGGAGGAGACCCGCAAATCCCTCAAGGAGTTTCTGGCAAGCCCGGATGGCTATGGCATCGGCGATCACCAGAAGAAGGTGATCCGGCTGCTGGAGTTCTACCAGCAGGCCATCAAGATCCAGCTGCTGCCCACCCAACCCCTGCTGGCCCAGAGCACGCCCGCCGGCAACCAGGCAGAAACGGTCACCGACCTAGCCGCGCCGGAGCCGGGCGCCCCCTTTGACGTCAAGGTACATGCCCACATCGCCGACGAGCTGCAGCGGCTCATCACCGAGCTCGACTTTGCCGGCGCCGTCGGCGAGAGTCTGGCGGACATTCGCCGCCAACTGCTCAATGGCATCACCCCTCCCCTGCTGGCGGAGATCTGCCTGCAGGTGATCGAGCTCATCATCGAGGGCACCCGCGAGGAGCGCAAAGCCTCCCAGGCGTTTCTCAGCACCCTCAACGAGAGCCTCTCGGCGGTCCACTTCAGCTTCACCGAATCCCTCGACGAGGGGCGCGCCCTGCAAAGCGCCACTCTGGATACCCGCAAGGCCATCGACAGGGAGCTGAAGGCCATTGACCATACCCTGGCCAGCCATGACACCATTGATGACCTCAAGGGGGCCATCTCCGGTCACATGGGGGCCATCAACCTGCTGCTGCAGGACAGGGAGGCCATGGCCGCCCGCGAGCGCCATCTGCTGACCCGCCTCTCCACCATGGAGGCCAAGCTGCGGCTGATGAAGGAGGAGACCGCCGAATACAAGAAGCGACTCACCATCCAGAAACACAAGCTGTTCCTCGACAGCCTGACCCAGGTGCACAACCGGGCAGCCCTCGACGAGCGGCTCGAGCTCGAATACAAGCGCTGGCTGCGCTACAACACGCCGCTGTGCCTGGCCATCATCGACATCGACCACTTCAAGCACATCAACGACAACTACGGCCATATGGCCGGCGACAAGGCGTTGAAGGTGGTGGCCAAGGCGCTGCAGGGGGCCCTGCGCGACACCGACTTCATCGCCCGCTTCGGCGGCGAGGAGTTCGTGGTGCTGCTGCCGAACATCAATCCGGACAAGTTCCAGAAGCCGCTGGAGACTTTGCGCCAGACCATCAAGAGCATTCCGTTTCGTTTTCGCGATGCCAGGGTCGAGATCACCATCTCCATCGGTGCCACCCTGTTTAGGGAAGGGGATCACACCACGGATGCGTTCGAGCGGGCCGACAAGGCACTCTACAGCTCCAAGAACTCGGGTCGGGATCAGGTCAATCTGGCCTGATCGGCGACTAAAAAAGCAGCAAACGCACTTTTCCCCTATTCCCCTGCCCCACCGCTTACATCTACTATCAAATTCAAGGGATGCCACAGGGCATCCCGTTTTCTCCCCAGGGAAAAGCACAACGATAACAAGCGAGTGAAAGGGGAACCTATGATTACGCACATCAATCCAGTCGGCAGCATGGACTTGCTGTCCCAGCTCGAGGTGGACCGCCTCAAGCAAACCGCCTCCAGCGATATCTATCAACTGTTTCGCAACTGCTCGCTGGCGGTACTCAACTCCGGCAGCCATACCGACAGCTCCAAAGAGATACTGGAGCGCTTCAAATCCTTCGATATTCATGTGATCCGGCGCGAGCGCGGGGTCAAGCTCGAGCTGTTCAACGCCCCCGAGCACGCCTTCGTCGATGGCGAGATCATCCGCGGCATTCAGGAGCACCTGTTCTCCGTCCTGCGCGACATCCTCTATGTGTCGACCCAGCTGGAGTCGAACCGGCTGGTCAACCTGACCAGCTCCACCCACATCTCCAACGTGGTGTTCGCCATCCTGCGCAACGCCAAGGCGATCCTGCCTGGCGCCGACCCCAATCTGGTGGTCTGCTGGGGCGGTCACTCCATCAACGAGATCGAGTACCAGTACACCCGCGCGGTGGGCAGCGAGCTGGGCCTGCGTGAGCTCAACATCTGCACCGGCTGTGGCCCGGGTGCCATGGAGGGCCCGATGAAGGGCGCCGCCGTCGGCCACGCCAAGCAGCGGGTGCGCAACGGCCGCTACATCGGCCTCACCGAGCCTTCCATCATCGCCGCCGAGCCGCCCAACCCCATCGTCAACGAGCTGGTGATCCTGCCGGACATCGAGAAGCGGCTGGAGGCCTTCGTGCGCCTTGGCCACGGCATCATCATCTTCCCGGGCGGGGTCGGTACCGCCGAAGAGCTGCTCTACCTGCTCGGCATCATGATGCACCCGGCCAACGAACGGCAGCCCATGCCGATCATCCTGACCGGCCCCAAGGAGAGCGCCGACTACTTCCGCGCCATCGACGACTTCGTCAAGGCGACCCTGGGTGAGCCGGCCACCAGCCTCTACCGGATCATCGTCGGCGATGCCCCGGAAGTGGCCCGGGTCATGAAAGAGGCGATGCCGAAGATCCGCGAATACCGCAAATCGGTCGGCGATGCCTACTCCTTCAACTGGTCGCTCAAGATCGAGCCGGAGTTCCAGCTGCCGTTCGAGCCGGATCACGCCAACATGGCCAGCCTCGACCTGCACCGCAACCAGCCGCCCCAGCTGCTGGCGGCCAACCTGCGCCGAGCCTTCTCCGGCATCGTCGCCGGCAACGTCAAGGAAGGGGGCATCCGCGCCATCGAGAAGAAGGGCCCCTTCAAGCTGCACGGCGACAAGGAGCTGATGCACCTGATGGACAAGCTGCTGGAGAGCTTCGTCAAGCAGCAGCGCATGAAGCTGCCGGGCAGCCAGTATGTGCCCTGCTACGAAATCGTGCGCTGACGGGCAGCACAGCTGAAACGAGGGGCGCATGGCGCCCCTTTTTTGTCGCAGGGAATGCCCGCGGCCATCAATCCCCCATCGAGCCCGCTGGTTTGTTACAATGGGGCGTCCCGACTGCCAAGAGTGCCCTATGTCAAACCCAAGGCCACACCTGCTCATCATCGATGCCCTCAATCTCATTCGCCGGCTGCACGCGGTTCAGGCCCAGCAGGCGCTGACCCCGGCCCAGGCGTTGATCGCCACCCGTGCCAACCTCATCAACACCTGCCGCAAGCTGCTGGCCGCCAGCGAGCCGACCCACGTCATCGCGGTGTTCGACGGCGAGGTACACAGCTGGCGCAAGGAGGTCTACCCGGCCTACAAGGAGGGGCGAACTCCCATGCCGACCGAGCTGCGTGAGGGCTTGAACGAGCTGCAGGATGCCTTCTGGGAGTGCGGCGTGGACGCCCTGCTCTCCCAGACCGACGAGGCGGATGATCTCATCGCCACCCTGGCCACCGGCATTGCCCAGCACGGTGCCAGAGCCACCATCATCTCCACCGACAAGGGGTTCTGCCAGCTCATCTGCCCGCAGATCCAGATCCGCGACTACTTCAACAAGCGCTGGCTGGACACCGCCTTCGTCGAGCAGCAGTACGGGGTTGCTCCGACGCAACTGGTAGATTTCTGGGCCCTCACCGGCATCGGCGGCTCCAACATCAAGGGGGTGCCCGGCATCGGCCCCAAGACCGCCACCCAGCTGCTGCAGCAATACGGCGATCTGGCCAGCCTGCTGGCGGCCTGCCAGCAGGAAGATGCCGCCAAGGCGCTGCTCAAGCTGCGCCAGCACCAGGATGAGGCCCTGCTGGCCCAACGGCTGGTGCGGCTGCAGCGGGACATTCCACTCGGCTTCAATCTGCGGGAGATCCGCTACCCACCGGCTCCCGAAGCCTGATAAAGCGAAACCGCCAAGCATGACCGGACTCACTCTCGCTGTTGACAAAAACAGATAGAATGTAAAGAAACATGGAGGGTTAGGTGTAGAAATGGTATAAAACCGCCGAATCCTCCCCCTCTGTTCCCTAGAAGTGGATACGTCTCATGTCAAAAAGAAAAATTACCGTCATCCCGGGCGACGGCATCGGCCCCAGCATCATCGAATCCGCCATCCAGATCCTGACCCACGCCGGTTGTGACTTCGAATACGAATACGCGGACGCCGGCCTGGTGGCGCTGGAGAAGCACGGCGAGCTGCTGCCCCAGGCAACGCTGGATCTCATCGAGAAGAACAAGGTCAGCCTGAAGGGCCCGCTCACCACCCCGGTCGGCGGTGGCTTCACCTCCATCAACGTCTCCCTGCGCAAGAAATTCAACCTCTACGCCAACGTCCGCCCGGTGCTCTCCTTCAAGGGGACCCGCAGCCGTTATGACAACATCGACATCATCACGGTGCGCGAGAACACCGAAGGCATGTATTCGGGGGCCGGTCAGAAGCGCAGCGACGACAACAAGAGCGCCGAGGCGATGAGCATCATCACCCGCGAAGGGGCGGAACGCATCGTCAAGTTCGCCTTCGAGCTGGCTCGCCAGGAAGGGCGCAAGAAAGTCACCATCATCCACAAGGCCAACATCCTCAAGTCCACCTCCGGCCTGTTCCTGGAAGTGGCTCGTGAAGTGGCCAGCCGCTACCCGGACATCCAGAGCGAAGAGATGATCGTTGATGCCGCCTGCATGAACCTGGTGATGTACCCGGAGCGCTTCGACGTCATGGTCACCACCAACCTGTTCGGCGACATCCTGTCGGATCTGTGCGCCGGTCTGGTGGGGGGCTTAGGGATGGCACCGGGTGCCAACATCGGCGATGGCGCCGCCATCTTCGAAGCGGTGCACGGCTCGGCACCGGATATCGCCGGCAAGAACATCGCCAACCCCACTTCGGTGATCCTCGCCTCCATCCAGATGCTGGAGTATCTGGGCATGCAGGACAAGGCCGAACGGATCCGTGAGGCGGTACGCGCCACCATCGAATCCGGCGACCGGGTGACCCGGGATCTGGGGGGCTCCGCCTCCACCAGCGAGTTCACCCAATCCATCATCGACCGTTTGTAATAACACCCAAGATATTGATTTTTAAAGGGAGCTTAGGCTCCCTTTGTTTTATCTCGCGGTGCTCTCCCCCCTTTGTCGATTGGCTACTATGTTCAATAGATAAGGGATAAGGAGATCCATTATGCGCGCTATCGTTACCCTGCTGCTCATCAGCAGCAACGCCATGGCAGTAGACAGACCGGTCGAGAATGCCTGGCCGCAATTGCCCCCCTCTTCCCAGCAGGCAAGCCAGGTCTGGCGCTCCAACGTGGATACCAACGACCTGCTCAAGGCACCCAAACCGCTCTCCTTCGGGATGGATGTCGTGACCGACAGCGATGGCAACAGTCAGGTCACTCCCTACCAGAAACTGAACCTGACCGCCGAGAAGAGCGTGAGCCTCTCCTTCGAGCAGCACAAACCCAGGATCAAGTTCAAGACCGCCGGCATGAATACCTCCATCAAGCTGCGCGGCAACGGGGTGAAGCTGGAGTTCAGCCCGACCGATCGCACCATACCGCTCGACATCGAGCTCAAGCTCACCGACGGCGAATCCTCGCTGCGCTTCGATTACCGTTTCTGATGGCGCTGAAATCACAAGGCCGACAACCCGTGGGTTGTCGGCCTTGTGGTCAGTGGCTCACCGCCAGCAATTACTCCTTGGCGGAGAGCTTGGAAACCCAGTACTTGTTGTAGACGTGCACCGTGATCTCTTCGCGATCGTGATAGAGCTGCTTGGCCTGGATCACGAAAGCGTTGTCGATCTCCTTGAGCAGCTCGCGCAGCACCTCGATGTTGTGCACCGCCTCGGCGTAGCGCTTCTTCATCGGCAGCTTGAGGTTGAACATCGCCTCCTGGCAATCGCTCTCCCGGAACCAGTCGGCGATCATGTGGGTGACCCGCGCCGGCTTGTCCACCATGTCGCACACCAGCCAGTAGGTGTTCTTCTTGCTCGGCCGCCACACGAAACCATCGTCGCGAATGTGCTTGACCTGACCGGTATCCATCAGGGACTGGGCCATCATGCCGTTGTCCACCGCCGTCACCATCATGCCGCGACGTACCAGCTGATAGGTCCAGCCACCCGGGCAGGCGCCCAGATCGACGGCCTTCATGCCGGAGGTGAGGCGCAGGTCCCACTCTTCCCGCGGCACGAACACGTAGAAGGCCTCTTCCAGCTTGAGGCTGGAGCGGCTCGGAGCATCGGCCGGGCAGCGCAGACGCGGGATACCCATGTGGAATTCGGAGTTGTTGAAGGAGTAGGAGTAACCCAGCAACACGTGATCATTGGCCAGGAAGAAGGCGTGGAACACCGGCCGGTGCGGGGTCTCCTTCTTGGTCAGCAGCTCGTTGCCACGCAGCGCCTGGCGCAGCGGCACGGTGAACTTGCGGCAGAAGGCCGACAGCTCTTTTGCCTCGTTGGTATCGGCGGTTTCCACCCGCAGATCGCCGCAGATGGCGTAACCCTGGGTCGCCTCCAGGATGGGGGTGATGCGATCCGACAGATCCAGATCCTTCAGCTCATGGGTCACCACCAGCATCTGGCGAATGAAAATAAGCTCTCTGAACGGCAGCTTGCGCGCCAGCAGATCGGCCTGCTCCTCGTCATACAGCTCGAATATCACGTAACCGCTGTCGTCCTTGACCCGGGCGAAACCGTAGCACTGCATGTTACTGGCACGCTCGGTGATCTCTGCCGCCGCCTCTTTCTCAAAACCGGGGCGGCAATAAAGCAGCAGATTATTCATTTTTTCCTCCAAGACGACAGCCAGCCCATATCAGAGCCGCCCATCCGAACATAAAACAGAGGCCACCGGCCGGGGTAATCAGCCCCAGCCCCTTGCTGCCGAGCAGCACCATGGCATAAATACTGCCGGAGAATCCCAGGATCCCCAGCACGAAGGCGGTGCCGGCAAAGGTGATGACCTTGCTGCGCACACCGCACCACCCCAGCACCAGCAGGGCCAGGGCGTGGAAAAACTGATACTGCACGGCGGTATTGAACGCCGCCAGAAGCGAAGGCTCGATCCCGCTGGCCGCCAGACCATGGGCACCGTAGGCCCCCAGCAGGGTTGCCGTCAGGCCGAACACACCCGCCAGCACCAGCCAATGTCGATGGAATTGCATCCCTTGCCTCCTCGTCGTTTCGCTTCCCATCCTCACGTTCACGTCGGGATGGTCGCAATGAAGTTCTTGATCTGCCCGGCCGCCTGCCGCAGGTTATCCTCCTCGCTCACCCCGCTGCTCTTGCGCGGTTTGAAGCCATGATCACCATCGGTCAGCCAATGGACCGATACGGAGGGTGAGAAGGGAAAATCAGCCAGTTCGGCACGGGTGCCGAAAGTATCGCGCTCCCCCTGCAACAGCAGGGTCGGCGTCTTGATCTGCTTGAGCACGTCACCCCGCCAGCGGTCGGGGTTGGCCGGGGGGTGGAAAGGATACCCGAGAATGAGCAATCCTGCAGCATTCATCTCATCCTCGCTATCCTGATAGAGTTCGGCCGCCATCCGCCCGCCCATCGACTTGCCGGCCAGAAACAGCCGGGGATGAGCAAACTCCTTCGCCATCTGGCGCCAGTGTGCCAGCAGCACGGGTTGCCTGTCCGGTGGTCTGCGTTTGCCATCCAGCGCGCGCTTGCTCATGTAGGGGAAGTTGAAGCGCACCACCTCGATGTCCGGCCCGGCCAGCAGGCGTGACAGCTCGGCCAGAAAGGCGTGCTCCATGCCCGCGCCGGCGCCATGGGCCAGCAGAATTCGGACGGGTGCATCGACAGCCCCCTCCCGGATCACCTCAGGCATCGGCCAGCCGTGCCCGGCGACGGGCCTCCTCCTGCTCCACCAGCTCCAGCATCCAGTCGCGGAAGGCCACTATCTTGCCCTGATCGGACTGCTGCTCCTGGCACACCAGATAGAAGGCGTTCTTGCTCACCAGCACCTGCTCGAACGGGCAGATGAGGCGGCCGGCCTCTATTTCGGGCTGGGCCAGCACGCTGTGGCCAAGGGCCACCCCCTGGCCGTGAATGGCCGCCTGGATCACCATGGTGGAGTGGCTGAAGATGGGTCCCTGATTGACGTTGGGCGCATCGATGTCGAGCTGGCGAAACCAGGCCTTCCAGTCGCGGCGCGAGGTATCGTGCAGCAGGGTGTGGCGGGTCAGATCGTCCGGGGTGCGCAGCGGCTTGGGGCCGGTCAGCAGCAGCGGCGAACAGACCGGGATCAGATACTCGGTGTGCAGCTTGTCGGCACGCAGCCCAGGCCAGTTGCCACGGCCGTAATAGATGGCCACGTCCACATCGTCGGTGAGCGAGCCCTCGTCCATGTCCACCGCCTTGATCCGCACATCGATGTCGGGGTGGCGCTCGCTGAACTTCACCAGCCGCGGCACCAGCCACTGGATGGCGAAACTCGGCTGCAAAGAGACGGTGAGCGCCCCCTTGGCGCTGCGCGCCAGCAGCTTGTCAGTCGCCTCCGAGATGGAGGTGAAGATGTCCTTGATGTCGAGGAAGTAGCCCTGCCCCTCCTCGGTCAACAGCAGGGAGCGGTTCTTGCGGCGAAACAGCTTGATGCCGAGGTACTCTTCCAGCGCCTTGATCTGGTGACTGATGGCAGCCTGGGTCACGAAAAGCTCTTCCGCAGCCCGGGTGAAGCTTAAATGACGAGCCGCGGCTTCGAATGCTTTCAGTGCATTGAGCGGGGGTAAACGACGAGACATGAGACCAGCCGACGATGAGTTTTTCTAATGGGCCGCATTATAATTTGTCGGTTGCGGGTCGACCAGTGAATAAACATAATTCGCTTCGCAATCCGTTGTCATATGGCTCACTTTTTCTCTTCCATGTTGGTTTACATGTGATTTTTGTGAGTCACTGGACTGCGATTGTGGTGTTGTGTTTCTTCCTCTGCGGGAAGAGGGGTTTAAATCGGACCGATTTAACCCAGTCTGTCATCTGAATGTGTTTGGCGCCTCCGGTTGGACGGCGCCTTTTTTCTTATCCCTATACCTTGAACTGCCCCACCAGTTGCTGCTGCTTGTCGGCCAGCGCCGACAACTCGCGACCGTTTTCGGCGGAGCTGGCCGCCTCGGCGCGGATGGTATGGCTCACGTCGCGAATGTTGCTGACGTTGCGATTGATCTCGTCCGCCACCCCGCTCTGCTCCTGCGCCGCCCTGGCAATCTGCTCGTTCATCTGATGGATGGTCGCCACCGCGTGGATGATCTGCTCCAGCACGCTGACCGAGAGATCCACCTTGGTGAGCGTCAGATCCGCCTGGCTGTGGCCGGTCATGATCGCCTTCACCACGGCCTCGGTGCCGGACTGCAGCTGGCCGATGAGGGTCTGGATCTCGACGATGGCGTTCTGGGTGCGGCCCGCCAGATTGCGCACTTCGTCCGCCACCACCGCAAAGCCACGACCCTGCTCACCGGCCCGCGCCGCCTCGATGGCGGCGTTGAGCGCCAGCAGGTTGGTCTGCTCGGCAATCCCCTGGATCACCACCAGGATGTCGTTGATGTTCTCGCTGTTGGCCGACAGGTGCTCCACCACCGGCTTGGCGTCGCTGATCACCGCCATCAGCTTGCGCATCGCCTCCTGGGTATCGGCCACCACGTACTTGCCCTCCTGCGCCGCCGTATCCGCCTGATTGGCCGCGGCCACCGCCGAATTGGCATTGCCCGCTACCTGCAGAGCGGTGGCGCTCAGCTCCTCGAACGCGGTCGCCACCAGATCCACCTCCTGATACTGGGCCTGCATGCCGGCACTGGTACGCTCGGCAACGCTGGCGGCCTGTTCGGCGCTGGCGCGGGTGCCAGCCACGGTATCGATGACCTGGCTGATGGTGCTCTGCAGTTTGTTGAGGAAGCTGTTGAACCACTTGGCCAGCTCACCAATCTCGTCGTCACGGCGCAGCTCGATGCGCTGGGTGAGATCCCCCTCGCCGCTAGCGATGTCCTTGAGGCGGGCGACCACGGCGCGGATGGGGGCCACTATCTGGTGGGCCATCAGCCAGATGCAGATCAGGGCGACCGCCGAGATGAGGCCGCCGATGAGCAGCTGGGTCATCACGCTGCGGCTGGCCTGACCGGAGAGATCGTCCTGCAACTGAAGGGCCGACGCCAGCACCACGCTGCGCGGCAGTTCGATGTAGATGCCCCATTTCTGCTCGGTGCCCCGCATCTTGACTGGCACGAAGGTCTGCAACAGGGAGCCATCGGGACTCCAGCGGCTGCTGACCTGTCCCTGACCCAGCCAGCCCTGCAGCTCGCCGGCCAGCGCTTGGTATTGCTGGCCGAGCGGGCTGCCCAGAGTGACATCAAAGCCGTCCACGCCGGCGACACGGCCCTGGCTGCTGACCAGCAGCACCTTGCCCTGTCCCTCGTAGAGCTCCTGATCCATCTCCTTGACCAGGCTTTGCAGCGCGGTCAGCGAGATATCGACGCCGACCATGCCGAGCAGCTTCTCTTGCTCCAGCAGGGGCACGGTGACCGAGGTCATCAGCACCTTCTGCGAGCCCACATCATCAAGGTAGGGTTCCAGCAGGCAGAGCGCCTTGCTGCGGATGCTGCAGCGATACCACTCGTTCTCCACCCCGCCGGCCGCCGTCGGGCTCTCGTCCGCCAGCACGGATTCGTTTTGCACCTCGGGTTCGATCTTGCCGTCGACCCGCGCCCAGTAGGTGGAGAAGCGGCCCTGATCGTTGGAGCCCAGTGCGCTGGAACCGTGATAATTGCTGTCTTCACCGTCGAGCTGATCCGGCTCGAACACCGCATAGACGCCGAGCAGGTTGTCAGAGGAGGCGGCCGCGTCGTGCAACTGCTGATTGACGGCGGTACGCAGCGTTTCGGAGGAGCCGAAGTTGTCGGCCGCATTCTTGCGCTGGAACAGGATCCCCTGCCCCAGCAGAGTGGCCCGGAAGTAGGCCTCGTCCAGATAGCTGGTCACCTTGGCCGCCTGCTCGGAGCCCATCGCCTTCATCCAGTTTTCGGCCGCACTCTGGGCTTCCGCCGTGGTGGAAGTCAGCACCTGATCCTGCATGTTGGCAGCACTGAAGAGAGAAGAGGCCACCAAGGCTCCGGCACTGGCCAACAAACAACAACCGGCGATCAGGGTGATCCGCCCCTGAACAGAAAGAGAACTCATGCCACCATTTCCTAGCTTTTTACAGATGTGATCAGTGTATCGGTTTTAGAAACAAAAACTTAACCTTATCACGCTAAATCCAGGGCAAGTTGGTTCACTTCGCCGGCCGCGGGCAGGCCGACCACCAATCCCAGTAGCCGAATGGGTTTGCCCTGCGCCCGCAGCAAGCCTTCGTGCAGCAGATCGTGAAACCGCTCCGGCTGGTAACCGCCGCGCCGGTAGACAGTGGTCTGCTGAAAATCGGCGAACTTGAGCTTGATCCCCTGCCCCATCAGCTGCTCCTTGCCGTGGCTGACCGAGAAGCGCTGCTCCAGCTCGGGGATAAGCTGGCGGAGCACCTGCCAGCAGGCGGCCTCATCCAGCACGTCGCTGGCGAGCGTCGTTTCCACCCCGATGGTCTTGCGCACCCGCTGGGCCTGCACCGGCTGCTCATCGTGGCCCCAGATCCGCCCGGCCAGCATCTCCCCGAGCTTGCCGAAACGGGCGATCAGCTCCTCGTTGCCGAGCTGGCGGGCATCTTCGCAGGAGTAAAGGCCGAGCGACTCCAGCCGATCAGCGGTCTTGCGGCCGATGCCAGGCAACTTGCCAAGCGGCAGCTGGCGCACGAACTCATCCACCTCCTGCGGGCGGATCACGAACAGGCCGTCCGGCTTGCGCTGCTCGGAGGCGAGCTTGGCCAGAAACTTGTTCGGCGCCACCCCGGCCGAGGCGGTCAACCCCAGCTCGGCCTTGATCGCGGCGCGGATCTCGCGGGCCATCAGGGTGGCACTGCCACCACAGCAGGGGCTCATCGTCACGTCGAGATAGGCCTCATCGAGGGAGAGCGGCTCCACCTGCTCGGTGTAGCGCAGAAAGATGGCCCGCAACTGGCGGGAAACCTCCTTGTAGACCGCCATCCGGCCGGGGATGAGCACCAGCGGCGGGCAGAGCTTGCGTGCCAGGGCGCTCGGCATGGCGGAGCGCACCCCGAAGCGGCGCGCCACATAGTTGCAGGTCGAGATGACGCCGCGCCTGTCCGCCGAGCCGCCGATGGCCAGCGGCACCTCGCGCAGGGCCGGGTTGTCCCGCATCTCTACCGCGGCATAGAAGCAGTCCATGTCGATGTGAATGATCTTGCGCATACCACTGTACGAATAAACAGGTAACCTGCCTATGCTAACCCAGTGCTGCCAATTCTGCCATCGGCATGAAATGAGGGTCGGATATAGACTCTTAAGGCACCATTGGTTAGCGCATCACGCAAGGAGGGTGAGATGAAGATAGGTTGGCTGGGATTGGGGCTCTGCCTGCTGGCACAGCCGGGCAGCAGCAAGGACAACCCGACCGCCGAATGCAGCTGGCTGTATGACCGCATCGCGGCGCTGGAGCAGGCCATCAAACAGGGCGACGAGCTGGGCACCCGGGAGGAGCTGGCACGCTGGCGGGCCGAGTTCAAGAAGAAAGCCTGCCAGCAATACGACTACTGAGTCTTTTGCAAAAAATAACGGGCTGACCATCAGGTCAGCCCGTCGGTTATCCGGCAAGGGGTCGAGTATGACTCGGCGCCCTGTCCGCTCAGATGATCCGGTTCTCCGCCAGCATCTTGCGACGGGCCTCTTCCTTGGCCATCTTCTTCTTGCGGTTGTCACAGGGTTCCGGGCAATCACACTCTTTTTCGATACCTATGCTGCCGAGTCCGCCGCAGGAGCCGGAGATGGTCTTCTTCTGGAAGATGTAACCGATGGCCATGGCCACCACTACCGCCAGAAATACCCCGAAGGTGATCAAAAAAATCTGCATGTTACCGCCCCTTATTTTCTAACCAGATACTGTTTGAAGGCATCGGAGTAGGACTCCTCGAAGCCATCATCCGTCTTGGTGATCACGAAGATAGCCAAACCCCGCTCCTTGGCATAGGCCAGGCTCTTCTCGGGCCCGAGCACCATGAACACGGTCGCCAGCCCGTCTGCGGTCATGCAGGAGGGGTGAATGACGGTCACCGACACCATCCGATGCTGGATCGGCTTGCCGGTCATAGGATCGATGGTGTGGGAGAAGCGCTTGCCGTCCAGCTCGTAATAGTTGCGGTACTCGCCCGAAGTAGCCACCCCGTTGTCACCGGCCACGATCACTTCCTGCACCGAACCGGCGTTGGCGGTCGGCTTCTCGATGGCGACGCGCCAGGGGTGCCCCTTGCCGTTGACACCGTTGATCCGCAGCTCGCCACCGATCTCCACCAGATAGTTGCGCGAGCCCATGGACTCCAGATACTCGGCCACCTTGTCGACCCCAAAGCCCTTGGCGATAGCGGAGAGATCCACGTAGAGATCCGGGATGTCCTTTTGCAGGGTATCGGCATCGGCCGAGGTGATCACGTGCAGATTGCCGAGCCCGGTCTTCTGGCGGGTCTGGGTGATCAGCTCGTCAGAAGGCATCTTGGTCGGCCTGGCATCGGGCCCGAAGCCCCACAGATTGACCAAGGGGCCGACGGTGACGTCCAGCGCCCCACGGCTCTCACGGCCAATGTGAATGGCCTCGGTCACCACCCGCGCGGTATCTCGGGAGACCACCACCGGCGTCGAGCCGCGATGCTGGTTGAAGCGCGACAGCTCGGAATCCGGGCGGTAGGTCGACATCTGATCGTTGACCCGCTCCAGCAGCACATCGACTTCGGCCTGGAACTTGGCCGGATCCGTGATGACGCTGTCCGCCACCTTGATGGAGTAATAGGTACCCATGGTGCTGCCGGTGATGTGGATCTCCGGCTTCGATTGGACCGTTTGTTCCTGACCGCACCCAGTCAAGAAAAAGGCTAGCCCGAAGGCTAGCCAGGTCTTTACAACACTGTGCATTGATTAACCACCAAAGTCATCCAGCAGGATGTTTTCGTCTTCAACACCGAGGTTTTTCAGCATGTTGATGACGGCAGCGTTCATCACGGGAGGCCCGCACATGTAGAACTCGCAATCTTCCGGCGCCTCGTGGTTCTTGAGATAGTTCTCGAACAGCACGTTGTGGATGAAGCCGGTGTAGCCGTCCCAGTTGTCTTCCGGTTGCGGATCGGACAGGGCGACGTGCCACTGGAAGTTGTCGTTCTCGGCCTGCAGCATGTCGAAGTCTTCGACATAGAACATCTCGCGCTTGGAACGGGCACCGTACCAGAAGCTCATCTTGCGCTTGGTCTTCAGACGGCGCAGCTGATCGAAGATGTGAGAACGCATCGGCGCCATACCGGCACCACCACCGATGAACACCATCTCGGCATCGGTGTCCTTAGCGAAGAACTCGCCGAACGGACCTGAGATGGTCACCTTGTCGCCAGCCTTCAGGCTGAAGATGTAGGAGGACATCTGGCCGGGAGGGGCAGTCCAGTTGCTCGGCGGCGGGGTCGCGATCCGCACGTTCAGCATGATGATGCCGAACTCTTCCGGATAGTTGGCCATGGAGTAGGCACGGATGATCGGCTCGTTGACCTTGGACTCCAGCTCGAAGATCTTGAAGCGATCCCAGTCACCACGATACTCCTCGGGAATATCGAAGTTCTTGTACTGCACGTGGTGAGCCGGCGCTTCGATCTGGATATAACCACCGGCGCGGAACGGCACGCTCTCGCCATCCGGAATCTGCAGCTTGAGCTCCTTGATGAAGGTGGCCTTGTTGTCATTGGAGATGACTGTACAGTCCCACTTCTTCACCCCGAAGATCTCTTCCGGCAGTTCGATGTCCATGTCGGAACGAACGGTGACCTGACAGGCCAGACGCTCGCCGTGACGGGCTTCGCCCTTGCTGATGTGATCCAGCTCGGTCGGCAGGATATCACCGCCGCCGGATTTCACCCGTACCTTGCACTGACCACAGGAGCCGCCGCCGCCGCAGGCGGAGGAGACGAAGATACCGCTGCCGGCCAGCACGCCGAGCAGCTTGCCACCCGCCGGGCTGGTCACAGCCTTGGCCGGGTCGCCGTTGATGCTGATTGTCACGTCACCGGCGGTCACCAGCTTGGACTTGGCGAACAGAATGACTGCCACCAAGGCCAGCAGGATCACGGTGAACATGACCACACCCAGAATAATTTCCATCTATATTTCCTTTCCGATTACAGGGAAATACCAGAGAAGGACATGAAGCCCAGCGCCATCAGACCCGCGGTGATGAAGGTGATGCCGAGGCCACGCAGGCCTTCCGGAACATCGGAATACTTCATCTTCTCGCGGATCCCCGCCATCGCGACGATGGCAAGCATCCAGCCGGCACCCGAACCCACGCCATAGACCACGGACTCAACGAAGTTGTAGTCACGCTGCACCATGAAGGAGACGCCACCGAAGATGGCGCAGTTCACGGTGATGAGCGGCAGGAAGATACCGAGCGCGTTGTAGAGAGCCGGGAAATACTTGTCCAGCGCCATCTCCAGGATCTGCACCAGTGCCGCGATCACCCCGATGAAGGTGATGAAGCTCAGGAAGCTCAGATCCAGGCCGGAAACCAGGGCACCGTCCTTGAGGACGTAGTTGTAGATCAGGTTGTTGGCCGGGACGGCCACGGTCTGAACCACGATAACGGCGATCCCCAGGCCCATGGCGGTCTTGACCTTCTTGGACACCGCCAGGAAGGTACACATCCCCAGGAAGAAGGAGAGCGCCAGGTTCTCGATGAAGATCGAGCGAATCAACAGACTGATATAGTGTTCCATACCTTAATCCTTCGCCTCCACCTGCTTGGGATCCTTGGTGCGCACGCCCCAGATGATCAGACCAATGATGAAGAACGCACTCGGCGGCAGCAGCAGCAGGCCGTTGGGCACATACCAGCCACCATTGTTCACCAGCGGCAGCAGTTCGATGCCAAACCAGGTACCGGAGCCCAGGATTTCACGCACGGTGGCCACGGTCAGCAGCACGGCGCCATAACCCAGGCCGTTGCCGATACCGTCCAGGAAGGAGGGCAGCGGAGCACTCTTCATGGCATAGGCTTCGGCACGACCCATCACGATACAGTTGGTGATGATGAGGCCGACGAACACCGACAGCTGCTTGGAGATGTCGTAGGCATACGCCTTGAGCACCTGGTCAACCACGATAACCAGCGAGGCAATCACCGCCATCTGGGCGATGATCCGCACGCTGTTCGGGATCTGGTTGCGGATCAGGGAGATGAACAGGTTGGAGAAGGCGGTGACCGCGGTAACGGCCAGCGTCATCACGAACGCCGTCTTCATCTGGCTGGTAACGGCCAGCGCGGAACAGACCCCCAGCACCTGCAGTGCAATGGGGTTGTTGCCGAGCACAGGCGTCAACAGCAACTTTTTCATTTCGCTCTTGTCAGCCATTGTTGATTTCTCCTGCACGAACCTTGGCCAGGAAAGGACCGAAGCCCTTGGGACCCATCCAGAAGTCGAAGGTATGCTGTACGCCGTTACCGGTCAGGGTCGCGCCGGACAGGCCGTCGATCTCATGCTCGGAACCAGCCGGAGCATGACCCTTGATCACCCGCAGTGCCGGCATGCCATCCTGATCGAACAGCTTCTTGCCGACGAACAGTTCGCGCCAGGCCGGGTTTTCGATCTCGCCGCCCAGACCCGGGGTTTCACCGTGGTCATAGTAGGTGATGCCCTTGATGGTCTGGCCATCGGCCGCGACCGCCACGAAGGCGTACATGGTGGACCACAGACCCTGGCCGTAGATCGGCAGGATGATGTTGTCGACCTTGCCCTCGGCATCTTTCGCGAAGAACACCGGGATCAGTTTGGAGATTTGACGCAGGCCGGCCTTGTCGTCGGCCGGGGCCAGACGAATGCTCTTGGCCGGGTCTTTTGCCGCCAGCTTGGTATCGAAGTTGTCGGCATCACCGTCAACGAACTCACCGGTCGTCAAGTCAACCAGACGCGCTTCAATCTTGTCACCGTACAGCTGGGCCAGATCGCGCTTGGCCACGCTGCTGATGTCGACACCGGCGACGGACAGAATGTTGCTTTGCTTGTCCAGCGCCCGGTTTTCCAGCTGGGCCGGACGCAGTCCCACGGCGGCCACGGAGACCACGATGGAGCAGACCAGGCACAGACCGGTCACTATGGTGAGGGTGCCGACAGTAGAGTCTTTATTAAACGCCACGAGCGATCCTCCGCTTGATGTTCGCCTGCGCCACGAAATGGTCAAACAAGGGGGCAAACAGGTTGGCAAACAGAATGGCCAGCATCATGCCTTCCGGGAAGGCGGGGTTCACCACCCGGATCAGCACCACCATCACCCCGATCAGGGCGCCATACCACCACTTGCCCTTGTTGGTGAAGGCAGCGGAGACCGGATCGGTCGCCATGAAGGCCATACCAAAGGCGAAGCCGCCCAGCACCAGATGCCAGTGCCACGGCATGTTGAACATGGGGTTGGTATCGGAACCGATGACGTTGAACAGCAGGGAGGTCGCTACCATGCCGATCATCACACCGGCGATGATGCGCCAGGAGGCGATCCGCATGTAGACGATCATGGCCGCACCGATGAGGATCATCAGGGTGGAGACTTCACCGATGGAACCGGGCAGGTTGCCAAGGAAGGCGTCCATCCAGCTGATGGTCTGGCCGGTGGCACCGTTGATCAGCGCCATCTGGCCGCCCTGAGCCCACTGGCTCAGCGCGGTGGCACCCGAGTAGCCGTCGACGGCAACCCAGA
Source organism: Aeromonas sp. Y318-1 (assembly GCF_027706125.1). Classification (NCBI taxonomy): domain Bacteria; kingdom Pseudomonadati; phylum Pseudomonadota; class Gammaproteobacteria; order Aeromonadales; family Aeromonadaceae; genus Aeromonas; species Aeromonas sp. Y318-1. The sequence continues at coordinate 224,033 of NZ_JAPDCM010000006.1, forward strand.
CTGCATCACCGGAGATCTGGCCCGGATAGGCGAAGAACAGGAAGGCACGACCCGCCAGCGCCGGGTTCAGGAAGTTCTTGCCGGTACCACCGAACACTTCCTTGGCCAGCACCACACCGAAGGTGATACCCAGGGCAGCTTGCCACAGGGGCAGCTCGGGCGGCACGATCAGCGCGAACAGGATGGAGGTCACGAAGAAGCCTTCGTTGATCTCGTGCTTGCGCACCATGGCGAACAGCACTTCCCAGAAACCACCGACCAGGAACACGGTCAGGTAGATGGGCAGGAAATGGGCAGCGCCGATCAGCATCTTGCTGCCGATGCCGGCGACGGCCGGATCCAGCGAAGCACCCAGCAGGGTGGCGATGGTGTATTGCCAGGTGTCGGCACCGGCAGCCGTGCCCAGATGGGCGATGGCGGCGATGGATTGGTTGCCGACGTTGTACATGCCCCAGAACATGGCCGGGAACACGGCCAGCCACACCATGATCATCATGCGCTTCAGATCGATCGCATCACGGACGTGGGCGGCATTGCGGGTCACGGAACCCGGGGTATAAAACAGGGTGTACGCCGCTTCGAACAGGGCATAGTACTTGGCGTACTTGCCACCCGGCTCGAAGTGATGTTCCATATTTTCAAGAAGTTGCTTGAAACTCATCGCTTAACCTTCCAGTTCGATCTTGGTCAGGCACTCACGCAAGACTGGGCCGTACTCGGTCTTGCCGGGGCAGACGAAGGTACAGAGCGCCAGATCTTCCTCATCCAGTTCCAGACAGCCGAGTGCTTGCGCATTGTCGGTGTCGCCGGAGACCAGATCCCGCAGCAGCAGGGTCGGCAGGATGTCGAGCGGCATCACGCGCTCATAGTTGCCGATAGGCACCATGGAGCGATCACTACCGTTGGTGGTGGTAGTGAAGTTGATGAGTTTGCCCTTCATCAGGTGAGAGAGGGTGGTACGGGTGATGGAGAACTTGCTGGCGCTGGGATTGACCCAACCCAGGAACTCTTTCTCGCGACCTTCACCCAGTACGCTGACCTGATTGTGGTAGCGACCCAGGTAGTCATGTACCCCTTCGGCCTTGGCACCGCTCAGCAGGGAACCGGAGATGATGCGATTCTCGTCCGCACGCAGCTCGTTGTTGGTCAGCTGGCTGATGCAGGCGCCCATGCGGGTGCGCAGCAGACGCGGTTTGACCACGTTCGGGCCGGCCAGCGCGATCACCTTGTCGGTAAAGATCTGACCGGTGGTGAACAGCTTGCCGTAGGCGATCACATCCTGATAGTTGATGTGCCACTGCACCTTCTTGGCACCGACCGGGTCCAGGAAGTGGATGTGGGTACCGGGCAGACCGGCAGGGTGCGGGCCGACGAACACCTCTTCCTTGACTTGCGCCAGGGAAGCGTGTGGCAGGCTCGCCTCGCCCTTGCAGACGTAGACGGTGCCATCGGTCAGACGAGTCAGCACGGCCAGACCGTCGAGGAAAGCCTGGGCCTGTTCCTTGATGATCAGCTCCGCACTGGCAGCCAGCGGGTTGGTGTCCATGGCGGTGACGAAGATGGCGCGAGGGGTGGAACCCACGGCCGGCACCTTGCTGAACGGGCGGGTACGCAACGCGGTCCATTGGCCGGACGCGACCAGGATCTCCTGCACCTTGCTGCGCTCGAGCTTGGCCAGCTCGGCAGACGCAAAGTGCTCGAAGGTCACCTGCTCGTCGGACCCATCGATATCGATGACAACGGATTGCAGAATGCGCTTGGCACCCCGGTTGATCTCTGAAACCACACCGGTGGCGGGGGCCGTGAATTTAACGCCGGGATTCTTCTTATCTTCGAAGAGCTCCTGACCTTTAATGACGCGATCACCTACTTTGACAAACATAGTAGGACGCATCCCCACGAACTCTTCGCCGAGTGTAGCAACACGGGTGATGGCCGGGCCATCGTAGATTACTTGCTCCGGAGCACCCAGCACGGGGATGTCCAGTCCTCTTTTAATTGTAATCATACTCACTTGCACTACCGTTAAGGGAAGACAGGTTGGTTAGCGCCGAGAAATACATCACGACGAGTTGTTGAATGAGCCCGTTGATGTTGCGGGATGATGTCGAAGAAATAAACAAATCAGCAACATACAGGGTCATTCAAAAGCGCCTGAGTTTACCACTTATGGCGAGTTGCCTGCCATGCAAAATCGGGAAAATCCCCGCTCTATCACAAAATCATCGAAATTTAATCACGCAGCTTTTTTTCACGAAACCTCAGGCGCGGCTTCGAGTTAGCCATTATTACCCAAAAATAGGTAATGGTTTTTATGTTCAAAAAAGGATTAGAAATCTTGATGTCAGGGCGGGAGGTTGGCGTCCCGTTCCACAGCCCGGAACGCCACCGGAAAACGTTTATGAATTGTTAACTAGTCGCAGATTGAGTAATCAATTCGTCAATAGCCTTAGGAGAGGCCGTTTTTGCTGACGCAGCTGGGGGTGGTCGGTGCCTGCTCCCGCTGTTGCCACTCCTGCTCGGTATAGGTATGCAGCGCCAATGCATGAATGGCTCCCGCCAACTCTTCGGCCAGCACTCCGTTGACCTGACGATGACGCCCCAGCAGCCGCTGCCCCTCGAACGCCTGGCTCACCACCACCACCTTGAAGTGGCTCTCGGAGCCCGGTGCCACCCGGTGCATGTAGCTTTCGTTGATCACTTCCAGATGGCTGGGGGACAAGGCGGCGGCCAGCTTGGCCTCGATCTGTTGTTGCATGGTCACGAGCAAAACTCCCAAAGTGGATGTCCGGCCATTGTAGCCAGGGTTGGCCGGATGACGAAATCGTCCAGAACGGGAAAATGACACGTTTTTCCCCCGCTGCCGTGGCGGCCGGGACTGGTGAAATTCTCCGCCCCCGCTAGAATAGCGCCACTTTGCGCCCCGTCGGCGCCCGTTACATGAATCAGCTGGACACTTCGCCTATGCAAACCCTTCTCGACACGGCCCATTGTCGCCTGACCCTGTATCGCTATCCACGCCAGCACCAGGATCCGTTGCAGGCCTGGGACGCCGCAGACGAGTATCTGATCAACACCCTGGCCGAGGAGCCCCTCGAGCGCGACGGCCCGGTCATCATCATGAACGACGGCTTCGGCGCCCTGGCCGCCTATCTGCACGGCCATGCTCCCGTCAGCGTGACCGACTCCCATATCAGCGAGCAGGCCACCCTGGCCAACCTCGCGGAGAACGGCCTGGATCCCCACGCCATCCGCCTGCAGGATGCACTGGCCTCCCTGCCCGATGCCCCCGCGCTGGTGGTGATCAAGGTCTCCAAATATCAGGCGCTGCTGGAGCAACAACTGCTGGCCCTGCGCCAGGTGGCCACCCCCGCCACCCGCGTCATCGCTGCCGGCAAGGCCAAAGACATCCACAGCTCCACTCTGGCTCTGTTTGAAAAATACCTGGGGCCGACCCGCACTTCGCTGGCCTGGAAGAAGGCCCGCCTCATTCACTGCACCCCGGCCGCTACGCCCGCCGAACGGCCCGCGCTGGCCAATCCCTTTCCCACGGTCTGGCCGCTGGAGGGCACCGACATGCTCATCCACAACCACGCCAACGTGTTTTCACGCACCAGCCTGGATATCGGCGCCCGCTTCATGCTGGACAACCTGCCGATCCACAGCGCCCGCAAGGTGATCGATCTGGGTTGCGGCAACGGCGTGCTGGGGCTCTCCCTGCTGGCACGGGACACCGAGGTGGAGGTGACCTTCATCGACGAGTCCCACATGGCGGTCGCCTCGGCCCGGCTCAACGTCGAACACAATCTGCCGGCTGCCCTGCCCCGCGCCCACTTCCTGGTCAACAACTGTCTCGACGGCGTGGCGGTCGGCTCGGTGGACCGGATCCTCTGCAACCCGCCGTTCCACCAGTTGCAGGCGATCACCGACCATATCGCCTGGCAGATGTTCAGCGATGCCCATCGGGTGTTGCCCAAGGGCGGTGAACTCTGGATAGTAGGCAACCGTCACCTGGATTATCACAACAAGCTCAAGCGCCTGTTTGCCAACGCACAAGTCGTTGCGTCGAACAGCAAATTCGTTATTTTGAAAGCCATCAAACGCTAAACAGAAAGCTAAAGGAAACCCATGATGAAAAAGTCACTCTTGCTGCTGGCCGCCCTGATGCTGGGTGGTTGTGCGACTCACTGGCCGGAGACCGCCCTGCTCAACCCGCAGGTGATCCCCTCCAATCAGCAGTACTACTCCGGCAACCGCATCACCCTGGAAGGGGTGGACAAGCGTGAAGCCGCCTACGTCTTCTCCATCAAGAAGAAAGAGAAGGCTGCCGTGCTGGTCAACAGCGAACAGCCGCTCAACAACCTGCTGGCCGAAAAGCTGGCGGAAGGGCTGCGCAGCCAGGGGCTGGAAGTGGGCAACAGCGGTACCACCAACCTGACCCTGGCCATCTCCAGTGCCGCAGTCACGGTGGAAGAGAAGACCTTCACCTATGTCACCAAGTCCCGCGTCAGCCTGCAGGTGATCGCCGATTTCCAGGGCAGCAAGCTGACCAAGCAGTTCAACATGTCCTCCAGCAAGGAAGGCCCGGGTGAGCCGAGCATGGCCGAGCTGGAGTCCATCCTGAACCAGCAGCTGGGCAGCCTGCTGCAGCAGATCATGGCGGACAACGCCCTGCGCGGGTATCTTAAGGGTCAGCCGAGCTGAGCGAGGAGCGGATAGATGAAAAAACTCTGGTTACTGGCCATGCTGATCCCCCCGCTGGCATTCGCCGGCCCCAAGGTCAGGATGGAGACCAACCACGGCAATATCGTGGTGGAGCTGGCGTCCAAACAGGCGCCGCAGACGGTGAAGAACTTCCTGCGCTACGTGGCGGATGGCAGCTATGACGGCAGCATCTTCCACCGGGTGATCCAGGACTTCGTGGTGCAGGGGGGCGGCTACAACCAGCAGTTCCAGCAACTGCCGACCTTCGATCCCGTGGTCAACGAGTCCAAGGGCGGCCTGCCCAACAAGCGCGGCAGCATCGCCATGGCCCGCACCCAGGCGGTCGACAGTGCCACTCGCCAGTTCTACTTCAACTTGGTCGACAACAACAACCTCAACGCCAATGCCGGCGCCGGTTATACCGTGTTTGGCCAGGTGGTGCAGGGCATGGAGGTGCTGGACAAGCTGGCCCAGGTGCAGACCGGTTACAGCCCGATCCTGCGTGCCAACGACGTTCCCACCAGCCCCATCATCCTGAAGAAAGTGGTGCTGCTGGCAGACAAATAACGCGGAGCGGATCACATTCCGCTACCCCGCGCGCTGGGTCGCCGGCGCCCCTTTCTATACTCTGGCCTTGCCCCGCTGTTCGGGACTAGGCCCACATACAGGAGAAGGAGGTTCCGGTGACCTGCAATGATTACATCGCCCAGCACGCCATCCCGCTGGCCCAGACGGTTCGTCACTTTCTGGCACGAGAGATCCCCTATCAACAGCTGGAAGACCTGAGCTGGCAGCTGTTGTCCCACTGGCAGGATCTGCCCCAGGTTCCCGCCGACAAGACCCCGGCCTCCGAGCAGGAGGGCGTATTCTGGCACCTGCTGCACAGCCTGCATCAATGGGATGAACAGCAGATCATCGCCGACGTCTGGCTGCGCCTGCAGCTGATGGAGTGCGCCAATTACCTGACCACGGACGGGCCGCTGCCGCGCCACTGCATCGGTCTGCGCCCCTGAATTGCACAACGCCCCCCCCGGCTTGCCTTGGCTATCCCTCTCGAACCTGACAAAATGGCGCAATTTTCCCAGAGGAGTCAGGTATTTGAACACTGTCCGTACACCGAGCTGGCGAGACTCGCTCGCCGTCTACCTTGAGACTCGGGTTCTCATCCTGTTTGCCATGGGATTCTCTTCCGGCCTGCCACTGCTGCTGGTGTTCGGCACCCTGTCGTTCTGGCTGCGCGAAGCGGATGTCAGCCTGACCGACATCGGCTACATGAGCTGGGTGGCGCTGGCCTACGGCTTCAAGTGGCTGTGGTCACCGCTGGTGGATCGGCTGCCGCTCCCGCTGCTCTCTCGCTGGCTGGGCCGGCGCCGCAGCTGGATGCTGTTCTCCCAGCTGCTGATCGCCGCCTCGCTGGTGGGCATGGCCTTCTGCGATCCCAAGACCCAGCTCGCCCAGCTGGCCCTGTTCGCCCTGCTGGTGGCGTTTGCCTCCGCCACCCAGGACATCGTCATCGACGCCTACCGCATCGAGTCGGCCCCCGAGCGGCTGCAGGCGGCCATGGCGGCTTCCTACATGACCGGTTACCGGCTGGCGATGATCATGGCCGGCGCCGGCGCACTGGCGCTGGCGGCCTGGCTCGGCAGCAACAGCGGTTATGACTACAACGGCTGGCGACTCACCTATCTGCTGATGGCAGGATTGATGTCCCTCGGCGTCATCACCACCCTCTGTTGTCATGAACCGGTGATCGACCTTGCCAGCCAGAATGAGCAGCAGGCGGCCCATAAGGCCTTGTTGCTTGCCCGTGGCTGGCCCGCTTCGCTGGCCGGGCTCGGCGCCTGGAGCCACGAAGCCATCTGGTGTCCGTTTGCCGACTTCTTCCGCCGTTACGGCGGCTCGGCCCTGCTGATCCTCGGGCTCATCGCCTGTTATCGCATTTCGGACGTGGTGATGGGGGTGATGTCCAACAGCTTCTACGTGGACATGCAGTTCAGCAAGACCGAGGTGGCCACCATCACCAAGGTGTACGGGGTCATCATGACCCTGGTGGGGGCCGCATTGGGCGGTGTGCTGGTGATGCGCTTTGGCACCTTGCGCATTCTGTTCCTCGGCGCCCTGCTCACCGCCAGCACCAATCTGCTGTTCGCCCTGCTCAACGAGGTGGGCCACAACCTGGAGCTGCTGACCCTGATCATCTCGCTGGACAACCTCAGTGCCGGCATTGCCACGGCCGCCTTCGTGACCTATCTGTCGAGCCTGACCAACGTGGCCTTCTCCGCCACCCAGTACGCCCTGTTCAGCTCGGTCATGCTGCTGCTGCCCAAGCTGCTGGCGGGTTTTTCCGGCCGTTTCGTCGAACAGTTCGGCTACAGCAGCTTCTTCATCAGCACCAGCCTGCTCGGTATTCCGGTGCTGCTCCTGATCGTGCTGGTTGCCAAACGAGGAAGACACTTGCTATCGCAATCGGATAAATAGCAAGCGTTTGCGTAAAATTGGGGGTGATTAGATTCACACTTCCGAATAAAGTTCCCCAGTGCTGGTTTCTCCGATGAATTTATTTGGCTAGAATCCCTTCCGCTCCTTGTGGGCAGGCTACGGAAAACCTCAACTAACGCACAAGAGACCAATAAAATGGCCAAATTTACCAAGACTCTGATCGCTGCCGGTCTGCTGGCTGCCGCCGCTACCCCGGCCTTCGCTGCTGACTACAGCGGTGACATCCACAAGAATGACTACAAGTGGATGCAGTTCAACGTCATGCACACCATCGACCAACGTCCTTTCACCACCGGTGCTGAAGATTACAACGACACCTACTTCGAAATGGAATTCGGCGGTCGCTCCGGCCTGTTTGACCTGTACGGTTACGTCGACGTCTTCGATATCTTCGACTCCCGTCACAGCGACAAGCACAAGGGTCAGAACCTGTTCATGAAGTTTGCGCCGCGTATGTCTCTGGATGCGCTGACTGGTAAAGATCTCTCCTTTGGTCCGGTGCAAGAGGTCTACATCGCCTCCCTGAACAACATCGGCGACAACCAGATGGAGAACATGATCGGTCTGGGTGCTGATGTACAAGTGCCTTGGTTCGGCAAAGTGGGCATGAACCTGTATGCTCGTCACGCTACCGAAAACCAGTTCTTCACCGAAGAAGAGGGTGAGTGGAACGGTTACTGGTTCGCCATGAACTGGTTCAAGCCTTTCTACACCTTCAGCAACGGCAGCTTCGTCTCCTACCAGGGCTACCTGGATTACGCCTTCGATCTGGACACCCACAACCGTGCTGACCGTACCAGCGACAACCTGGCTACCTTCCACGGTATCTACTGGCACTCAGATCGCTACGCCGTCGGTTACGGCCTGAAGTACTTCATGGATGCCTACGGCACCAAAGATGGCTCCACTGCCTACGACGGTACCCCGTGGAAGAGCTCTGGCTTCAGCCACTACTTCTCCGTTACCTACAAGTTCTAATCGAACGGGTATCAGGGATACAAAAAACCGGAGCAGCTGCTCCGGTTTTTTTATGGCTTGCTGCCGGCAACAGGGGAGAGTCGCGCCCTCCCCTGGCCATCATCAGTCGCGGAAATTCTGGAACTGCATCGGCTGACCCAGCTCGGCGCCGCGCACCAGGGCCATGGTCTCCTGCAGGTCGTCACGCTTCTTGCCGGTGACGCGCACTTCGTCACCCTGAATGGCGGCCTGTACCTTGATCTTGGAATCTTTGATCAGCTTCACCAGCTTCTTGGCAATCTCTTTGTCGATCCCCTGCTTGAACTTCACAGTCAGGTGGAAGCGCTTGCCGGAGTGAACGCTGTCACCCACGTCCATGGAGCTGTTCTCGATGTTGCGCTTGAGCAGGGCAGCGCGCAGGATCTCGACCATCTGCTTGAGCTGGAAATCGGCATCGGCCTCCAGCTTGACCTCTTCCTTGTTCAATTCGAAGCTGGCTTCGACACCACGAAAATCGAAACGGGTCGCCAGTTCACGATTGGCGTTGTCGACGGCGTTCAACACCTCGTTCATTTTGACTTCAGAGACAATATCGAATGACGGCATAGTGGGCTCCTCATGTTGCGCTATAAGGGGGCAAATCTACCAGAATTACGGCAAATTTGCTGATTTCGATGGGGCTGCTCTGCTAGAATCCCCTGCGCACAGGAATGGCGAGACCCGTTAGAACCTGTTCAGGATCTGCCGCGAGAGGTCACCCGCAAGGTAAGACGCTGCGCAGGAGCCGGCATCTATATGAATATGTGAGCTACCGGTTCCCTATAAGCAAGTCTCATACAAGCCTTGATCACGACCTCGCAGCAAGATCATGAACTCGTTTCTGGTGTCCGCCAGGCGACATCTTCACTTATCCCCGGCAGGCGGTTGACTGGAATGCAGCCCCTACCTTGATTGAGTCTCTCCATGCCAAGCGGATCACGCGATTACAACCTGACACAAAGTCGACACACCTCCTCCCCCCAATGGACACTGCTGGGCTGCGGCGCCCTGGGCGGCGTCTTCGCCTCCCTGTTGACTCAAAGCGGCCAGGCCACTCGCGTCTTGCTGCGCGAGCGCCACCGCTCCACCCTGCACCCCGGCATCGACTTCACCTCGCTGGAGGGCCACACCCAGCTCATCAACATCGAGCGCGGTTTCATCAGCCAGCCCGGCCAAGTCAAACGGCTGCTGGTGATGACCAAGGCCGGCCAGGTCATCGAGGCGCTGACACCGCTGGTGGGCCAGCTGGCGACCAATGTGCCCATCGTGCTGCTGCATAACGGTATGGGGATCGCCGAGCAGGTAGTCACCCTGTTCCCGCACAATCCGATCATCGCCGGCGTCACCAGCCATGGCGCCATGCAGAGCGGCCACTTCGTGTTCCGCCACACCGGCAAGGGCGAAACCTGGCTCGGCCCGGTCAATGAGGCGGCCAGAGCCCACGCCGCCCTGGCTGACGATCTGGCGGCCGCCCTCGGCCAGGCCGGCTGGGATGAACAGATCCAGGCGCGCCAGTGGCAGAAGCTGGCAGTCAACTGCGCCATCAACCCGCTCACCGCGCTCTACAAGCTCAAGAATGGCGAGCTGGCCGGTCCGCGCTTTGCCGATGCCCTGCAGCAAATCTGCGTGGAAGTGGCGGACGTGATGCAGGCCGAAGGCCAGCCCACCGGCAGCGAAGAACTGCTGCGCCGGGTCATGACGGTGGTGGAGCTCACCGCCGACAATTACTCTTCCATGTATCAGGACATGGAGCAGGGGCGCGAGACCGAGATCGAGGCCATCACCGGCTTCCTGCTGGCCCGGGCTGCCTGCCACGGCATCGCGGTGCCGGTCAATCAGGGTCTCTATCAGGCCATCAAAGAGAAGCAGTGAGCCCGGCGGGCTCGCCAACGCAAGGAGCAAAGGATGAGCGTACTGGTACTGGTGGCCCCCGGTTCGGAAGAGATCGAGACGGTCGCCATCGTCGATACCCTGGTGCGCGGGGCCATCGAGGTGGTGCTCGCCTCCTGTTGCCCCGCCGGGCAGCGCCAGATCCGCGCCTCCCGCGGGGTGCAGCTGGTGGCGGATTGCCACCTCGACGAGCTGGCTGACCAGGTGTTCGAAGCCATCGTCGTGCCGGGCGGCCTGCCCGGCAGCGAGGTTATCCGCGATACGCCGCGCGCCATCGCCCTGCTCAAGCAGCAGGCGGCAGCGCAGCGCTGGCGGGCAGCCATCTGCGCCGCCCCCGCCGTGGTGCTGCAGCACCACGATCTGCTGGGGGATGCCAGCGCCACCTGCCATCCCGGTTTTCAGGCTACCCTGCCCACGGCGCAGCTCAGTACCGCGCGGGTGGTAACCGATCAGGCCCATCGCCTGATCACCAGCCAGGGACCGGGCACCGCCATCGAGTTCGCCCTCGAGCTGGTGCGGGTGCTGCGCGGTGACGATGCTGCTCGTGCGGTGGCCGACCCCATGGTGTTGCCCCCCTCGCTCATGCCCTGAGTGACTCTTCCTTTCGCAATGACAGAGTGCCCCTTGCCGATTGGCAAGGGGCACTCTGCGTTGGGCGGGCCGCTTCGCAGCCTCCCTCAGATCCGGCTCAACTGAGCATTTCCGGTCTGAGCTGCTCCATCAGCAGGTGGTTGTCGCTGTAATCCACCGGGATGGCCACCACCGCCGGCCCGCTCACCGCCATGGCGGCGCGCAGGGTGGGTCGCAGATCCTCGGCACAGGTAACGGCAAACCCGGCTGCCCCAAACGACTCGGCATAGGCCTTGAAGTTGATGGGGCCGAAACTCACCCCGGAGCTGCGGCAGTACTTTTTCTCCTCCTGCATCGCCACCATGTTGTAGCCGTTATCGACCCAGATGATGTGCACTATGTTGGACTTGAGCCGCACCGCGGTCTCCAGCTCCATGCTCGACTGCATGAAGCTGCCGTCACCGGACACCGAGATGATCTTCTCCCCCGGGCGCACCATGGCGGCCCCGATGGCCCAGGGTAGCGCCACCCCCATGGTCTGCTGGCCGTTGGAGATGAGCACCTGGCGGGCCCGGAAGCTGTAGAGGTAACGGGCAATCCAGATGTGGAAGCTGCCCATGTCCACGCACAGGGTCATGTCCTGCCCGATGATGTCCTGCAGCTCCTTGACGATGCGCAGCGGATGGATGGGGGTGCCCCCCAGCCGGCCGGCATGTTCGGCGAGCTGATGGCGCTGGGCACGGATCTCGCCGAGCAGCGCGGTAATGGCCGGATCCCGCGCCAGCGGCTGGTGCAGCATCCGGGTCAGCCGTGCCAGGTTGGCGCTGATGGAGCCCACCAGCTCCACCGCCGGGCAGTAGCTGCTGTCGATCTCCGCCGGCAGCGCATCGATGTGCAGCAGCTGGCGCTCACCGGTACCGTTCCACAGCACGGGGTCGTATTCGATGGGGCTGTAGCCGATGCAGACCACCAGATCCGCATCCTGCAACAGCTTGTCCCCCGGCTGGTTGTTGAACAACCCCACCCGCCCGGCAAAGTCGTCGAAATGGTGGGTATCCACCACCCCGGCCGCCTGATAGGTGCCCGTCACCGGCAATCGGCTCTTGTCGAGGAAGGCGCGCACCGCCAGGGAGTTCTCCGGCCGGCTGGCCAGCAGACCGAGCAGCACCACCGGCTTGCGGGCCTGCGCCAGCAGGCTCAGCGCCCGATCGATGCCGCGCTCGTCGGCCGCCCCCGGCTCGGGAATGGCGCTCGGCACCAGGATGGCGCCATCGGCCGGCTCGTTGATGATGTCCATCGGCAGGCTGACGAAGGCCGCCCCGGGCCGCCCCAGCTCCGCGCTGCGAAAGGCGTTGGCCATCACCTCGGAGAGGGCGGAGCCGGTACCCACCTGGGCGCTGAACTTGGTGACCGGCCGGCACAGGCTGACGGTATCCAGGCTCTGGTGGGTCAGCTTGAGACCGTCGGCTCGCCGCACGGCACCGCCTAGCGCCACCATGGCATCCCCTTCCGAGGTGGCGGTGGCAAGGCCGGTGATGAGGTTGGCGCAGCCCGGCCCCGAGGTCACCAGCGCTACCCCGGCCTTGCCGGTGAGCCGGCCGACCGCGGCGGCCATGAAGGCGGCATTCGCCTCGTGACGCACCACTATGGTCTCGATGGGGGAGTCCTCCAGCGCATCGAATACCCTGTCGATCTTGGCCCCGGGAATGCCGAATACCTGCTTGACCCCTTGCGCCTCCAGATGGCGCACCACCAGTTCGGCCCCACAGGCCCAGTGTTGATTTTCCATGATGTCACTCCTTGTTAAGCGAAGGGCTCAGCCTTCGGCGGCGCGGATGGCGCGGTCCAGATCGGCGGGATTGAGGTCGGCCTGTTGAAAGGCAGGATTGCGAGGCAGCTCGATATTGAGATGTTGCACCACCGACAGCTGCAGCTGGCCGTGGCCCATGGCGTAGTCGAGGATGTGGCCGCCCCCCCGGCGATCCTCGGTGATGAAGTGCTCGTGATAGCCGGCCACGTTGATCCCCTGCACGAAAGGCGGGCAACGAAAGCCCACCAGGGTGCCGCGCCGCTGGCTGAACGAGAACAGCGGCTGAGCCTCGATGGCCTCCAGCATGGGCTTGTAGGGGGGACTCTGACAGGGGACGGTGCGCACCTGCGCCTGTTCGAACAGGCCGTCGAGCCGAAAGGCGACGAAGACGTTGTCGGTGCCCACCAATCGATCCACCCACTGGTGGATCTCCTCGCGGCTCAGGGGGTGATCGAAGCGGCGCTGCAGGCAGGGGCGAAAGTGGGTCATCACCGCAAACGGGGTCTTCTGCTCGGCGCGGGCCGGACGGGCCGAGCCGTCAGCCTTGAGCTGGTGGATCTGGCGCTCGAAGGCAATCAGCTCGCCGTCGAGCCGGTTGAAGGTCCCGAGGCCGAAGTCACCGTGGCGCAACAGGTCGGCCATGGTGGTCTCCCCCTCGTAAACCCCCGCCAGCAGGGCACTCATCAGGGAGCTCTGGTAGACCTCGCCGCCCCCCTGGCGAGCCTGCCAGCGGGCAAACTGCTGGCTTATCTCGATGGCGCAGTCACATGACGAATTGGTTTCCATTTGGATTTCACCTCCAATCCTGTTAGGTTGGCAAATTAGGATTCAATAGTGACCAAGATCACAGTTTGATACCAATATCCAAACCCATCAGCTTCGAGACGTACCAGATATGGAATTCCGTTACCTGCGCTACCTGGTGGCCGTGGCAGACAAACAGAGCTTTACCCGCGCAGCCGAGGCGCTGGGCATGGCCCAGCCGCCGCTCAGCCAGCAGATCCGCAAATTCGAACAGGAGGTGGGCACGCCGCTGTTTCACCGGCTGACCCGCAGTGTGGAGCTGACCGAGGCGGGGCTGAGCCTCTATCAGGATGCCAAGGGGATACTGGCGCAGACCGAGCAGGCCATGCAGAAGGCCAGGCGCATCGCTCGTGGCCAGCTGGGTTCTCTGCGCCTCGGCTTTGCCGGCTCCACCGTGCTGCACCCGAGCGTGCTGCAACTCATCCACGACTTTCGCCAGGCCTGGCCGGAGGTCAGCCTGCACCCCATCGAGAACAGCATGCCCAACCTGGTGCGCGATCTGGTGAGCGAGGAGCTGGATGCCGCCATTCTGCGCCTGCCCTGCAGCAGCAGTTCGGCGCTGGCCCACCACCTGATCGATGAGGAGGAGATGTTGATTGCCCTGCCCCCGCACCATCCGCTGGCCGGCAGTGGTGCCATCCCCATCGAGGCGCTGGCGCAGGATCCCTTCATCCTGTTCCCCCGCGAGCTCGGGCCTGGGCTGCACGACGCCATCACCCAACGCTGCCAGCGGGCCGGCTTCAGCCCGCGCCTCGGCAGCCAGAGCCCGCAGGTGATCTCCACCGTCGGAATGGTGCAGGCCGGCTTCGGGGTCGCCATCATCCCACGATCTGTGAGCGAGCTGCACCCCCACGGCGTCAGCTATCACCCCATCACCACCGAGCCGCTCACCACCCGCATCAGCCTCGCCACCCGCCGCCATCCCCGTCAGAAAAGCCTGCAGCATCTGATTGGGCTGATCCCCGGCCATCATTGAAAGACAAACAAAAACCCCCATCGGCATAAGCTGATGGGGGCATTAGGGCTGTATTGCACTGCGTAAAAATATTGGCCTGCTGAGTAATTCAACTCACCTTTATCGCCGGTTTAGATGAAACAGAATCGTTATTCAGCCACAGGATCCACATCGGTGACGGGCTGGGCAGCACGATAGGCATCCATGATGGGAGCCCAATCCATCCCATTAGGAACTGGGTATTGCTTGAATAGCTCACCATATTTCTTGTCGAAATCATCCATACCATATTGGCGCGCTATCGGTACTCTCTGGTCATACCAATCATCGATCACAACTTCGGCAATACCACGAGCAAGCAGAATATCTGGCTTAACATTTAGCCTATCTCCCTTAAGTAACACCTCAAAATAGCCGCCTGGCGCTAGGCCAAAATAGAGCCAGCTACGGCGGTCATAACGACCCTCAACAGAGTAGACTTGACGCATCTGCTGCTCCAGATTGGCAGGTAAGTCCACCTTTATGCGGTAGCGCTTGCGATCATGGAAGGAAACCATCTCAATCACCGCTTTATCGGGGATGGGAACACCATCGGTAGGCAGACCACTACCGCCCACCCAATAGTAACGTTGCGCCTTGATTCGATCGGCAAGTAGACCTCCAGCTCCGCCACCAGCCAAACGGTCGGCATAAACTTGCTTCCCTCCAAGATAGAACTCTGTCTTGGTGTTCTTAGTAAGATCTATATTGCTGCCTGTACCATAATCCCAAGCAAATTTAGGCAGAGATTGGGGTGCCGCACAGGCCACTAATGACAGGCAAAACCCCAACAATACGACAATATATTTCATCTTTGTGCTTCCTTGTTCCCTATCAGCTTACGTCTCTCCTTGCTGATGCTGGACTCATATTTATTAGTATTGGCCGGATTGGCGATGCCCTGATTACTGGCACTGTGGTGCAGATAGTCACAACGCAAGGCACGATAAATGTCGGGCGATAATTGATGGGTCAAGTTCTTGGCAACCTTCTGTTCGATAGCGGATAGCGCCCAAAGTTTATCCAATGCCTTCAAGTCAGCCTCTGGCCGTTTAATAGAGAGTGGTTCAAGCTGCAATGATCTATCATCTGGCATCCACGCTTTAAACGGTACCCCCACGGCACGGCCCGCCTCAACCATCATATGCAGCGGAATGCGGGAGTATTCCCCCTCAACTACCCTGCTCATCAGCACCTCCACATAGACCGATTTTTTGCCGGGGCCTGTGCCATTTCTCCCCTCGGGACGCCGGAAGGAGTAAGGCTTTAGGCTGATCGCCCCTAGCGGCGGCACAGCGCCACGAGGCAGGTTGAGGTTGATACGTGTGACCCAGCCCAACGTTCGTTTCTCCTCGGCATATGCCTTGGCTTTTTGATAGGCACTGCTCTCGGCATCTGGTGTTGTAACAGTTTCCACACTCATAAAACGCTCCAACTCAATGCACTCGATCAGGGCTGGATCGCTGTTGGGATTACTCAAGCTCCAGCGGCTATAGTAACCGCCACCTATATCAGAGTGAGCCCCCGGTAGCGCCAGCTCAGTAAAGTGAGCAGGAGTACTCGTGCCTGCAGCATCTTCTGTAATGCGTGATAACGGGAAGTATTTGCGAACTTCATCCAACGCGGTGAGATGTACCACCCGCTCTGCACAATCCGCTTTGAGTTGAATATTGACACTGCGGTTGTAAGAGGAAACAACGGTATCGAACAGCCCCACAAAGATAAAGCGCACATCGTCGCGGCTAGCCCAATCAAAACCTGCCTTTAGGGGAATATTCGGGCTATTCGCCATAGCTTGTACCAAGAGATGATCAGCTTTTTGGTCTATCACATTTACAAAGTGGCGGGCAGCAGCAGCCCCTCTGCTAAACCCAAACACATCAAACTCGATACGATGGATACAATCCACATCAACTAAAATCTCGCCCAAATCCCGATTGATAGAGCGAACTATGCTCTGCTGACATGCTACTTCTACCTTTCCGATAATAGATGTGTTCTCCCCACCAAAATCGAGATCAAATCCCTGGGTCAGGGTGTCATCCGAACGATATTCAGGGCCATTTTCTCCTGCGATTGGGTCGCGAGTCCCAATACCACTGATATAGCAGTGAGCCACCAACGGGCCTGCTGCGATGTCATATTGCTCAAACAACTTGCCCACATTGGTCACATCATTGGCGGAGCTACCTTCAACCGGGCTTTGCCCCATCTGGCAACCCTGTAGCTCTTTCTCCCGCTGCGCCGGATCTGAGCAGGTTTCCAGAAGCCACTGCTCTACTTTTTGCAACCCCGCCTGGGCGTTGTGGGTGTTGTTGCCGGTACCATCAAAGAACACCCCGATACGCAGGATATTCAGCCAATACCCCTTCACCTCAATCACATAGGAGTGTTTGGTGAAAAAACGGGGAGGCTGGGCTTGTCCTGACTGATGCCCTTTCGGCAGTGGCTGCTCTGGCTCAGTGAGGCAGAGGTCGCCAGTGGTCACCTTGATATGCTCTCGTTTGACGTCGCAGTGCCCGAATAACTTGTCTGTATAGGCGGGTACCTGTGTGGTCTCACCCTCCTTGAGGACCTCACGGGACTGCGCCGCCTTGAGCCAGGCTGGCGTCTCGATTTTTACTGTCACCGGACCAACTGCAAACCCTCGCACCAGGGTGGGTCCATCCTTCAGGGTGACTGTCTCTGACTTGCCGGTTTCGTCAGTCAAAGTGGCCTTGAGCCCCTTGAACGAACGGTTGTGCTCATCGCGAATGTCTACCTCTACCCAGTTATCATAACGTTCGCAAGGGATACAGTGGGGATCTGCCGCCATCAGGATACTCCTGTCAATTCGTGATGTTTGTTCAGCCAGTTGGCTACCTGAACCAGCTCATCGTCGGTCAGCATCAATGGCCCCCGTATTTCTTCAAGAGCCAGATTGGCCTGCAAGGCCAAGGCACCAGCCACCACACCATCGCGCACATCCTCTTGCAGCCCATCCTGATTGGCCTGTTTGAGTGTGGGTAAAATGGCCCCGGCCGGGTCAGGATGGCGCTCCATCATAGCCGTCATGGTCTGCCATAACCGCCGCCGCAAGATGTAGGCATGACGGTTCTCGTCGTAGAGTCCAACCAGATGATGAGACCGGATATGAAACCAGGGAGTTTGCAATGCAGGTTGGAACCGGGCATGAGGCGTACGAGAGAAGGCCTTGCCATGGATCCAGAGCCCGGAGCAGGGCCCCAGCACACTATCGCGTTCATCAGGAGTCATGGCGCTGAGCATAGGCAGGAAAATGCGTGGGTCAGAGAAACGAAACCAGACTGCTTCTCCCTCGCGTATCGCTTCTATCAGGCTCTGCCAATGGCGGCGGATCAGCTCCACTGATTGGTCGCTGATCAGATAGAAGCCGCTCAGGGCGGGGTTGGCCATCATGAACTCATTGGAAGGGGCAGGCAGCAACCAAGGCCCCAACGCAGAGTGCTCATCGAAAGCGGTACCGGCAAAAAGTGGATTGGCATTCTCTCCATCATAGGTATAGAAATCCGCCACGGCTGACTCTGCCTGGGCTCCATCGATAACGGCATATATTTCACCCGCTTGCTCACCAGCGAGCCAATCAGATAACGTCATAATACGGAAACCTCAATCAGTCGCTTGATCCTGCTGCGGTTATCCGATGCATTGTCAGAGGTTGGAATCGTATTGAGCAAGGAGTCAAAATCTCCGCTCATGGAAGAAACCACTCGATCGACCCTGAGTCTGGTCTGGGTCGGAAACAACATTTCTGCTTCCCCCTTGAAGTGCGCTGCATCTCCCAGCAGGCGACCACCATGACCGGCAGGCAGGCGGATCTTCAACAAGGTATCGTTGACCCAGGCCTTGTCCGGTGAGGTACTCATGAATCCTGACTCAACAACGATATTGCCCACCCCTGTGAACTGATCTTTGAGGGCTGCAAGCTCCGGCTTGTCCAGCGCCAGTCCCCGGTAGACGAAAGACAAATCGGGTGAAGCCGGCAATTTCGCCAGACCAGCCTCCACATCGGCAACATAGGCCTTCATTGCCAGGTCAAACTCACTCGCGGATGTCGGCTCATCATTCAAATAGCTGCGACTAAGCAGGGTATCGATGGCCTCTTGCTGCTTGTAGGGGCGATCACGCAAATAGTTATTGAGCAATGTGTACCCTTGCGCCGAATAGTATCTGAGTGCTTCATTCGCTTTGGATATCTCTACCGTCGCCCACTTCTTTGCCGGATTTTTGCCTTCCCCTGTGGCCGCAACAGGTGGCGGCGGCGGTGGCATCATTGGGCCTCCGGCAAGCTGGGGGGGGGCGGGCGGTGGAGCTGGTGGGCCCCCGGCAGGCGGAGGTGGTACAGGTGGTGGAGCTGCTGGACAAGGCTTGGCCAGCGGTGCCATGGACTCCATGCTCTTGTGAATGGCCGGGGCTGGCAATGTTGCTGGTGGTGTTGGCACCTCGACATTGCCTGGCTGGATGGGGGCCTTACCACCCCAACCAGAGCCAGAACCCGGGCTGCCGCCGGAGTTCATCTTGATGGAGCCGCCACTGAGGGTAACGCCGCCGGCATCCAGCTTCACAAAGCTGCCGCCCACCTTGAGGGTCAGCTCAGCACCGGCCTCCATCATGATCTTCATGCCCGCCTTGTGGTGTACTTCACTGGCCGCCTCCACCAACAGGGACTGCCCCAGCTTCTGGTGCAGGCTGGCATCCACCGTCAGTGAGTAGTCGGCTTTTATCTGGTCGCGCTTCTCACCCTCCACCGTCAGATGGTCGTTGGCCTTGATGCGGGTCACCCGATCAAAGTCGATATCGGTGTGCTGGTCGTGCTTGATATGCCAGGCGGCATCATTTTCGATAAGCACGTTCAGGTCTTTCTGACCGTGGATGTAAATCTCTTCCTGCCCCGCCTGGTCTTCAAAGCGCAGCTCGTTGAAGCCCTCCCCCTGGTGGGTTTCGGTGCGCAGCACGGTGCGGGTCTTGTTGGCAGGTAGCTCATAAGGAGGCCGGTTGGTGGCGTGGTAGGTGCGACCGGTGACGATGGGTTGGTCTGGGTCCCCTTCCAGAAAGCTCACGATGACCTCGTGGCCGATGCGCGGGATGGCCATCATGCCGTACTGACCACCGGCCCAACCTTGCGAGACTCGCACCCAGCAAGAGCTCTGGTCGTTGGAGCTGCCATATCTATCCCACGGGAACTGCAGCTTCACCCGGCCATGCTCGTCGCAGTAAATCGCCTCCCCTTCCGGACCCACCACCATGGCGATTTGCGGGCCATCCACCATCGGCTTGTGAGGAGCCTCCGGGCTGCCGATGCGTGCCCGCCAGGTGGTGCTCGCTTTCACCACCCCGAATTCGTTGTGGTAGACGGTGGGGCCGCTGCCGCTCTCCTCTTCCAGCGCCTGTGGCTGCAAGCCGGTGTGTAGAATGCGCACGATTTGCCAGTCTGTGTTGAGGCTGCCGTTGGGATGTTCGGTCAGCGAGAAGCTTTGCCCTGGCAGCAAGGCCGCGCAGTTGGACTTAGCCTGGCCCGTCAACGCATCGTTGCGCAGGGCATCCAGCCGGTGCTGGGTAAACGCCTTGCCGCTCGGATCCTGCTTGTAGCGGCCCGGGTAGTCAAAATGCTGGTAGGTGTCGCGCTGGTGTTCGAGCTCTGCACCCTGCTTTTTGTGGGAGAGGCCATAAGCTGGAGTCTTGAAGCTGTAGTCCTTGAGCTCCACATCCGACGGGCGCACCGCCTCCCGATAGTGGAACTGGCGGACATAGGGGCCTTGCTCGAGCGAGCGGTTGCCGAGGTTGAAGAAGAGCTCGGGGCCTTGAGTCAATGCTGCCGCATCGTCGGCAAACACGATGCGGTGTTTGCCCGCTTCAAACTCGTGGAAATAGAACATCCCCTCTTCGGCGGCGAGCCGGTTCACGAAGTCGAGGTCGGTTTCCCGGTACTGAACGCAGTATTCCCGCTTGGCGTGCTCGTTTTTCAGGGCGAAGGCGTAGTCGGTGATGCCGTGCTCTTGCAACAGGATACTGAGGATTTCATCGGGCTTTTGTGCCTGGAAGATGCGGGAATTCTGGCGAAGTGACAGCCGCCACAGGGCCGGCTGTACCATGAGCTGATAGCGGGTGCGGCGAAAGCCGCTGTCGCCTTGGGCAAAGTCACTCACCACCCCGCACACCCGGCGCTGCAGCTCGCCGTTGTACCACACCAAGAGCTCGCACGGCTGGTCCAGCACGGTGCCAAAGTCGAGGTCGGGCTGGGCACTCGCCAACTCCAGGCGCAGGTTGAACGGCCGGTTTAGCCCTTCCTCCAGTGCAAACTCGGCCACCACGAAGGTGCTCTCGGGCAGGGCCCCTACCTTGACGGTAAATTGTAATCCTGTGCTGTCTGCCATGAAGCGCTCCTTAACCTGCCTGTCCGCTGCCTGAGCCAATCACCACGCCGCCGCAGCCGACGGCGGTACCGGTCACGGCGATGGGTTTGCCGTTCACCAGCACAGAGCCCACGCCGCCCGAGATGCTGCGCGGATGGGGTGGATTGTTGGGTTTGTCATGAGGGGCCAGCGGCTCGTCCTGCCGGGACACCCATTTGCCACCGAGAGAACGCTCAGAACTGACTGAAATCACGGGAGATGGGAAAAGCCCATCGTGATCGATGAGCACGTCACCGGACGATGCAATGGTGGAACACATGACGACTGGCCTCTGTTGTGCTTTGCCATAAGGTCGCCTCGCAGCCATATGGCAAAACACAAAAGCTCCGACCTCATCCAGCTGAACAGGTCGGAGAAAGCTTGCACGGGCCTGACGACGGCTGACACTGCCATCGTCAGGCCATGGGGTGCACTACAAGGAATAACGGCAATAAGAGATCGAGCGTTAGGCCTCGATCGGCGCGCGCCAGTCATCTGCACCGGAAGTACCGGCAACGGTGTGCTCCCAGTTGATCTTGCGATAGGCCAGAGAGACCTGGATCAGTTGGGTGAAGTCAGACTTCGCCGGATCCTGGCAGTGGGGCATCTGGCAGTCGATATCGACGATGGTGGCATCGGTCAGCACGGTAGAGAAGAAGTGTTCCTGCTTGCCCTCTACGGAGGTGCGGTACCACTTCAGGGTCACTTTCGGCAGCATTTCGCCGGAGGCCAGGGAGTTGTACATCAGCGGCACAGCTTTGTTCAGCGCAACAGTGAACTTGAACGGCTTGTGGACACGTTGACCAGCAGGCTGACCGGATTGCGGGTCAGTCGGCACGGTCACGACGTGCTGGAACTCTTGCACCAGCATCTCGTCTTCGTGGCCCTGCACGAAAATATTGCCGACGGAATCGGAAGTGAAGGCACCTGCGGTGATATTGCCCTGGGTTTTACCTTCGATGCTGATATAACATGGAGTTGGCATGGGTATGCTCCTGATTGGTTGAACGGTAATGACACTCGACCGAACCAGTTAGCAGCGACCATGCCACTCTTTTTTATAGTTATTTTTCAAAGACTTAATAAACAGACAAGCCGCCCTGCCGGATACATGGCGCAAAAAGTTGCAACCAGCAGACTATTGCACCATTAGTTCTTGCACTCGCAGTGGAACATTTTGCCACTTACGCAACAAATTGCTTGAAACAAACATAATCACTGCTTTTCATCCACATTGGCAACCAACGCCATCTCCACATTCAACCTGACCATCCCCTGCTTCAATGCCCATGAAATGGCCTGGCTCTTGCTGCTGGCCCCCAGCTTGCTGACCACATTGTTCAGATGAAACGTCACGGTACGGGGAGTGATCCCCAGGATCTGGGCAATATCGCTCACCTGCTTGCCCTCCGCCGCCCAGCGACACACCTCCAGCTCCCGCAAACTCAGCGCATCGTGCGGTGACAGACCCGCCAGACAGACCCGGGCCACCGCCTCGAAAATATGCATGGAGAGCCAGCTGATAAAGGGCACTGCAGAGAGCCATTGCTGTTGGGTACGAGGCGTACTGGTGATAAAAGAGAGCAGGCCGACATGACCGTTGGCACCGTGCCAGGGCAGGGTGATGCCGTCGCAAATGCCGTACTCGTTGGCCAGTTGCATCATCTCCCGGCCCTGCTCATCACAACGCGCCTCATCGTTCACCACATCGGCCCACAGAATGGGCGTGCTCTTGGTCATGGCACACTTGACGATGGGATCGATGGCAAAGAAGCCGCTGCTGGTATAGGTATCCACCCAGGCCTGCGGACAGCCGTTGAAAATAATGACATCCGGACGCTGGATGGTACTGGGAAAGATCAAGGCCAGGCGAAAATAGTCGAATCCCATGCGGCCGCTCAGCTCGCGCAGCAGGGTCACTATGGTGCGATCATCAGCGGCCGTCTCGAACTGGGCGATGAGGTCCAGCGCGTGCAGGGTATTCATCTCTGGGGTATGAGGATTGTGCACAAGGTAGGCTAGCCAAACATGGAAACATGCTGAATGTTAACAAGCGTCAACAGATGGCACACTCAGGCACATAGGAAAATCAGAACTCTCCCACACTTTATGCTATCGAATCGTAATTTTTGTAATGAAATGCTACAGAAAACCTCAGGCGTTCCGCCAGCGACCAGTCGTGACCCCTACGGATGCTAAGCATTGCAACATTTGCCATGGCTCTTCCCCTCACCGGTGGTCAACAACCCTCAGCTCCTTTCTGCATCACGCAACAGAAGGTGCCCAAGTTGTTGCTGATGAGCCAGCGAGACGAGATAGCCACCGACCTGCGCGAAGATCAGGGCCGAAGGAGATGATCAATACACTTGGTTGTCCGGTGATGGTCTGACAATGAACACTGAGCAAAACTGGCGGGAAAACAGCAAGCCTTAGCCAAGCGTCGGAATATACGTGGATAAAGATGGCTTGCCCGACCACAGTCAGAATGAACGCGAGCGTTTGAATAGCAAAAAGGCCACCCTTTCGGATGGCCTTTTTGGCTTAATAAATGGCGGAGGAGGTGGGATTTGAACCCACGGATGGTCGCCCATCGCCGGTTTTCAAGACCGGTGCATTCAGCCGCTCTGCCACCCCTCCGCGACAGTGCGGCGAATATTACCCATGGCGATCGCCCTTGTAAATCCCCTCGCCGCTCGTTTGCCGATTTATTGGGCTAAATGACGCACAAAGCCGCCAATTTGAGCATAACCAGCGCTTTTTCAACCAGATAACTTGACTTGAAAACAGACTCACCCACTATAGTCAGCATCACGAAATCCCCAGCAAGATGGACTTATGAAAATCAAACATGCCCTGCTTTGCGCCCTGACGGGTGCCACCCTGCTTGCGGCGCCGGTTCAGGCGAGCGAACTGACCAAGAGCGACGTGGAACAGATAGTGCGCGACTATCTGGTCAAGAACCCGGAAATCCTGGTCGAGATGTCCAACGCCCTGCGCGCCAAGCAGGAAAGCCAGCAAGCTGCCAACGACAAGACCTTGATCAAGGCACACGCCAAGCAGCTCTATAGCAACCAGGATCCGGAGAGCGGCAATCCCAAGGGCAGCCTGACCGTGGTCGAATTCTTCGACTACAACTGCGGCTACTGCAAACGCGCTCACCCGCTGATCAAGCAGCTGCTGGCAGAGGACAAGGACATTCGCTACATCTACAAGCAGTTCCCGATCCTGAGCGAAACCTCCTACTTCGCCGCCCGCGCCGCCCTGGCGGTACAGCTGGGTCAGCCCGACAAGTACCAGGCCTTCCACGAGAAGCTGTACGCCCATCAGGGCCCGCTGGCCGACGAGGCACAGGTGAAGCAGCTGGCGGAAGCAGCCGGCGTCAACTGGAGCAAGGTTGAAGCCAAGATCAAGGATGGCGGCATCGATCAGAATCTCGGCACCAACCGGGCGCTGGCCGAAGCCATGAGTATCTCAGGCACACCGGCCTTCATCATCGGCGATCAGATCCTGCGCGGCGCCCCCCGTGATCTGGCCAGCTTGAAAGGCTTCATCAAGGATGTGCGCGCCGGCAAGAGCATTCAGTAATCCCGCTCCGGCACATAAAAAACGCCCCGGCATGCCGGGGCGTTTTGCTATTCAAGCTGCAAACCATCACGCCTGATGGGCCGCCGCGAGAAGCGGTCAGCAAGGCGAAGAGCTGCGCAGGGACCCGAGTTTATATGAATAAATGAGGCTCCCGAGCAGCGCATGACATTTGATCACGGCTTCGCAGCAGGGCCATAACCGTTCGGGTTCTGGCTTTGCCAGCGCCAGGTATCCACCATCATCCGCTCCAGACCGCGCTCGGCCTGCCAGCCCAGCTCGGCACGGGCCTTGTGCGGCTCGGCCCAGCACTCGGCGATGTCGCCGGGGCGACGGGGCTTGATCTGATAGGGGATGGTGCGACCGCTGGCCGCTTCAAATGCCTTGATCATCTCCAGCACCGAGTAACCCTGACCGGTGCCCAGGTTGTAGGTAAAGACCCCGGTATCCGACGCGATGCGTGCCAGCGCTTTGAGGTGACCGATGGCGAGATCCACCACATGGATGTAATCGCGAACCCCGGTACCGTCCGGCGTCGGGTAGTCGTTGCCAAACACCCCCAGCTCCTTGAGCTTGCCCACACCGACCTGACTGATATAGGGCAGCAGGTTGTTGGGAATGCCGTTGGGATCTTCCCCGATGAGGCCGCTCTCGTGGGCACCGACCGGGTTGAAGTAGCGCAACAGCACGATGGCCCAGCGGGGATCGGATTTGGCGAGATCGCGCAGGATCTCTTCGACCATCAGCTTGGAACGGCCATAAGGGTTGGTGGCGCTGGTGGGAAAATCTTCCCGCAGCGGTACCGAGGCCGGATCGCCGTAAACGGTGGCCGAGGAGCTGAAGACCAGCCGGAACACGCCAGCGTTGGCCATCTCTTCGCACAGCACCAGAGTGCCGGTGATGTTGTTCTGGTAGTAGGTGAGCGGGATCTGGCTCGACTCGCCGACGGCCTTGAGCCCGGCGAAATGGATCACCGACTCGATCTGATGGGCAGCAAACAGCTGTTGCAGGCAGACCCGGTCCAGCACATCCCCTTCGACGAAGATGACCGGCTTGCCGGTGATCCGCTCGACCCGTTTGAGCGATTCGGGGGAGGAGTTGGAGAGGTTGTCCAGCACCACGACCTGCTGCCCGATGTTCAAGAGTTCAACCAGGGTGTGGGAGCCGATATAGCCGGCGCCCCCTGTGACCAGAATTGTCATTATTTATCCCGCGTTCGACTGAAACTGAAGCTGAGTCTACCCGCCCGGCCCCGCTGCGAAAAGAGCGGGATGCTCATGGCCCCCTCAATAGTCGACGCTGACATCCCCGTTGGCGGTGCAGGAACAAGCCAGTGCCACCCCGCTATCGAGATCCTGTGCGCTCAGGGTCATCACGCTCTGGCGCTCAATCTCACCTTCCGTGGTACAGCGACAGGCCCCGCACACCCCGGCGCGGCAGGCTGCCATCATGGTCTCCCCCGCCCCCTCCAGCGCCGCCAGCAGGGTCTGACCCGGCAGGATCTTCACCTTCTTGCCGCTCTTTTTGAGGGTCAGCCAGAAGTGGTCGCTGCCGGCCGCAACTGGCGCCGCACTCGATGTAGCAGCAGGCAGGCCGAATGACTCCTGGTGCAACTGCGCTGCCGGCAGTCCCAGCTCCGCCAGCATGGTGCAGACTGCGGTCATGTAAGGGGCAGGCCCGCACAGATAGACGTGGCGTGCGAGTAGGTCTGGCGCCAATTCCTTCAGCATGTCCGGCGTGAGCCGGCCAACCCAGGGATAAGCCGTCGGTGCCTCTTCCCCTACTTGCTCCAGCACTAACGCGTGGCGCACGCCGGAATGAGCAGCAGCCAGCGCAGCCAGGTCGTCTGCGAAGATCACATCCTCCGGCGAGCGGGCGCTGTGAATGAAGCGAATGTCGGCATCCGGCCGTTTGGCCAGCTCGTCGCGCAGCATGGCCCACATGGGGGTGATGCCGGAGCCGGCACTCAAGAGCAGCGGCCGCTCGCAGGGCAAGGCAGTCAGGTTGAAGTCGCCGAAGGGGCCATCCACCCGGATCTCGTCCCCCACTTGCAGGGTCTGGTGCAGATGGTGGGAGACCAGTCCGACATCCTTGATGGTGACCTGCCAGCAGCCATCCTGCGGGCTGGAAGAGAGGGTATAGGCACGGCAGTGGGGCTGGCCGTCAATCTCGGTGTGCAGCGTCACGCACTGGCCCGCCAGCACGGCAGGCAGGCTGCCCGTCTGCGGCACGAACTGCCAGCTCGCTACATCGTGGGTATCCGCCCGGCGGCCGATGCACCTGAGGGTGAGAGAGGTGGAGGTCATCGCAAGGCTCCTCTTGTTGAGAAATGTTGGACAGGTGTCGTTAAAAAAGGCGAGCCATCAGGCTCGCCAAAGGCTTACAACATGCTGAGCGTGTAAGGCGGATGTGGCGCCGCTCAGGCCGCCAGGATCTCGGCGAGATCGGCTTCGGCCGTGGTGGTTCCTTTCAGGCCAAATTGCTCTTCCAGTACCTTGAGCAGAGCCGGGGTGAGGAAGGCCGGGGCGGTCGGGCCGGTACGGATGTCTTTCACGCCCAGCGCCAGCAGGGTGAGCAGGATCACGATGGCCTTCTGCTCGAACCAGGAGAGCACCAGGGTCAGCGGCAGATCGTTGACGCCGCACTCGAACGCCTCGGAGAGCGCCAGCGCCAGCTGGATGGCGGAGTAGGCATCGTTGCACTGACCCACGTCCAGCAGACGGGGAATACCGCCGATGTCGCCGAAGTCGAGCTTGTTGAACTTGTACTTGCCGCAACCCAGGGTCAGCAGCAGGCTGTCCTGCGGGATCGCCTTGGCAAACTCGGTGTAGTAGGCGCGCTCGGCACGGTCACCGTCACAACCACCGACCAAGAAGAAGTGGCTGATTTCGCCGGCCTTGACCTTGTCGATCACCGCCGGGGCGGCCTGCATCAGGGCGTTGCGGGCAAAGCCGATGGTGATGAAGTGTTCCAGCTCAACGTGCTTGAAGCCTTCCAGCGCTTGCGCCTTGGCGATCACGGCGGAGAAATCTTCCCCTTCCAGGTGGGTCACACCCGGCCAGCCGACGATGGAGCGGGTGAAGATGCGATCCGAGTAGTTGCCCACGTTCGGGTCGATGATGCAGTTGGAAGTCATCACCACGGCGCCCGGGAAGTTGGCAAACTCCTTCTGCTGGTTCTGCCAGGCGGAGCCATAGTTGCCCACCAGGTGCGGGTACTGCTTGAAGAAGGGGTAGGCCAGCGCCGGCAGCATCTCGCCATGGGTGTAGACGTTGATGCCGGTGCCCTTGGTCTGCTCCAGGATGAGCTTGAGATCCACCATGTCGTGACCGGAGACCAGAATGCACTTGCCCGGAACCGGAGTGACGCGAACCTGGGTCGGCTCCGGATGGCCGAAGGCGGTAGTTTCACCGAGATCCAGCATCTCCATGATCTTGAAGTTGAGCAGGCCAATGTCCATGGCGCACTTGAACAGCGGATCCAGATCGCTCGGATCCGTGCCGAGCCAGCTCATGATGCGATGGAATTCGGCGGCGACCCCGGCATCCTGCTGATCCAGCACCCGGGCGTGCTCCATGTAGGCGGCGGCGCCCTTGAGGCCGTAGAGGCAGAGCAGGCGCAGCCCCATGATGTCTTCGTTGACCTCGTTCTTGCCGCGGTTGACCGCGGTCTGCGGCGCCTGGGCAAGCTGGGCCAGCAGATCGGCCCCCGGCTCGAAACGGGCGGCAGCGGGCAGTGGATCGGCCTGCACCGCCAGCGGAGCCAGCTTGGCAGCCAGTTGCTGACGATAGCTCAGCGCCTGGTTGACATAGGCCACGATGCGGGCGGAGTCGAAGTTGACGTTGGTGAGGGTGGCGAAGAAGGCCTTGGGCACGAAGGCGTCGATCTCGCTGTCGACGATGCCGTGCTCGCGGGCGGCCAGCGCCCAGGCGCTGAGCCCCTGCAGGGTATAGATCAGCACATCCTGCAGATCAGAAGTTTCAGCCGTCTTGCCGCACATACCTTGTGCATAGGCGCAGCCGTTGCCTGCCGGGGTACGAATTGTCTGTTCACATTGCACACAAAACATCATGCCTCTCCTAATTGGACATTTCAGTTGTTTGTTTTGTGGCGATTCTATTCCTACGGCTCAAAACTTAATAGGCATTCAATTTGCCAATTCAATTTTCATTGATGCAGATCAAAAACAAAAAAGCCGCCCAAACAGGGCGGCAAGCGGGTGGATAAAAGGAGAGACAACTCAGGTTTGCAACAGAACACGATAATGGAACGGGTTGGACTGGCGTCTGGTCTGGCAGATCCAGCCCTTCACTTCATCAAGCCGGCATACTTCGCAGCGTCCGGCATGATTGGCTATCAGGCTAAATAAGCTCGCAGCATCCAGACCAGTTTCTCCTGCTGCTGCACATAGTCGGAGAGAATGGACGCAGTCCCTTCATCACCGGCATCGGCGGCCTGCCCCAGGATGCGGCGCTGGGCCACCAGCAGTTCGCGGAAACTCTCCAGCAGGGATTCGACGCAGGCACGACCGTCGTGCAGCCCCTTCTGCTCGGGAATGGCGGAAACTTTCAGGTAGTCGCTGAAGCTGTGCAGCGGCACGCCATCCAGCGTCAGAATGCGCTCTGCCAGCGCATCGACCTTCAGCAGCAGGTCGTTGTAAATCTCTTCGAACTTCAGGTGCAGCTCGAAAAACTGGTTGCCGCGGATGTTCCAGTGGAAGCCGCGAACGTTCATGTAAAGGATCTGGTAGCTGGCCAGCAACTTGTTCAGCTCGGCGGCCAGCGCTTGTGATTGAACGGTATCAAGACCAATCGGACTCTTCATGTTTCACCTCCAGATTTGACGACTTGGTCATCTTAGAACTCATCAGACTCAAAAGGTAATAGTTAAGATCTAACTGATTGATAGAGTGCGGCTATCATCCCTGCTGTCGGCCGTGCGAGGCGGCTCATTCAGGCTGCCGCTCGATGTAGAGAAGCACCTCCCCCAGCTGGATGCCGAACTTGCTGATGGCAGCCCGGTTGAGCAGGCGATTTTCATCCAGCAGATACATCCAGTCATCGAAACTCACCCGCACCACGCTGCCGTCAGGCAGCGCCAGATCGAGCTGATAGCGCCAGTTGAGGGCAAAGCCTGCCGTCTTGCCTACCGCCTCCCCCACCACGTCAGCCGCCGTGCCGCGCCAGTGACCATTAGCCCCCTTGCTCAAAAACCAGGTGCGGGTCTGCTGGCGCCCATCGTCAAAATATAACTGCTCGAACAGCTCCCCTTTGTCACCCTGCCAGTGCCCGCGCATCTCCACCCGAAAACGGCTGGTCACCTCACCGCTGCGATCGGTCACCAGACCGTGCGCCGTCAGCTTGCCATTGAAGAAGCGAGCGAGATCCCACTCAGGGCCCTGACCACGATAATCCTCCAGACTGCTGCCGCAACCAGCCAGCAGCAACAGTGGCAACAACAGCAGGTAGCGCCAGGCGTGGATGTATTTCATGAATCCCTTTTGCATCAGCGCTCTCCCCGCAGACGGCGGGTAAGCGCTGGATCGCGGCTCCCTTGTGCCAGCCAGATGGCAAGAAAGGCCGCCGAAAATTGCTGATCGGCGAGGGTGCCGAGCGGCTTGTCCCGCCACCAGAAATGGCCCGTGCCACCCCTGTCGACATAGAAGGTAAGCCGGTCACCCGCCTGGACATCGGGCCAGAGCGCGGCGAGCTGGCCAAGCCAGCCCTGGCGCTGCTGCTCGCTGCCCAGCCCCAGTCGCTGCCACTCGGCGGCGGTGGCACTCAACAGATCGTCCCGTTCGATGGCTCTGGCGTAGGTGAGGCTGAGAGCCTGAGGATAGTGACCCGGCCGATAGCGGCCGTTCTCGCTGTAGAGGGTGGCGTCATAGAGCTTGAACCAGAGCCAGCTCATCTCGCCGCGCCCGACCGGTTGCAACTGCTGCCAGGGAGTAACCAGAGCTTGCCCAGTCTGGGCGAAAGGGGTCAGTGGTAGGCTCAAGCCTGCCAGCAGCAGGCTAACTCCACCCCATGTGCCAATGGGCGGGATCTTCGAGTTCATGCCAGTCCATCTCCTGTTCCAGCAGCGTGTTGATGTCCTGCATCACCACCTGCTGCAGCTGCCCCTGCGCGTCGCGCTGACAGGCCACCACCAGATAGAAACGCTCGGTCAGCTCGTGCCGGCTCTCTTTGGTCCATTTGGAAAACAACAAGGTGTCGGTCGAAAAGGTGTTCATCTCACTTCACCCTCCAGCTTGACCGTTACCCACAGGAGTACGGGTAACCACCACATCCAGATCACCGCCAGCAGTGCCGCACTGATCCCGATGCCCCAAGGTAAGTGTACTGCCCCCATGGCGGCTCCCGCCACATAGGAGGAGGTCCCCCCAACCATGCCGAACAGCCCCTGCTGCCAGCGCGGCAAGGGCCGCAGCCAGCGCAGACCGTGGGAAAGGGTCAGGGCAAAACCGCACCAGAGCAGCACCAGCCAGAGCGGAAAACCGGTGTTGAAATAAAACAGCCCGAGTTGCCAGAGCAAGGCATCAAGCAGGCTGCCGGCAAGAGCGACCGGGATGAGCCGCCAGTCGTGCCAGCGGCGGGGGGAGCAGAGAAAATGAATCAGCAGCAGTGCCAGCAGCGGGCCCGGCTGCTGCCACTTCACCGCCAGCAACCAGTAGAGGTTAAGCCCCAGCAGATGGGCCCACTGCCACATGATCAGTGCCCGCCGACGGGCAGATCCCCACTCCAGCCGAGTGGGCCCGGTTTGGCCGCTTCCAGCTGCACCAGGCTGATGGTGCGCTCCCAGAACCCCCCTTCACAGTAGGCGAAGTAGAAGTGCCATAACCGAATGAAATCCTGGCTGTAGCCGAGGGCTGGCAGCTCGGGCGCCAGCGCCAGGAAGCGCTTGCACCAATCAGCCAGCGTGCGGGCGTAGTGGTGGCCGTGATCGTGCAGCCGCACCAGCTGCATGTCGGTCTCGCGCGCCAGCAGCCCCGCCATCTGGGAGACGCTCGGCAAGCAGCCACCGGGGAAGATGTAGCGCTGGATGAAATCCACCCCGCGCAGATACTGGGCATGGCGCTGATCGGCGATGGTAATGGCCTGAATGAGCAGGCGGCCACCAGGCTTGAGCAGCCGCGACAACTGGCGGAAATAATCGGGCAGGAAGGCGTGACCCACCGCTTCGATCATCTCGATGGAGACCAGCTTGTCGTAAGTGCCCTCCAGCTTGCGGTAGTCCTCCAGCAGCAAGGTGATGCGATCCCCCAGCCCCTCCCGCGCAATCCATTCCTTGGCGTAATCGTGCTGGGCCCGGGAGATGGTGGTAGTGGTCACCCGGCAGCCGTAGTGACGGGCCGCATAGACGGCGAGGCCACCCCAGCCTGTGCCTATCTCCAGCAGATGATCGTCCGGTTTCAGCGCCAGCCGCTCGCAGATGGTACGCAGCTTGGCCTGCTGCCCCTCTTCCAGGCTGGCCTCGGCGCTCGGATAGATGGCGCTCGAGTACTGCATATGGCTGTCGAGAAAACCCTGATAGAGGGTGTTGCCGAGATCGTAGTGGGCGGCGATGTTGGAGCGCGAACCGGTCAGGGTATTGCGGTTAAGCCAGTGGCGCACCTTGTTGAACGGGAAGCTGAGCCAGCCGAGGCGCCGCTCCAGACTGTCGAGCAGCGCCAGATTGCGGGCCAGCAAGCGCACCAGCGCCACCGGATCCGGGCTGGTCCAGAGCCCCTCCACCCAGGTTTCCCCGGCGGCAATGCTGCCCCCCAGCAGCAGGCGGCGATAGAAGGCCGGATCCTGCACCACCAGCTCGGCGTGCAGGTCGGTGCCCGCCACGCCAAAGCTGTGACGCTCAGCGCCATCCCGCAGCAGCAACTGGCCGTGTTCGAGGCGCCCCAGCAGATTGAGCAGCAGTTGCCTGGCCCCCTTGTCGATGAAAGAGGCAGAGAGGGTTGATTGCACAAGTTCCATTAGCGGCTCTCCGGATGGCTAAAAATGGGTGTTCGTTTGATAAAAAGACGCAGGGCCTGCCAGTAGATCCCGAGCAGCACCTTCATGGTCATCCAGGGCCAGCGGGCCAGCAGTGCCACCAGCCCCTTGCGCGACAGCGGCGCCCGGCGCAGCGCCAGGGTGGCGTCAAACAGCTTGGCCTCCCCGGATACGGGATGACTCTCGATGTGGATCAGTGTCTCCTGCGCGGGCGGACGAATGCGCCAGTGGTAGCGCATCGCCAGCCCCATGAAAGGAGAGACGTGAAAATCCTTGTCGTGGGGGGCCAGCGCCGCAAGATCCAGCAGGTAGTAGTGACGCTCGTTCCAGGGGGTGTTCGACACCTCCGCCAGCAGATAGCGCGCCTCGCCCTGCCGGTAGCAGAAGTAGAAGTTGACCGGGCTGAAATAGAACCCCAGACAGCGCACGTTGCCGAGCAGCAGCACCCGCCCCTCGGGCTCGGCATCGCCACCCAGTTCACTCACCTTCTGCCACACCGCCTGCTTGAGCGGCCCCTCGCTGCCACGCAGGTAGTCGTCGCGACGAAACGAGAGCAGCCCTGCCCGCTCCACCCCGAACCAGCCCCCCTTCTCGAGCGTGGCCAACTCGTCGAGATCCAGCCCAAGCATGAAGAGGTTGTAGGAGAAAGCGTGGGCGCGCGGTGCAAAGCGGCGGTGGCGCACCGACCCCTGCCAGATGGCGCTGAGGGTACCGGTCATGGCCTCGGCACTCGCCTCTTGCCCTACTAGGACTGCACCTTTCATAGCTCGGCCCCGAACCGTCTGGCCACGTCCAGGGCGCTGCGCACCCCGTCTTCATGAAAACCGTTGTACCAGTAGGCGCCGCAGAAGTGGGTGTGCTGCTGGCCGCAGATCTCGGCGCGCCGCTGCTGGGCGGCGATAGAGGCCTGATTGAACACCGGATGGTGATAGACGAAGCGGCGCAGCACCTTGCTCTCGTCTACTTTGCCCAGGGGATTGAGGCTGACGCAGAAGGGCTGCGGCGAGCTAACCCCCTGCAGTATGTTCATGTTGTAGCTCACCAGCGGCCGCGCCCCGTCATCCTCGCCCAGCTGATAGTTCCAGCTCGCCCACGCCTTGCGGCGCACCGGCAGGCAGCGCACATCGGTGTGCAACCAGACGTTGTTGGCCTGATAGGGCATGGCGCCGAGAATGGCCTGCTCCCGCTCGCCCGGATCCGCCAGCAATGCCAGCGCCTGATCGCTGTGACAGGAGAGGATCACCTCGTCAAACCGCTCCTCGCCGTAGCTGCTCTGGATCAGTACCCCGCCCGCCTGGCGCCGGATCCCCTGCACCGGGCAGGCCAGACGAATGTGAGCCTGCCAGCCGGCCGTCAGCGGCCCGATATATTCCCGTGAGCCGCCAGGGATCACATACCACTGGGGCCGGTTGGCCACCTCGAGCAGGCCGTGGTTGGCAAAAAAGCGCAGGAAGAAGCCCAGCGGAAAGGCGCGCATATCGGCCAGCGTTGACGACCAGATGGCGGCCCCCATCGGCAAGATGTAGTGGCGGGCAAAGTAGTCGCTAAACTCCCCCACCTGCAGAAAATCCCCCAGGGTCAGCTCGGGGCCCTCTGCCTGATGCTGCCCATCCGCCAGCCAGGCCCGCGCCTCCCGGTTGAAGCGCAGGATCTCGGCGACGAAGCCGTAGAAACGGGGACTCAGCAGGTTGCTGCGCTGGGCAAACAGGGTATCCAGGTTGTGGCCGTTGTACTCCAGCCCCTGCGGGCTTTTCACCGAGAAGCTCATCTCGGCCGGCTGCCGCGCCACCCCGATCCGTTCCAGCAGCCTCAGGAAGTTGGGGTAGGTGCGGTCGTTGAAGACGATGAAGCCGGTGTCGATGGCATAGCTGCGCCCCGCCTGGTGGACGTCGACGGTGGCGGTGTGGCCGCCCAGGGTCGGCGCCGCCTCGAACAGGGTGATGTCGTGCAGCTTGTGGAGCAGAAAACCGGCGGTCAGACCTGAAATACCGGAGCCGACGATGGCGATCCTTTTCTTCATGAAGGGCGTCCTTTCGAAACGAGTGTGCGGCCAAGACGCAGCCAGAGCCCCACCGGCAGCGCACCAAGCAGGCGCAGCAGCCAGATGAAACGGCGGGGAAAGTGGATCTGGTGACGACCGGCAATGAGCCCCGCCATGATGGCGCGGGAGGCCTCTTCCACCGTCACCAGACAGGGCATGGGAAAATCATTTTTGGCGGTGAGCGGGGTCTGGACAAAGCCGGGCCGGATCAGGGTCACGCCGATCCCTTTGCCGGCCAAATCGAGGCGCAGGGTATCCGCCAG
Source organism: Aeromonas sp. Y318-1 (assembly GCF_027706125.1). NCBI lineage: Bacteria > Pseudomonadati > Pseudomonadota > Gammaproteobacteria > Aeromonadales > Aeromonadaceae > Aeromonas > Aeromonas sp. Y318-1. The sequence goes on from NZ_JAPDCM010000006.1 coordinate 258,581, forward strand.
ATAATCGAGGGCCGCCTTGGAGGCGCCATAGGCTTCGGCCCTGGGCAGCGGCAACCAGCTCACCGACGAGCTGACGATGGCAAGGCGTCCGCCCGCCCCGAGCAGCGGCAAAAAGGCGGCCAGGGCATGACCGGTGGCGATGAGGTTGGTCTCGATGACCCTAGCAAATAGGGCGCCGTCAAACCCCTCGGTGACATCCATATACTCGCAGTTGCCGGCATTGAGGATCACCAGATCGACCCGCGGCAAGCTGGCGGCCGCCTCGCTCACGGCGCTGGCATCGCGCCCGTCAAATTGCAGCGGCGTGATGCCGTGGCGCCCCAGTGCCAGCAGCTGCTCGCCATCGCGACCACAACCCCACACCTGCCAGCCAGCGCGCCGATAATCGAGCGCCAGCTGAAAGCCGATGCCGGAGGTGGCACCGGTAATCAGCACCCGGCCGCCGCTCATGCGCCCAGCCTCCCCTTGATGGTGCGCACCAGGGGGCCTATCAGCGGCAACTGCTCGTAGAGCATGGCGCCCAGATCGAAGTAGTCGCGATGCAGGCACACCTTGCCCGCCGCGTCGAACTCGAGGCGGGTGGCCCCCTCCACCGTCACCGGCGCACCACCACGCAGCCTTGGATGAGAGAAGGTCATGGTCCAGCCAAGCCAGGCCTGACGCCCCTGCAGCAGCTGGCTGGTGATGACGAAACGGCAGTAGGCCAGGCGCTGATAGAGGACGGCAAAATAGTCGGTGAGCGCCGCCAGCCCCTCGATGCGGTGAGCAGGATCGGTAAAGACCACCTCGTTTGCGTAGACCTCGGGCAAACGGTACAGCTCGTCTCTGCTTAGCTGCTGATAGAGGGCCACAAAGCGGGCCAGCGACTCATCCATGCTATTTCTCCAGGGCGCGAAACATCTCGATAGCTCTCACCCGGGCAACGGCGTGGTCCACCATGGGAGCCGGATAATCGTGCCGCCCCTTGAGCCGCAACCAGTCGTGGGGCTGGTGCAGATAGGCGGCAGGCAGATCAGCCAGCTCAGAGACCCAGGTACGAATGAACTCCCCTTGCGGATCAAACCGTTGCCCCTGAGTGGTGGGGTTGAACACCCGGAAATAGGGCGCCGCATCGGCGCCGGTCCCCGCCGCCCACTGCCAGCCGCCGTTGTTGGCCGCCAGATCGCCGTCGATCAGTCGGCTCATGAAGTAATCCTCCCCGAGCCGCCAGTGGATGTGCAGATCCTTGGTGAGAAAGCTCGCCACTATCATCCGCAGCCGGTTGTGCATCCAGCCGGTGGCGTTGAGGCAGCGCATCGCCGCATCGACGATGGGGTAGCCGGTGCGTCCCTCGCACCAAGCGGCGAAGGCATCCGGATCCCAGCTCCACGGCAGGGCCGCCGTCTCCTGTTTGAAGGGCCGATTCATGGAGAGGGTCGGGATCAGCACCAGCAGGTGGCGATAGAACTCACGCCAGATGAGCTCATTGAGCCAGACAAAGCCGGGTTGAGCCTTCGACTGTGGCCGGTAGCCGAGCCGCTGCTGGAGCGCCGCCACGCACTGGCGCGGGCTGATGATGCCGGCCGCCAGATAGGGGGAGAGCACGGAGGTACCCGCGATGGCAGGGAAATCGCGGGTCTCGCCATAGTCGAGCACCGCCTGCTCCAGAAAATCATTCAGACGGCGCCTGGCCTCGGCCTCCCCCACCGGCCAGCGGGGGTCTGCCGTCAGTTCGCCAAGGGCGGCATCAACGAAGTCCCGCTCCGTCAGCGGCTGCCACGGCAGCGGCTCACCATGAGCAGTGGGCGCGCGATGAATGACGAAACCATCCTCGTCGAGGGCCTTGAGCCAGGCGCGGCTGAAGGGAGTGAAAACCTTGAACATCTCGCCAGAGCCAGTCAGCACCCGCCCAGGCGGTAGCACGCAGCAGCCGTTGAGCCAGTGGCAACCCACCGCCTGTTCCGCCAGCGCGGCGCTGACGGCCTGATCCCGACGCAGCTCATCGATCTCGATGGCCTGATTGGCGTAGAGCTGGGTTACGCCCAGCTCGCGACAAAGATCTGCCAGCGCCGCCGGCACCTCGGCAAAAGTCTCCACTCGCAACAGATGGAGCGGGATGCCGAGCGCCGCCAGCTCGCGGCCCAGCACTTCAACCTGGGCTAGCACAAAGCGCTGACGGACGGGGGCCAGTTTATGCTGCTGCCACTGGGTGGGGGAGAGGATAAAGAGCGCGGCCACCGGTTCATCACCGGCGCAGGCATGCCGCAGCGCCGGGTTGTCGGCCAGGCGCAGATCATTGCGAAACCAGACCAGATTCATGATTTTTTCCTCCCGCGTCCGCCGGCACCACCCGCCGCAGGCGTGCCCGCCATCGCCTCGGCAAGGCTCGCTTGCCAGCCGTGGGCTTGCAGCCACTCGCCATCGTAGAGGCGCCCCAGCTCACCAAAGAAGCGGGTACCGGCGGGCCAGCCGGCAGCCAGCTCCTGCTTGCCAAGCCCGGCCCCCAGCAGCACCAGCCAGGGGGTGACGGCACGCCCCTCCAGCAGGCTGGCATAGCGGGGCTCCACCGCCCCCAGCAGCTGCACCTCATGGCCCTGACCGATCAGCTCGTAGGCGGCCCAGACCAGATCGAGCGGGCCGACTTGTCCCCAGCTCGCCAAGGTGACCGGTACCCCCTTCTCCTGCTCGATGAGATGGCGGGCAAAGCGGGTATGCAGCCAGCCCAGCCACACCTGTTGCAGCAGCTCGCCATCGGGCCGCTCGCGCCACAGCCCGAGCAACCGTTCCACCAGCGGCTGCAGCACCCGGCTGCGCACCAGCTCGAACGGGTAGCTCGCCAGCAAGTCGTTCAGCTCGGCCTCCGCCTTGCGCTGGTTGAAAGCGAGCAGCGCCTGACTGAACTGCTCCAGGGTCTGCTGCCAGTGATCGCTCACCGGCTGGGCCTGGGGTTCGCTCAGGAGCCCCTTCACCTGCCCGATGCTCACTCCCCGCTCCAGCCAGCTCAGGATCTCGCCAATCTGGCGAATGTCCTGCTCGCTGTAGAGGCGGTGGCCCTTCTCGGTGCGGGCCGGCTGCACCAGCCCGTAACGGCGCTGCCAGGCGCGCAGGGTCACGGCGTTGACGCCAGTGAGGCGGGAGACCTCGCGAATGGGGTAGATCCCCTCCTCCGGCGAAGGAGAAGCGGCGTGCGGTAAATCAGACATAACGGCATCCAGCAAAGGTTGAGGGAGAGGCCCCGGCCATCCGCCGGGGCCTGCACAGAGTATTCAGAGCCCGTAGCGCAGTTTCAGCGTGTCGGGATGGGGATTGAGGTACACCTGCTCGGCGAGATAGGGGTTGGGGTATTCGCGCAGGTAATGGCGGATCAGGGTGAGCGGCACCAGCAGCGGAAAGACGCCGGTACGGTATTTGTCGATGGTGTCGCACAGTTCCTGCTTCTGGGCCGGGGTCAGCACCCGCTTGAAGTAGCCCTGCAGGTGCATCAGCACATTGGTGTGGCTGCGCCGGTTGGCCCGCAGGGTCAGCGCCGCCATCAACCCCTTGATGTAGCTGTCGGCCACCTGCTGCAGGTCGGCCTTGGCCAGGTTGCCGAGCAGCTTGCCGAGCGCCCGATAGTGGGTGGTGGCGTGAGAGAGCACCAGATACTTGTAGCGGGAGTGGAAGCGGATCAGCGCAGAGGCGGTGATACCGCGTGCACAGAGCTGCTGCCAGTCGTGGTAGGCAAAGACCCGCAGCACGAAGTTTTCCCGCAGGATGGGATCGCACAGGCGGCCATCCTCTTCGACCGGCAGCAGGGGATTGGCCTCCATCAACGCCTTGGCAAACAGGCCGACCCCCTCCTTGGCACTCCCCTCGTTGTTGGCGCCGTAGATCCGCACCCGCTCCATGCCGCAGCTAGGGGATTTGGCGCAGAGGATGTAGCCGGAGATGAAGTCGAGCTGGCGCGCCTTCTGCTCGCTGAAGGCGATGAGCTGGTCGGTGGCATCGAAGCTGCCGTTGCTCGCCTCGGCGCGGATCTCGCCGTGGCGCTTCACCAGCCGGATGGCGGCGCGGGGCGCCCCCAGGCCAATGGCCATCTCGGGACAGACGGGGTGATAGTCAAAGTGGGCACCAAGATCCCGTTCGCAGAAGCTGGAGCGCTTGTGGCCCCCGTCGAACCGTACCTCCTGCCCCAGCAGGCAGGCGCTGATACCAACCTTGATCTTGTACATATCATCACTCCTTGTATAAGTCCGAATCAGTTATAGCAGTTATACAAAAAAATGGAAGTTGTATAACTATTGCGGACTGATACGGCGCATGGGGGAAGGGTGGATCAACCGGAAATGAAAAAACCCATGACCGAAGTCATGGGTAAAAATGAAGACACTACAGGAAGGATGATTAGAAGCTGTACTTCACACCCAGGCTGGTGATGGAGCCCTGTTGCAGGTCCCACTTGCGGTAGGTGTAGTCGGCGGTGAGGGCCAGGTTCTGGCTCACCTTGTAGGCGGCGCCCACTTTGAAATCGTGCATGTCGTCGGTCATGTTGGCGTAGCGGTAGCCGGTGGAGAGCTCGACCGCGCCGATGTCGTAGCGCAGGCCGGCCTCACCGTACATGCTGCCGCTGCTCTTGCGGGTGATCTCATCCCAGCCATTATTCTTGGCGCTGGACTTGAGCTCACGTTCCATGGTGTAACCCATCAGGCCCGCTTCTCCATACAGGTTCAGACCTGTGCTGAGCGGGGTGTAGACACCCAGACCCAGGCTGGAGATGCCCATGCTGTCGTTGCCATCGTTGCGGGAGGTGTACTCGCTGCCCAGACGACCGTAGAAGTTGGAACCGAAGCTCTTGGAGAGGTCCAGGTTCAGACCGCCGAAGTCGCGGTTGTTGCTATCCTTGCCGCCGATGTAATCGGACTTGGTGTGCGCCCAGGTCAGGCCACCTTTGGCGTAGCTGAAGGCATCCTCAGCCAGAGCGGAAGTTGAAGCGAAACCGGCCAGAACCAGAACTGAAAGTGCAACTTTTTTCATTTTGATGACTCCACAGGTTGAGCTAGTTGGGACCTAGCTGGAATGGGGTCATTGTGCAGAGGGCGGGGAGAAATGCCGAGCGGCAAGCTGTTGCCAAATCATGTCAGATGTAAGCAACTGTTGCAGGTGGTTACCGGGTTAACAATCAAGACAGGCTCCACGAAGGAGCCTGTTGCATGAGGGATCAGCGGAACTCCACTTCCTCAATCTCGACCCGCACCAGGGGCTTGCCGGTGAGGCCGGCCGGGCGCGGCACCTCCAGCACCATGGAGGGGCGCTGCTGTCCCTTGCGCAGATAGGACTCCGGCAGGCGGTTCTCGCCGACCCAGAAGCGGGCCTCCTGCTTGACCAGCTGGGCCCCCTGCTCGCTGAACAGGGTGACGCTGCCACGCACCCGCACCACGTTGCGGGTGCCAGTGTTGCTCACCATGAATTGCAGTTGCAGAGGATCCGAGCCCTCCACCTTGGCCAGCTTGACGCCGATCCCGTCCTTGACGGCCTGAGCCAGCAGCTCGGGGTTGCTCATCGCCTGCTCGGTCAGCACCGGCACGGCCACCGTGCCCTGCACCGCACTGCCGTCGGCGGCAGGTTTGAGCAGCAGGTACTCCCAGGTGAAGTCATCGTTGAGCTGTACCTGGCGGCCATCAGGCAGGGTCACCTGGGTGAGCGGAGCGGCCTGCACCAGCAGGGGCGAGAGGCAGAGGGCAACCAGCAGACGGGACAAGGGTTTCATAGGGTGATGACTCGGCGTCGATGGAAAAGGGCGTCAGTATAAAGAGTCCGTCCCGGCTTGCCTATGACCGCTCTCACGTTCCTGCCCTCGGTTGCCTAGACCACCAGCTCCTGCCGCTCCTCTTCCGCCGCCATGTCCAGCGTCACCAGATCGAAGGCCGTGCTCTTGAGGGCGGTGAGGATATCCGGCTGCAGATCGAAGGCCTGGGCCCGCAGCCGGGCCGGCACCCGCACCCGGGCCAGGGTGGTGGCCCGATCGGCCAGGGTATGAAAAAACACCTGAGCCTCCTCCAGCCCCATGTCGGCCAGCATCTGCTCTGCCATGTCCACCATCCGCAGATGACGGCGCTCCACCAGCTCGGGGTCGGAGAAACGGTAGCTCAGGCAGCCGTGGGCACTCTTGCCCCAGCGCCCAAGCTGGCGCTTGTTGAAGCCGTAGCGAAAGTCCCTGTGGGTCATGCCCTGCTTGGCGAACAGCCAGAGGGTATTGGTCGGCAGGCTGCCGAAACGACGCAGGTACTCCTGCAGCTCCTCCACCGGCGCCGGCAGCAGCATGGGCAGGTGACTCCAGTCGGTTTCCAGCGCGGTGAGGTGGCAGATGTAGCGCACCGGGTCGATCACCTCGTTGAGGTGGCGCAGGTGATCGCAGAAGATCATCTCATCGGTTTTGATGACCCGCTGTTCGATGCCGTAACGCTGGCAGTAGCGCTTGGCGCGCGCCACCTCCTTGCGGCTGCGGGTCGGGCTGTCCAGGGTGATGGCCCGGATCCGGATACCGCTGGCGCGGCACAGATCCATGCTGTAGCAGGATTCCAGTCGACCGGAGAAGGAGACCGCCAGTTCGCCGTAACCAGCCAGGGTCTCGATAAGTGACTGTTCCCTGGTCTGAAAGGTCTGATCGTATCCCCGATTCAGCACAACGATATTGGCATCCATAACGACGGCACCGGATGATGAATTGGGCGCCATTGTGCTGCAACAATCCTGAATAAACCCTTAAAGGGCAGGGATAAATCAGAATTTAATGATAATTTCATGCCAATTAGTTTCATTTTCATCCAGCTGAGCATCATAAATCCGAAGTTTCGCCTGATGAACCTGATGCATGCGCAGAAATCCCTCGGCCTGCTCAAGGGAGGCAAAGGTCAGCCGGCCCCCTCCGCTGTCGGTGAGACACTGCATCTCGCCGTCGGCCTCGACGCAGAGCTGATACCCGCTGCCATCCAGACAGGCGATCAGCAGCCCCGCGTCCGGATAGTGACTGAGCCAATTGCGAAACCGGCCATGCTCCATACCCTCTCCCTCTACATCCTGCCATTCAGACGGGCAGGTAACCCTGCGCCACCAGTTGCTGGCGACAACTGTATGCATCGGTAAACACCAGGCCGCCGATCCCCAATGCCTGTGCGGCAGCCACGTTGGCCGGGCTGTCATCGATGAACAGGCACTGCTCGGCCTGCAAGTCGAACGACACCAGCAGATAGCGATAGATATCTGGCTCCGGCTTCATCATCCGTACCCTTGCCGACACCACCTTGCCACTGAAGAAACGCCAGAAGGGCTGATGCTGCTCCAGCCAGTCGATGCTGGCATGCCCCATGTTGGAGAGTGCGTAGAGGGTATGACCCGCCCCATGCAGGCTCTCTATCAGGCTCAGCATAGCGGGATCCGGCACCAGCGAGGCGGGCACCGCCTGCAAAATCGCTAGGTTTTCGGCGGCACTCAGCCCGGTGCGATGCTCGGCCTGGCGGGCCATGGTGTGCAGTGACAGGGTACCGCGGTCCACCTCCAGCCAGTCCGGGTGGTTGAACAGCCGCTCCGCCAGCTGCTCCGCTCCCTGCGCCCCGCGCACCGAGCGCACGATACCGACCGGATCCCAGCTCACCACCACCCGTCCCAGATCGAAAATAATCGCCATCTTCACCTCCAGCTATCTGCATCATTACGACAGCAAACGGGTCCGTTTTACCCGGTTTTTCCCCCGCAGGCTCACGCCCCTACCCTGCCCCGTTCGCCTCCCCCGGGCAAGTTTTACTTGCATCGCACGGTCAAATCCCTTAATGGTTATGGCGTTACCTCAAGGACACACTCATGCACGCACCATTCTTTTTTGCTTTCTCGTTTATCCGGCCCTCATGAGGGAAGGCCCGTCGTCACGTGAAGCACTCGCGTAAACAGAAAGCAAAGACGAATCGAGCCTCCCCTAGCGGAGGTTTTTTTTTGCAGCCACCACAATCGATTACTTGGATAGGGAACCATCATGGCAACGCTCGACGAGATCAGACAAGACATCACCCAGTTGGATCAGGAGCTGCTCGCCCTGCTGGCCAAACGCAAGACCCTCAGCATCGAGGTCGCCCGCGCCAAGCAGGCCAACCCGCGCCCGATCCGCGATCCCCAGCGCGAGCAGGATCTGCTGGTCGCCCTGATCCAGAAAGGGCGTGTGCTGGGGCTGGACGCCCAGTACATCACCCGCATCTACCACACCATCATCGAAGATTCCGTGCTCTCCCAGCAGGCCTATCTGCAGAGCCTGCTCAACCCTGAGCAGCAGGAGCCGATGACCAGCGTCGCCTACCTGGGACCGCGCGGCTCTTATTCGAGCCTCGCCGCCCGCAAGTACCTGGCCCGCTACAAGGATCAGGTGATCGAGGTGAACTGCCAGAATTTCCGCGAGGTGTTGGATGCGGTGGAATCGGGCCGTGCCGCCTTCGGCGTGCTGCCCATCGAGAACACCAGCTCGGGCTCCATCAACGAGGTGTACGACGTGATGCAGCACACCAGCCTCTCCATCGTCGGTGAGCTGACCTACCCCATCGAGCACTGCATCCTCACCGCCGTGCCGACCGAGCTGGGCCGCATCAAGACCTTCTATGCCCACCCGCAGGTATTCCAGCAGTGCTCCCATTACCTCAGCAAGCTGGAAGGGGCGCGCCACGAGATCTGCGACTCCTCCTCCAGCGCCATGATGAAGGTCAAAGAGCTGGCGAGCCCGGAGGCGGCGGCCATCGGCAGCGCGGCTGGCGGCGAGCTGTACGGGCTGGATGTGCTGGCCGAGCAGCTGGCCAACCAGAAGGAGAACTACAGCCGCTTCATCGTGGTGGCGCGCAAGCCCATCGACGTGGCACCGCAGATCCCGGCCAAGACCACCCTCATCATGTCCACCTCCCAGAAACCGGGCTCCCTGGTGGAGGCACTGCTGGTGCTGCGCAGCAACGAGATCAACATGACCAAGCTCGAGTCCCGTCCGGTGCAGGGCAACCCGTGGGAGGAGATGTTCTACCTGGATGTCTCCGCCAACCTGCAGACCCCGGCCATGCAGGCCGCGCTGATGGAGCTGACCAAGATCACCCGCTACATCAAGGTGCTGGGTTGCTACCCGAGCGAAGACGTCAAACCGACCGCCGTACCGCCGGTGCTGCTGGGCAACTAGCCAACGCTGCAATCAGCCAGGCTGGGCGGCCGACACCACCAATGAAAAAGGCGACCCTCCGGGGTCGCCTTTTTGTCGTCCATTCGCCTGAGATATGCCGTCAGAACTGGCCCGCCATCAACTGGTTGATGTTGTAGAGGGCGCGGGTATCGAGCTCCATCTCGGTGGCATAGGTGTTGCCGCGGGGATAGGAGGCCACCACCCTGGCGCCGCGCACCATGCCGGCCACCGACACGTCCAGCGAGTTGGAGGTCTGGGTCAAGTCCTTGTAGCTGCTCTGGCCGCGCACCTGCTGGCCGTTGAGCTGTTCCGCCAGCTCCCGATAGGCATCCATCTTGGAGGCGCGGATGGCCTGCAGCATCTTCTCGGACTGGGACGGACCGGGCTGGATGTCGATCACCGCGTAGCCGACCGCCTTGAGCACCGGGAAGTCATCCGGCTTGTTGTTGCCGCCGCCATAGTTGACCACCCGATTGCCGCCGCTGCACGCCGTCAGCAACAGGGCCAGCAGGCATCCGAACAGGATTTTCATTGCATCTACTCCTTGTCAGGGCGTCAGATTGACCAGATGGCCGCCGGGACGCGCCTGGCTGTCACGCATCAGGTAACCGCGGTTGATCGAGGCCCGGCCAAACGAATTGTTGGCACCGAACAGGTATTTTTGCGGGATCAGGCTCTGGGCCGTGGTCTCCACCATCTTGGTACGCAGGTCGATGATGCGGGCATTGACCAGGATCCCCTGCTTGTTGCGGCTGAAGGTACCGGTCAGGATGCGGGAGATGGGCAACCGGGGGGAGAGGTCCCGATAGTTGCGGCTCATCACGAAGTCCCCCTGCGGGGTGACCTTGATGCTGCCGGTCAGCTTGAAATCCACCACCACTTCCCCGCGCCGGTTCAGCTCGTAAATAAAGCTCTCCTCGATCTGCTGCCCCATCCAGTTGGTGTCCTGCAGGGTATCGAGATCGACGAAAGAGGAGACCGCGATGGGTTCGGTCAGGGTGGAGAGCGACTTGCGCTCCATCAGCTGATCTGTCATGCGCGCCACCAACCAGTTGAGTTCCATCCCCTGCGCCGCCTGACGAGGATCACCCTGCTCCCGGTTGATGGGGTCGGAGCCGCAGCCGGCCAATGCCAGGGCGAGCGCCAACGCCGTGATGAGTTTGTTCATGGATACCTTTCCTGTATCTGCACCTGATTTGTTATCGGTTCGACCGGCCAAAGCTTGAGCCGGGAATGAGGCATGGATCTTGCTAAATATTCGCGAGTGCTGTGCAACCGGCACGGTTCTGTGATCTGTATCGGCCGGCGACCTCGCTTCGACAGGGGTGAATCGCGCCGACCCGCATATTCAAGGTGCTTGTCATGAAATTACCGCTGCTGTTAACCCTGCTACTGGCCAGTCTGTCGGCCCGGGCCGAGATCATCGAGGCGCAGGGCAGTGCCGCCATCCTGGGCGGAGACGAGGTCTACGCCCGTGAGCAGGCGACCCGCGATGCCCTGCGACAGGCTCTGCTGGCCAGCGGCGCCGCCGTCTCCAGCATCCAGCGCCTGGAAAACGGCAGCCTGCGCTCCGAGCAGATCCAGATCCGTTCCGGCGGTGACATTCGCCAGTATCGACTCAAGCGAGAAGAGGTGCGCAACGGCCGCATGTATATAACGGTACAGGCCGACATCCAGGCCGAACGCCAGATCTGCCAGACCCAGCACTACGCCAAGGATTTGACGCTGGTGCGGCTGCGGCTGCGCTACCCCGAGCAGGCGAGCTACGGCGCCCTCGACGACATGCCCGCCAACCTGTCACGCCGCATGTTCGAGGCCCTGGCCAATGCGCCACAAGGGGTGGCCGTGCGCCAGTGGCTGGACGAGAACCTGCGCATCGACCCGCTCCACCTGCAACAGGGGGATCGCAGCGCCCTCGAGGAAATCAAGGCGCTCAGCCTGCGCACCGACAGCCAGTATCTGGTGCTCGGCAGCATCGACGATCTCTCCCTCGAGCCGCAGGGCAACCAGCTGACCAGCTGGTATGAAGACCCCATCCGCAACTTTCGCATGCAGCTCTATCTGTTCGACGGCATCAACGGCAGCCTGCTCGGCCGCAAGGAGTACCAGGGTCGGGCCAACTGGACCTTCGCCAAGCGGGATCAGGTGGGCAGCAGCAGCGGCCAGTTCTGGCAGTCGAGCTACGGCCAGGAGGTCAACTACCAGTTGCAGGAAGCGGTGCAGGATCTGGTGGCACAGCTCAGCTGCGCCCCGGTCACCGCCCGGGTGGTCGGCCAGAACGAGCGCGGCCCCCACATCAATCTGGGCCGCCGCAACGGCGTCCGGCTCGGGGATCAGTTCCGCATCCAGCACGATGCCGATTTCATCGACCCCTACGGCAAGTCGCGCATGATGCGCAACCCCGCCGACGGCCTGTTCGAAGTGGTGCAGGTGTTCGAGGATGGCGCCATCATCAGCAGCCAGAACAAATATTCACCGTTTAACATCCAGATCGGGGATCTGGCAGTATTGGAATAAGAATCAAGGGTTTAAAAGGGAGCGGCTTCTTGTATAATGCCCGCCACAATGCTCCCGTAGCTCAGTAGGATAGAGCGGTCCCCTCCTAAGGGACAGGCCACTGGTTCGACTCCAGTCGGGAGCACCATATAAAACAAGGGGTTAGCATCTTCATGATGCTAACCCCTTAGTCGTTTTTGGCCCCGTACCCCTCTCCGTACCCCTCCAACGAAGTTCATTATCTCACTAAAAGTGACCGATAAGAGGTGCTTATTCACGCGCCCTTAGATACCAAATGATTATCATTACAATAATTTACAGATATATGTTATCTCCATGAACCTACCCAAGGGACTGCTCTGTGCAGTCCCTTTTTCATTGGAGATCTCCCATGGCTCACCTGATCGACACCATGGCCTACACTGGCCAAACCCCTTGGCATGGCCTTGGCAATGTCTTGCCCCCGCAACAATCTCTCGATATCTGGCTGCAGGCAGCCAGGATGGATTGGACCATCGAGCAGAGCGACGTGATGTTTAACGTCGCCTCTGATGCACTGCATATCCGCCCCTACAGCGACAGCAAGGTACTTTATCGCTCCGATACCCTTGCCCCCCTATCGGTGGTCTCAAGCCGCTACAACGTGGTACAGCCTCACGAGGTGCTGCATTTCTACCAAGACCTGGTGGAAGCCGGTGGCTTTGAGCTGGAGACTGCTGGCTCGCTTAAAGGCGGCCGCAAGCTGTGGGCTCTGGCTAAAACAGGTCAGGATCTAAAACTCAAAGGCAGTGATTTGGTGAAGTCTTATCTGCTGCTGGCGACCAGCTGTGACGGCACGCTCTGCACTACGGCGCAATTTACGTCTCTGCGGGTGGTCTGCAACAACACCCTGCAGATGGCACTACGTGGCGCTACCGGCGCCATCAAGGTACCCCACTCCACTCAGTTCGACGCGGCAGCCGTCAAAGAGTCGCTTGGGCTGGGGCTCTCCAATTGGGATGAGTTCAAAGTCCAGACCAAGGCGCTGGCACAACGGTCCGTGGCCCCCGAAGAGGCGCTGCGCTTTTTCAGCGACCTGTTGGCGCAACCGATGGATGAGGAGAACATCATCCTCACACGACCGGTACAACGGCTGCATGAGCTCTATCAGGGCGCTGGTATGGGCTCAGAGCTTGCCAGCTCCCGCAATACTGCCTGGGGATTGGTCAATGCGGTAACGGAATATGTGGACCATCACCGCCGCGCTCGCAGCCAGGATCACCGGCTCGATTCCGCCTGGTTTGGTCAGGGCGCCCAACTCAAATCCCAAGCCTTGAGCCAAGCTCTTACCCTGCTGCAGTAATTCCTCTTCCCTATCTAAACCGCATAACGACCTCACCCGGACTGGCGCAAGCCAATCCGGGCGTAGCCATTTATGCCGTCAACAAGGAATCGTCATGAAAGCAAAAGCCAAATACGGCCAAGCCCTGCGGCTGGCCTCCACAACCCAGTTAACCCGCGAGCAATGGCTCGCTATCCGCAAGCTCGGCATTGGCTCCTCCGATGCCGCCGTGGCAGTGGGACTATCCCCCTACAAATGTCCGCTCAGCCTGTGGCTGGAGAAGACCGGTCGCAAGGAGCCAGAGGATATCTCCAAAAAGGAAGCGGTGCTGTGGGGCATTGAGCTGGAACCAGTCTTGGCGCAGGTCTATGCCAAACGCACCGGCTATAAGGTGCGCCGGGTCAATGCGGTGCTGCAACACCCCGAGCAACCCTTCATGCTCGCCAACCTCGACAGGGAGGTGGTCGGCCATCCCGATGGGCCGGGCATTTTGGAGATCAAGACCGCCAGCTATCACAGCGCCCCCCAGTGGGAGGTAGGGGTGCCGGTGGCCTACCAGTGTCAGGTACTCCATCAGCTAGCTGTCACCGGCCATGCCTGGGCCGAAGTGGCAGTGCTGATCGGCGGCCAAGACTTTCGGATTTACCGCATCGAGCGTGACCAAGAGAAGATCCAGGATCTCACCGAGCGGGAAGCGCAGTTCTGGCAGATGGTGCAACAAGACCAGCAGCCCGAGCCTGACGGCTCCGGTGATGCCGCCAATGCCCTGAGCTGGCTGTTTCCGCGTGACGATGGCCAGACGGTGGATCTCTCCGATTCCCCCGAGTTCAACCAGCTGTTTGGCGAGCTGCTGCAATTGCGTCAGCAGAAAGAAGCGGTCGAGTTGCAGGAGTCGCAACTCAAGCAGCGGCTGCAAGCCACTTTGGGCGAAGCCACTGCCGGGTTGTTTGCCGACGGCAAGATCACCTGGAAGCGCAGCAAAGACCGGCTGGCACCGGATCTGGAGAAGCTCGGTCAGGATCATCCCGACCTGCTTACCCGTTACGTCAAACCGGTGCCCGGCGTGCGCCGTTTCACCATTCAACCCTTGAGGCAAACACCATGATCAAAGGACTGGCGATTACCCCGCCCGTGATCGGGCGGATCTGCATCGGCAAGCTGGTGCAAAAACAGGATAAGTGGGTGCCGGAAAAGGACGACAGCTTCACTCTCACCACCCAGGTACAACAAAGGGGGGGATGGTTGCTCCATCCCCTGCATCAACACTATTCATCGCAAAAAAGTGGTCAAGGGCAGGAGCAGACCAAGATCCGCGCCATTCCGGTGCGAGTGCTATTCAACGATAGCGACTTGAATCTGCGAGCGGAATACAGCGCGTTTGACCGGCAAACCGGCAGGCCGCTCTGTGTCGGTAATGGGGAGGTGGCTAGACGAATGGGGGCACAAGGCATGGAGGAGGTCAGCTGCTCTGGGCCAGAGCGCTGCGCCTTTGCAGGCCAACAGGGTTGCAAGCTGTACGGGCGACTGAACCTGTTTGTGGAGGGGCAAGGGGATGAGCTGGGCAGCTTTATCTTCCGCACCACCGGCTACAACTCGGTACGCACCCTGGCGGCACGGCTCAAGTACCTGGAGGCTGTGAGCGGCGGCCATACCCGCTATTTGCCGCTCATCTTGCGGCTACGAGCCAAGAGCACTACACAGTCCTACCGCACACCGGTCTACTACGTGGATTTGACCTTGCGGGAAGAGACCAACCTGACTGAGGCAGTCAGGCTGGCACAAGAGGCCGCCCAGCGTGACCAAGAAGCAGGCTTGGCCATCGAGCAGATGGAGCAGGCTGCTCGCGAGTTGCTGCGTAACGGCCAGTTTGAGGATATCGATGAAGAGGTGCCGATGCTGTTGGAGGAGTTTTATCCCGAAGCCAACAGCGACGAGACGGCGAATGGAAACACAGGGTCAGTGGCGACTGCCTCGCTTAACCCACCACAAAGCCAAGCAACCAGAACGCCACAGAAACCACAACCAAGAAGGGGTCCACTCACCAACAAATTGGGGAAAGAGAACCCATCCCCTCCCCAGTGAATGGTGGATGTTCAGCGGGGACGCGCCAACCGCTCCACCAACCGTTCTACCGTTTCCAACAACAGAGCTCGGTCAGCATCATCGAGCCGAGCCAGTTGCTGGCTCAGCACAATGCCCTGCTCGGTCGGGCGGTTACTGGTCTCGCGCAGAAAGTCCGCCAGCTCACAACCAAACAGTTGAGCGAGCTCCGCCAGCCGCACCACGGTCGGCACCACTATCCCCCGCTCCATCCGCGAGATCGCCTCCATCCCGATATTGAGGTATTCAGCCACCTGCTCTTGGGTAAAACCTGCCTGGTTACGCTGACGCCCAATAGCCTTACCCACGTTCTTGGCTAACTGCTCAAAGTTGATATCTGTCATAAGTCCTCCAATCAACCCTTATGGTTGTGGGTAGACCTGTTGACATGAAGAACCTCAAAAGGTGAACATCAACCTAATAGGTTGTTATTGGGCGTTTTTTGCCTACCAGACCTGTAAGGGCTACTCCCTTTTCAACGATTTACTACCAATAGGAGTTCTCATGAAACAGCTCGTTCCATTGCTCAGCCTGGCACTCGCCACACCGAGCGCCATGGCCAGCGACACCAATGATATCTGGTCCTATCAAGACAGTAATGGCACCACCTTGGCTCAAGCGTGCAATAACAAACGTACCTGTGAGCTGATCTACAAAAACAGCCACTACCTTGCCCTCGTGAACAACCGCTCCCAAACGGACTGTGCCATCGGCGACCTGCTGGTTGCCGAACACTCTAGCCGCAGCTTTAAAAAGCTCGATACCGGCACCTGCAGCTCCTCCGCCAGTATCGAGGTCAATACCTACAATCGGCTGAACAACGTCGATATCATGGTCGGTGACCGACTCATCAAGCGCTATCCGCTAGATGCCTGGATGTGGGGAGAAATACGCAAAGCGGGTAAGGGGGCATCCTGGAGCAAGGCGGAAGAGAATGCCCAAAAACCCCGAAAACTGGACACGCCGAAAGGCCCTCCGGCACAGTGGATTGTACAAGAAGATAAATATGGCCTTCGCTACATATTGACTCAAGGCAAGGACTATTCCCGGTATGTGCTGGAGATCAAATGCGCCTATCAAATGCCGGGGTGGAGTCACCTGCACTCCAACCTCCGATATACCAGAGCTTATAACGCCTCAGCGACCGTTGATGAAATCGAACTCGATGGTAAACGCCTCTCTGGGACAGTCAGAAACCAAACAGAGTGGGCCCAACTCGTTAACGCCATTCTTTCCGCATCAACCCTGAGCGTCTACAACGTCTACGGCAAGCCTGGCCAAGAAGCCATATGGACAGCGAAACCCATGAAGTTGAACTCCACTTGCGACTATTACAACGGCTGAACCATGAACATCGTTAGAACTAAATGCTCGATAGCTGCCCTGATAACTTGTGGATTGCTGTGGGCAAATGCCAGCCATGCAGAAGATCAGCGTTATCTCGCTATCCAGCACACCGACACCGTATACGCCAACCAAGGCGTCTGTGCATACCACTTCTCCTTAGATAGCGGCGGTGCCGGTGAGTTTGGTCACTTGTACATCTCGCTGCAGTTTAATGACAAGAAGGGCAAGGCCCTGGCCGAATCAACGCTGGAAGTGGAACCCTTCGGCGGGAGCTCAGCCACACGCTATGGCGGTGGATTTACGGAGGTCGACTGCGGACAGGTAGAGCAGGCCAAGTCCATCGCCATTATTCAGGCAACAGAGGTGCTCGCTCACAACCAAGTCACTCGGCTACCGGTATCCACCTTCACTCCCGAGTTTCATCAACCATTGAAGATCACCGTGAGCGACAAGTAGCCCGCTCAGAAAAACAAAGCCAAAGGGCGTCACCATCACGGTGACGCCCTTTTTCATTTCCAACCCCTTAATAGGATCATCACCCCATGACACGACATTTCATTATTGGCGATCACCTGGTTGCACCACAGCCTGAAGGAGACCATCACGGCATCTTTGTTGGCCATGATCAGGTTATTCACTGCCTACCAACCCCTGCTGGCGAACCTTCGGGTCAATTGGCGCTGACCTCCCTGGCTGAATTCAGCCAACATAGCGTCATTGAGGTCAAGCCCCATGCCCAACGTCTGTTCAGTCGAGAGGAGACCCTGACACGGGCCTACGCACGGCTCAGCGAAGGTGCACAAGGCCAGCCCTTTGCCAATAGCGAGCAATTTGTCACCTGGTGCATCGAAGGGCTTGCACGTGCCCCCAAGTTACTGCAGACCGCAGTTGCAACCGTCGTGGCTGCCGAAATGGCTCGCCATACGCTGGGCAAGGCGGCTACTAGTGCAACTGCAGGACTTGCTGCCAGCACGCTGGCCACAACCGCTAGCAGTACCGGCGCCGCCGCCACCGTGGTGTCGGTTACCGGGATTGCTTCAGCCCCGCTGTTAGCTCCACTTGCCGTAGGCGCCATCGCAGCCTATGGCGTCAGCAAACTGTGGGATTGGTTAAACGACTGACCGATCACTTCAAAGCAAAAAGCAGGAGGCCGCTCCTGCTTAAACTCAATGAGGAAACACCATGACCATTCCCTTTTTCCGGGACGGCTTTGCCCTGCCTGTTGCCCACGCGTTGCTGGCTCTGCTCAACCAAGAAATCGCCAAAAACGAGCTCAATCTTGAACGCTTAACCCAACTAACCTTCAACTTTCGCAACCCCGTCTATAGCTCCGAGCAAGGCGGCGTGCACCCGGTCGAGATCCGACTGATCCGTGGACTCGATGGCTGGCTATTCGATTACGTCACCGACTTCAGTTATCAAGGGCTGGGGCAGGATGCCGAGCTCTGCAAAGAGCTCGATTTCAACTTCCTCGATGGGGAACACACCATGTTGGACTGGGGACCGTTGCGACTGGCCGAAGCGCGGGAGTTGTTCGATATCTGGCAAAGCAACTTCATTGCCTACTGCCGGTTGGAATGCTTCAGCGTCACGGTCGCAGGAGATTAGGAGGACACGATGCCCCATGAATTAGCGCTCTCCCACTACTCCCGTCAGTGGCTGGGACAAGTTGCCGCCAACGCCAAGATAACCCCCACCCGCAGTGGTCAGCGCTGGCTGCTGCACCTGACACCTGGTAGCCAACAAGCTCGTACCGTCACCCTGCAAGTCCGTTGGTCCGGGCCGCAGTGGCAACTGCTCTCCCTCACCAATGCCGAGGACTGGCACAACATGAATCAGCCGAGAGATGAGATCTGCATCGACCCCAAGCGCAATTGCTTCTGGCATTGCCAAGCAGGGCCGGTGCCGCTCACCGAGCAGCCTAGCGTACTGGCAAGCTTTTTGACCGACCTGCAGCGCATCTGCATCCATCGCGGCTATGCCGTGGAGAGTGACCCCATCCCCGACCAGGAGACCGAAGATGATTAACGCCGTGCTCGACATCGAGCTGGAGGCTTACCTTGAGCACAATGGCCAGATTGAAGCAGTGCATGACCGAGGCCAGCCGGTGGACGGTTATGCCCTCTATCTGCGCTATGAAAACGAACAGGGCAATGCACTGGCGCAATGGCTGTGCGACCACCCGGATCACCGCTGGCTAACCCAGCTAGGAACCCTGCTAGCGACCAGTTACCACATTCCACTGCACGACTACACCACGCACACACTGGCAGTCTGAGCACCGCCAGCCAACCCTGCTGTCATACCCCATTTAGCAGCCATTAACCCACAACCTCGCCTACCCTGCCGCGCCCAACGCGGTGGGGCGATAGTGTATGTAGCACCATCATGCTGCATCACAAACTGATCGCCAAGGAGATCGCCAACCAGATTGCCCGTCAGAAACTGGCCAAAGGCACTGCTATCACCGACAAGCCACAGGCGCTGTAAACCCTATTGCAGAGCAGGGAGCACGAAGTATTGGCCATGCTGTTCTTGGATAATCAGCATCAGATCCTGGCTTATGAGTAGCTGTTTCGCGGTAGACTCAGCAGTCCTAGGGTTCACCGGAAGAGAACACCACCGAAAAGGGAATCAATTGAGACAACCCACTAAACTTCACTCTTCAGCAACTAAAAATTTCATTACGTTGAGATTCCTTGAATTGTAAAAGACTATTAAATGAGCAATATTAATAATATACAGAGCGATACAACGTAGGTAAGCATGCTCAAATTCAATAAGATTTCTGGCTGTGTTGAGTGGCATTCAAAGAAAATCGCAAGGCTCAGCAAAAGCGAAAGCCTCGTATTTTTTCTATTACTGAAAAAAATAAGTAACTTTGCTAGTAAAGAAGAATTACTTACATCTGGATGGCCAGATAGATTTGTCTCACCAAACTCACTGTCCGTAGCAATAAAAAATATTAGAAAAGCACTATCTGGCACAGACTTTAACATTGAAACAGTTCATAGAAAAGGATACATATTACATGGTGATGCCAATAGATTTACAATAATTGATGATAGCATTATAAATCGCAATGACATTAACGATATCAGCACAAGTGAAGTCACTGAGAATGAAAAAACAAACGATGTAAACAATAGAATAAATAACCCTCTAGATATAGAAGAATCAGCTTTAACTCTTAATAGCAATAATATTTCTAGACAATCAGCACCAGCCATGTTCAAGAGGTACCATTTTCTTTTTAGTATGAGGAAAGCTATCATCTTTAGCTATTACGTTATAATTATATTTCTTTCATTATCAATTTATATCCATACAGAAGATTTATATTGTTACAAAGTTTCACCAATAGCTAACGCATGTGGCATATTTTATTTAAATGACAGAGATTTAAAAAAACTCCAACACATTATATCTGATAAAGAAGGCGAATTCTTATATGGATATGAGACAAACTCACATGATTTTAAAATATACAAAAATAATTAGCGTAATCACATTAAGTTTTTACGCGCTACTCCCATTTATTAATGGCCTTGGTTGTAACTATAAGTCTGAAACAGTAAATGACAATGTTGTATACTTAACCTCATGTAAAATGGGAATTGTTGAATCAATAGCGTGGAATAAAATAAATGGTGAAAAGAAGGTCTTCAAAGGCTTTTTAGCAAAGAAAGATAGTAGCATCATTTTTTTTGTCACTCACTCACTAGAACTGGAAAAACCAATATATGATTTTAATCATGGGCTAAACCTTAGATTTAGTGATGCAACCATTTGGTCAGCTAAACTAATACATACAAAGGAAAATGACTTAGTATTGGTTGGTAATCCATCTTATCAAATATATATAACTAACATATCAGGTAAATTAGCGTTTTGGTGAAAAAATGCTTAATTTTAGTAAGACACCGATTTTAATCGGCGCCTTACTTTAATTAAAGTACAATTTTCACCTATCTCTTATCATTAGCTAATGGAAATTGAGACCACTTTTTTTGCTTGATATAATCTGCAACGGTATTTTCATTTAGTGGCTTTGAGAATATATATCCTTGCACATAAGAAACACCGATACCTTTTAAAATATCTAACTCAATTTCTGATTCAACCCCTTCCGCCACAACATACATATTGGACGTTGATGCATAGCTGATTATTGATGATATAAGCCGCTGCACAGATTGAACCGTGTTGACTTTATTTACTAAATTTCTATCAATTTTAATTGCATCAAAAGCACCTATACTTAACGTTGAAAAAAACGCATATCCAGTTCCAAAATCATCTAGATATACCTTGATCCCTAGAGCCTTAATCCTAATGATGATAGCCAAAAATAAATCTTGATCCAAGATTGGTATCGACTCTGTAATTTCTATATTTAAGTGAAACTTAGGTACTTTGTACTCAATAATTATATTACAGAGGAAATTCTCTATCATTTCTCCATTAAATATCAGTTGCGAAGGAGATAAATTAACTGTAACAGGACATCCTGTTTCAGATATTATTTTGACCGCCTTTATAACCATCATTTCAAAAAGCTCATTCATATATCCATACTCTTCTGCCCAATTAATTATATCAACCGTGCTCAAAGTTGGATGCCGAAGTAGAGCTTCGAAAGAAAATATACTATTATCTTTAACGCTGTGAATGGGTTGATATACAGCGTAACAATCATTGATTATTTGAGTTATATTAAATGCCCGTTGCATATTTAATATTTCAGGACTCTTTCGATGGTCCATGTGGTGCTCAAAACAAACAGGAGTTCGAGCATGTGAACGCTTTGCAACAAACATTGCTATATCTGCCTTATCTAATAAGGCATCAATCTTTGTCTCTTGAGCTGAAGAAAAACATACTCCGATTGATGCACCAATTGAAAACTCTGCACCACCAATCATCATAGGTCTTTTTACCTTATCAAGGATAGACTGACATACATTTAAAGTACTATTTTTTTCACCTAAAACAATAAAAGCGAACTCATCACCACCAAGTCTAGCAACATGAGAGTCTTCGCCTAATACGGACTTTATTCTTGTTGCCACAATCTGCAGTACAAGATCACCACAACTGTGTCCCATCATATCATTAATTTCTTTAAATTTATCAAGATCGGCATATGCAACTAAAAAAGCTATCCTATCATCCGTAAATTTTTTCAGGTGCCTAAGAAATCCCTCACGATTAAGAATACCAGTTAATGGGTCAATCAATCTGCTTTTCTCCAATTCATTAACAGATTTCTGAAGTGTATCTAAAAAATCTATCTCTTTACGTCGCATAATAAGAATAATGCTTGTACTAATACATATCCCATAAAAAAGAATGAAATCATAGAAAGAAAGATCCAATGCCACATTGACCGCAGCGAAAAGAGCAGAAACAAAAGATACTATTAATATTTTAACATATGTATGGCTTTTAATAAAAAGACAGATGAAAGATGCCATTAGTATTAGTGCAAACGTCTCCTTTGATAAATCATGAAAAAAAACATTTACTACAAAAAAAACACATGATGATAACGAGACAAGTAAACTAAAATTCATCATTTTAATGTTTATATTGTCTGGAAGGAATTTATCTGTTAAAAACAAATAAGATGTAAAGAAAGTAAATGCCATCATGTTAGCAGCAAAAAACTGATAAATTAATTCGCCTGATGAATTAGGGAAGATGATAACTGAAAAGCTTGCAACCAGTGTACACGCCGCACCACCAATATGAATTAATATATATGAGACTACTTCATTATATTTTTTAACCGCAAACTTCTTACTCCACAACTTGATTAAAAAGAAAAAACCAACAATGAAAATAAAATTATTTACAGCATACATGAGTAGCGAAAAAAAGTATGTTCCCATGCCAATGGGATAATTCTGACTACTAAAATAAACTAAATTAAAGCCAATAACAGTCATGAATAATGCAAAAAGTGAAA
Source organism: Aeromonas sp. Y318-1 (assembly GCF_027706125.1). NCBI lineage: Bacteria > Pseudomonadati > Pseudomonadota > Gammaproteobacteria > Aeromonadales > Aeromonadaceae > Aeromonas > Aeromonas sp. Y318-1. The sequence goes on from NZ_JAPDCM010000006.1 coordinate 280,973, forward strand.
TAATTTTTGGCACATAAAAATAAAATGCCCAAAGAAAAAAAACCATATAGGCATTAGGAGCCCAAATAATACTATACTCTGAATGATGGTGACCATCGTTAGAGAGTATATGGAATATATTTTGATATATTACGTTGCACAATGCCAATGAACAAAGCGCTATTAATATCACTATTTTATTTGCCTTTATCATAGCACACCTTGCTAAACACATTATCTAACCCCTTTGCCAAACAAGGGGGGGAAATATAATCACCCATTAAAGCGAAATATGGAGTCCTACATGCAAAATCAAGATCCGTTTTACTTTGTATCCGATCAATAATAATATTAGACCCCAACCGTTCTTTAATATAAAAACACGTATCTATGAAGTGATTAACTTCGGCCAAATTTGATGGCGGAGGCCCAACTCTAATAAAACTCAAAAGCTCACTCATAATGTGAATATGCTGTGGTGAATTATTCCTCCAGTCATATCCGCCAATGCAAATACTGTAACCATTATCAACAATTTCATACAGTGCTCTTTGATGAAGGCTGCTTAACATCTCAAACGAAGGGACATTGATATCGACTACTAGATCAATTCTATGCTCCTTTAGCACCCTCATTGCATCTAATACACCTCTAGTAACACCAGGAATAACTCGTTGCTCAATCTTATAAAAAAGCTGGCTTGGACGTCTGCCTGTATGATGATAAGCACGACAGCAATCATCAAGTAGAGATAACTGAAGATAAGTAATAGACTCTAAAAGACTATCACTACATGATTTATAGAACCTTGCAGCATCAATAAACTGTGGCCTAAAATACATACTTGCCATACGCTTCATAGGGTCATGACAGTAAATATCTTGCACATAAAGCTTTGTATAGACATTCCACCACTCAATATCATCAAATTCATTGAAACTTTCATCATCGGTGCTCATAAAACCTCCATTAAAATTAAATCTCTGCAGCTTTATGGTCTACACGACTAAATCATCAACCTTCCTTTCTAATTTAAATCCAGATTTGCTAGGGCTAAAAATATATCCAGCTCCTGATATATTGGTAAGGCATGAACAATCTTCATCTGCTTTCTTTAGAAATTTTCTTATATTAGAAAGGGATACGGAAACCGTGTTATCACACACAATTCGATTTGACCAGACACTCTCTAATATCTCATCCTTGGAAACCAATCTGTCTACATTGTTGATCAAATAAATAAGCACATCACGGTCTTTTTTACCAAGACGTGATTGCATTGTATTTCCACTGGAAATTTTATACTCAACTATACCGGTCTGTAGGTCTATTAATACAGACTTATTTTTATTTACCATTTTTGTATACATACAATAACTCCAAAGATTTTAGGACGACTACATTCACATCTATAATCTTATTTTTTTTCATTAATGTTGTGATAGTAAAATAATAAATTCGTAAAATATTTTTACTTTTAAAAACAACATGTTAAGCCAAAATTCAGACTTTTATCACAGGTTCAAAAGAGAAGATTCAACATCAAGGTTTAAGTGGACTAATTAACATCAGAAGACGACCCTACATGGGCTTACGAAGTGCGTATTAGCACATCATGTTCAGTCATCTTGAGTTGTGTTCCAGATAAATGAATGTGACTATTACTTGGTGGATATCGCAGACCCATTGGACATCCATTCGCACACTCGACAATAATTGATGGTCATCAAACCAGACGATGGCGAACAGTATAGTCATGATTTGCTGATTAGATGCCAATCATTGGGGTTCTTGCCAAAGAAACCGACATCTGATGAGTAGTTGAGTTCCTGACACAGAGCGAGAGGTTGCCCCCCCAGTCTCGATATTTACATTAAACAGCTATTAGCTGTTCCAATACATTAAAGAATATACCTCGATTGAATAGTAATATTTAAAAAGAATTTTTAGCGTTAAAAGTAATACATTTTCTTCTACTTGGCATAAAGGTGGCGCAAGTAAACACCTAATGTCAGCCACAGTAACTCATCCAAATTGTGAGAATGGAATGTGGCCTTTATACAAACAACGCAGACAAAACCAAACTCCATTAGATTGTTTTCAACGAATTGGAATTTCATGTGCAGCAATTTCAAGACACTAATCAGGCCTCGAAATAACTTTTTCTGGGTAATTTTGAAGATAATAAAGATGGTATTTATAGAATAAATTCGGCCTATAAGACTGGGGCAATTTCATCCCGCACGGGAAACACCCAGCATCCAAAACTAAAAATTTATTCGGGTTGCAGTTTTATGTCGAAATACAACGACATTGTTAGGAAAAAAGGATTGCCCCTTTTAAAATATTAATGAGCAATACCCTGCTCGTGCTGGTTTGCGCTCATAACTGTCACTCCAGAAACGAAGTTAAACATCGCTCCCCGATACAGAGAGCGATATTGATCTTTAACCCGCAGTGGATACCGCTGTGAGCTTGTGGTGCTCATGGTGTGTTCAACCTTGAGGGCCTTACAACGCCAGTAGCAAAAAGTATTGAGGGAGAAACAGTGCGACTTGCAAAAAGTCACTCTGGCTAAGCCAACTTTCTTTCCATGTGGCATGCTGCTGTTACCGAAACATCATCGTCTGTGTTTTTTGTTCATGGCTCAGGTCTCTTATTTTTGACTTGGAGACATTGCTACCAATTTTGGCCTTTCACAACTGCTGGGCCGAACGCTTACTTAGCTCAGAGAGGTTACAGGGTTGGGTCATGATTAAAAACCAAGGACACCAATGAGTCATAAGTCCAGCCCGACTACAAAGATGAGGCCTGTCGGTTTTACGAACTGACACGAGTAGCCTTCATTCATACAGGCTACCCGTGTGACAGAGGGTACTCCAACAGGTAATTCTGGTGGGCAGTAGTGTATAGGTCTTGCCTAGTACCCACCCAAGATATGAACCAAGGCTAATATCATTTTCTAGCAGCTAAACAACAATCATCGAGTGCATACAGAGAATAAAGCTACCGAGTGATCGTAGGTCGACGAGGTTCCGTTTGTTGTTCTAATATATGTTGCACTTATTCCGTTAATTGTGTTCGACCAGTGAGCCTCAACCCCCGAAGTAGTACCACAAGCGGAATTCAACGGCCATCGTGCAATATTGCACAGATCCATCGAATATGTACCGCTGCTGACCCCAGTTACTTGTGTAAACACCTGCTGCAACTCCGTAGGAGTAGGTAACCGATATCCTGTGTAGCCATTGACATTTAGACTTTTGCAATAGTTGTCGGCTGTCTCCCAGTTCATCACGGTGGTTGATGCAGTACTGCTTACAAAACCTGTAAGTGACCCCTTGGCGGCAACAGTAATAGCGGGTGATGTTACTGTGGTACCAGTTGCTGTACCCGTGCTGGCCTTAGGGGTGATTTTGGCCGTTAGTGTCGCCCCCGCTAACCCAGAAGCTGGATAATAAACAAACTTGTTAGCAGTGAGTGTTGCGGTGGGTGCACCAAGTGACACTCCATTGCGGAACCACTCTACCGTCGAGCCTGATTGAGCATCACTTTCGGCATCGGAGTAAGTCCATTTTAAGATAAACGGCTCGTCCACAGAGGCTGTAATAGGAGTAACCCATGTGAGACTCGAGGCGACTGGAGCTGTATTGGGTGTCACAAATGTCGTTGTAGTGGAAGTACTTGCCAGCGGCAGTCCACCCGCCACAGACGGGTTGTTCACCGTCACTGAACCGACCGAGTTGGACTTAATATTAAGTGCCACCTGGCCGCTAGCATTCACATTAACCGTTAACCCGCTCGCTGGTGTGATGGTGGGGGTGAAGGGCGGACTGGTGCTCGTACTGTAGTTAAGCTTCACAGGCGTGCCATTCGGCACAAGATTGCCAGCATTGTCTTTGAGCGTCAGCGTCACTACGTTGGCGTCTGTTCCATTTGCCTTCTGGTTATTCGTGGTGACGCTTGCTGCCGTGACTTTGGCATTTTGCAAGAAAGTGACCGGTACAGTCAGGGTCTTGCCAGTAAACACCCCATTGGCAATTTGCGCCGTTGCGCTGCCGTACTCGTTAGCTGCACCGTTAGCTTCCAATACGCAGGTATCGCCAGTACAACTACCAGGGTTCAATCTAAAATTCGGTGCTCCCAAGGAGCCTGTGCCTGCGTTGGTTGGCGTGCCAAACAACGTTGGGCTCGCTGACGTGGTACCGCCACCAGAAGTGACCGTTCCCACCGGGTACCACGAACCATCCGATACCACTGTGTTGGTCATGCCAGTAAAGGGGGTGTTGGGCGTCGCTACATAGCTCAAACCGTGGTCACTGACACAGATAACATACGGATTAAGTGTCACGCCTGGCGTGTAGGCAGCGGTAGCGCCGGTGCTCAGGTTATAGGTCTGAAAGGCCGTACCCGCCGTATCCGATATCAGATAAGGACGACTCTGGGGATATTTTGCTCGCTCAGCTGCAACCCCTGCATCATTGCGCAGTGCCTCCAAATCAGCCAGTTTTGGCAGGCGCTTGCCGCTGCAATATGCAGTGGCTGCCAAATTACCGGCTGCCCCAAGGGTATTACCGGTATTGCCAGTACCAGTGGTATCCCATACCGGCTCCACAAATGCGCCGAGCTGCGCGCCTACCGAGCCTTTGAGCTCGCTGTATAGTGGTGGCCCGTATACTCGCAGACTGGATGCGACGAGGTCAATGTCACCCCAAGTCTTTGCCTGCTCCTTGGCGCCAACCGTGACACTCATCAGCCCCATCCGATAACCACCCTCGTGGTCACCCACAATATAACTCACGATGTGTTCGCCTACGGTGCCAGCCTGGAACGTGAACTTCTTGTTGGTCACATCATTGGGCGCCGCTGACACAACAGAAGCCGAGTAACTCTGCACCTCGATAAGCTGCCATCCTTTCCCTTCAGGGTCAGCAATCGCCAAGTTTTTAAGATTAGCCAAATCCAGCGTCACACCTTGGAAGGTCACAATCGCGGGATTGGTGTTAGCTGGCGCGCTGTAATTGTATTTGCCGTTGCTAATCGTCGGCGCCTGATTAGCCGACTCCGACACAGTCACATACAAGGTACCCAGAATATCCTCACCAGGCTTGGCTGGGTCTGTCAGAGTAAACTGAATACGGTTCCAATCCGGGGTCACGGGCGGGGTATAGGTAATGATATTGCCACTGTCAGTGGTCGTTCCCTGAGCTGTCCCGCCCTGAACAACCACCGAACCGGCCTTAAGGGCATACCCAGAAGGCAAGTTTGTGCCATACATACTCACCACATTAAATGCCTTCGGCGCCTCTGATACCGTCATTGCAACCGATAACGGTTCCAGCACTGGGGTAGCCGCCAGAGTCGACAGCACGCTTAAGGTCGCCACACCCTCAGAGCTGCCACTGCGCGCACTGAAGCGATACTGACATAGTGTGGTATCACTGATATCCACTTCCGCCATCAATCCACTGACATTGCCTGCACCACACTCCGGCTGCTCACTGGTCAAGCTGGTCAGTGTGGCACCACGACCGCGTACAAAAGCAGACAAGTCGAGTTGGGTTCGCTCATTAGGTTTCGCCACAGTAAAGCCATCCACCACCTGCACTTGCGTGGCCGGGCTAGGCGGCAGTGGTGAATTATCGCCACCACTCCCATTTCCACCCTCATCACCACCGCCACAACCGGCTAGCCCCAAGGCTAACAGTAGCGCCCCAGCCCTCTTGGCCTTCACGTCCCATCTCGCCTGATAGGGATGTGTATGTCTTGTCATGAATTTCATCTGACTACTCCAGAAAATATAAAAATGAGCCTGATGCGCTTATACATCCGGTTCAAACAGCAGCGAGAATTGGTCGCGATAACTCCCTGTGCGCAAATCACTTAGCGCGACATCTGCAAAGCTGACGTTAATTGAAAACGTAATGATGTTGACGTTGCGGCCTGCGATACTGACCCCGGTCGTGGTCATGCCCGCGGCGGAAACACCATTGACCACCAACTCAGGGGTGTCGCATCCGGTGCAGTTGACCGAGTAAGGAATAAGCCTTGGCATTGGGTCAGCCGGGTCTGGGGCAACCTCCTTCATCCGGTAAGTATCCCCCACCTTCAACTTCATCCGCAGGCCATTGGTAAATACTCCTGTGGCGGTTCCATTAAATACCGCCTCACCCTGCACGCTTTTCACCCCACCCCGAGTGGTATAACGCGGCGTCATCACCCCCAATGTGGGACTGGTAACCGTGATATCCGTCAATACGGCAGGGGAATACTCAATTTGGATAGACAGCGGCAATGACCAATTATGCCTAATGCGCACACCTTGCCGTATGTAGTCATACACAACAGGAATGGACACTTGCGTTAAATAGGTCCCAGGCGTTGCATGGGCATTTTCAAAGGCCTGCATGATGGCAGTACCATCACCCAGCGAAAATATCGGGCGAGCATGGGTAAAAGGAGAGACCTCTTTTGATAACTGCACCTGCTCACCCCCAATCCCGATCCCGGAAACTTGAATAAGGCCCGCAGAGAAAGATGTGGCAGCACTACCCCCCCCATCATCGCCCCGGTGCGTTAATGACTCTGGCGCATTATATTCCATGCCGATCAATGACAACGTCAGTGGCACGCTGCTTCCTGACGGCCCGACAGCATTCATACTCATCGATGCAAGCACACTCGCACCCGGAATAAAAAGATCCGCTGGCACCAATCCGGTTGGCGTTTCCCAAATGCTTGGTGCCACCCCGCCACCAAACGAAGACTGCGCAGACACCCAGCGAAATTGCCCACCTTTAATCTCCGCTTGAACTGTCATTGCATTTGCACGCGAGCCTAATAGCAGCAGGATGAGCAGCAAGATACTCTGCCATCCTAACCACTGAGGCCAGACCCGAATTTTATTCATACCACCCCCTCACGAGCGCTTGGTCAGCGTCGTTTCGGCTTTGAATTTATTGCCATAAGAGAACAATTTGGCTTGCAATGTGGCAACCTTTGTCATCGTCTTGGGCAACTTGATTGAGAGGGTGCGTCCCGCCAACACCGTGGCACTGGTTGAGCACTCTTGACGTGCTTTCTCCGGCGTACCATTGGCGCACCCGTCCAGCGACAATGAGAAAAAGCCATCGCCCTTATTGGTCACCACCACGCTATCACCCTGATAGCGGAGGTCATAAGCCAGCGGCTGTGTCTCTTTGGCGGGGACAATTAACAGCGGCGCAAAACCAAAGGCAATCTTCACCTGCTGCTTCTCTTCCCCTTCAGCAAAATAGGGGGTCGGCACGAACGACAATTGAAATACCCGGTCTCGGTCACTGCGCATCATACCCTTGGGTTGGTATTGCACCGCGATACCTTTTTTAAATCCGGGCTCTAGAATCGTTCTGGCCGGGCGCACATCCAGCGCCCACTGGTCAATATTGTCACGGGTGTAGGGCATTTTTTTAAGTTCGCCCTTTACCACCGTCAGCTCAGATATCGCTGTGTTGATATATACGCGATAGGGCTCCCCATTACTGACCGTAAATGTAGCCTGCCCACGCTCATCGGTATATTCCAACATCGAGCTTATCCCGATTGCCTTTGCTTGCGAGGCCACCAACATGGCAGCCAGCAGTGGCCATTGCCATCCATTCATCTCTTTTTTCATACATCACCTCGCAGAAAACAGTTTATTGATATCAGCTTCGTTAAGCACAATATAGGCATCCATCCCCTCCAGCAGGGTGCGCTGCGCAACCGTATATTGTTTGCTGTACTTCACGTAGATATAAAGCTGGTTACCTAATTCCACCGAATGAGTGGCAAGCCCAGCAGATTTTAATTTCGTCAATACATCCTGCGCATCTTGGCTGACGGCATATTTACCCAAATATAAAAACTCACCTTCACTCACCACCCCTTTGCGAGACAGTGCAATGCGGCCCTCATTTTCATCAAGACCAGGCAAGCAATAGGTGTGCACCACCTCCCCCCGCATCAACTCTGGGCTATTGATGCAAACACGGTTCATCGACATCAGCTTCATGTCACCGCCCCGGCGGTAATTGACACGAAACACGCCGTCATCGGACAGGCGCTCAACACTCTGACACGCGTCACCCACGCAGCGCGCCTGAGTGACCGGACGCCCCTGAATATCACTGAGCACAAACAACTGACTCACCAGTGGGGTAATACGGGTGTCGATGGTGTAAACCGTGCCGGGATAAACAAACTCGCGGCGTGTTGGCTGTTCGATATCGATGCTGCGCGCTTCTGCGTCCATCGCAAATTCGGTGTCGGTGTAAGGTGCCAGGGAAATCACCGCATTACTCTGCCCCAAGTTACCCTGATAGGTGACACGCTGGCCGCGACGAACGTTGTAGTGGATATCACCCAGCGATATCTCATCTTCGCCAGGCGCCAATTGAATGTCCGGGACAACATGAATAAAGGACGGACTCTGCTCGCCACTCATGCCCGCGCCATCCGCAGACACAAATTGAGACCCCGTCAGGGTGCCGGACACCATCTGTTGGCCCGCACTGCTGGCGTAGCCATAGGTGCTGGCAGTGAACCAGTCTCCCGAGCCATTGGCCATCGCCGAGAACGCCCCCTCACCCCGCTCCTGCTGGTCTCGCGCCCACGCGGCGGTCGCCGTCGCGGCGCCCGACCAGCGCCCCTGCTGCATTGTGCGGGTCACGCCAGTTTGCACTCGCGATAGACCCGATTTGTCAGACATGAGCGACAACTGAGATGACCATTTGTCACCCAGGGCATAAGACCAATAAACACCCGCACTGAGGTTGTCACTACTACCGGACTGGTTATACGTGGCATTAAGGCCAAGCGACCCACCCAACAATGGCACCATCCAGCCTGCGGATATGTTGTCTCCTTTGCTCAGCTGCAGTTCGGTTTGGGTGTATGGGTCTTCACTTTCGTAGCGGGCATACGTCACATAGCCGCTGCCATTGCCCACTTGCGCCGAATACGTCGCGCTGTAGTTGAAAAATGACCGCTCGCCATAGAGCGCAGAAGAGAGCCGGTACCAGCGATTGCTGGCATCGCTATCCAGACGCCTGGCTGACAAAAAGAGAGAGCCAACACTCAGCGTGCCCGCCTGGTAGATATCATCACTGCTAAATTGCCCAACCTGATAGGTACCACGCAACCAGTCACTCCACATGACACTGGTGCCAAGCTGGGCATACCAGTCGTCCTGGTTAGCGGTCAGCGCCCCCGCAAACAACACACCATCCGTGACCCGCCACGAGGTCCGCGCCTGAGCAAAATCGGTCGACATCCGCTCCGGTGCATAGAGCCAGCTCAACGCATCTTGAGTCGGAATATCCTCAAGCCGACCAGCCGTCACAACGCCATCCCATGCGCCCACCGGTAAACTAAACAGCTGCGTATTCACAATTTGGCGCTGCTCTTCAATCACCACCGAGCCCGCCGCCTTGAGCACCAGCTTGATATCGTATGCCCCGCTCGGCAGGTCGCTGTAAGGGATGGACTGGCGCCCCTGGGATACCACCTGAGACAAGAGCAGCCTGTCCCCTTGATAGACCTCCAACTGCCCCGATTGAGGCGCAAAAAAGTCTACCGATTGGATAGCCGCTGCGCCCCCCTTAATCAAATTTCGGCTGGTGCCCACTTGCGCTGAAAACGCCGTGTAATCGGCATCATCATTGAGAAAATCCGTGGAGTTAAACTGCACACGGTCACGCTCAGCGTACCCCACCACGGCGCGTATGCCCTGTACTTCCAGGTCATACACCCCCCGATACACATCCAACTGGTTATCCGTATTCTGGTACTGGGTGTTGAACTGCAAAAAACCATAAGGCAACCCCAAGGTGGTCAAGTTGGCTGCATTGAAGCCGCTCGCCCCCACATCATCGGCATAGCTATACAAACGCGCCTGATTGACCAACGCATTGCTGGCACGTGCAGCCGAATGGTATTGCACCTCACCGACCGACCTTACCAATAACTGCGACCCGACATAAATGGTCAGGTTGCCGTGGTCGACATCAAATACATAACTGACCTGCTCTGCCGTCACGATAGGCTTGCAGACATCCAGCGCCACCTTGCAACCAGGGTCTGCCGGAATACCGTCGGATAGCGCACTGATAATGGTATCGATAGCACGGGTCGTTAACTGGTTATCACCTAAATAGCGGCGCAAGGCGTGTTCATTTTGCGCCTCCCCAGCAACCAAGCGAAACGACTCGTAACTCACCTCTGCCGCAACGCGCTGTCCGACAGTATCCCCAGCCAAAGAGACCAGTACCGAGGCCTTTTTAGGTGTAAAAAAATCGGTAAACTCAACCGGATAGTCCGATGCCACCGCTACACCACAAAGCGTCCATAACGCCAAGCACACGCGACTTATTTTCATACCACCACCATTAGAGAGTCACCGCCGCGACCACTGCGACGACCCCGTCACATGCTTGGGACGCTGCAGCCTGAGAGATATTGGGAAACGTCAGTGTCAGTACATGCGCCTGCTCTGGGGCCGCGCTGCCGCTACCAGGAGAAAGGGCACTAAACGGTTGCCCATCAAGACGAGCCGACGGTGTTAATGGAGTGACTACCCCACCTGATAGTGCGCATTGCCCACTCAACTGGGCCAGCGTCAGGTCGTAATTGTGAGGGTCACCATCCACCGTGGATACGGTAAACGGGATATCCAGAGGCTGAAATGTGCGCAGCGAAGATACATAAACCACTAAAAAATCAGTACGAGGGGAAATAATTTCTAGCTGGGCTGACGCCTGGTTTGCCACGATATTAACCGAGACATCCAATATTCTTTCTTGCGGTACGGCCACCGCATTTGTACACAACAAAAACAGCGCGCCAATTAAAACAACTCCACGCATAGAGACCTCGCTCGAGTCATACTCAGCACATCAATGCAAACCTGAATAGAAAACAAAAAGGGGAGGCCACCCATGGCAGCCTCCCCACAGCAATATTACGCTGCGTTTTCAACTACAATAGAAGCCTGCACGTCAACGGAGTCACCCGCGCTTGGCTGATTAGAAACCCCAGCACCTTTGATGACAGAAAGAATGGTTTCACCAGTCACTTGAGTGGCATTGGTGGCAGAGACAGTATTTTTGACCATCGGCTCAGTAATACCGTTATTGGAGGACTGAATGGCGAAGTAACCATTGGCATCCTGCTCCGCCGCCAGACCTGCACTGTTGACCGCCAGGCTAATCAGCTTGTAGTCGTATGCTGTAGCCGGCTTACCGGTATCAGGGGCGCCCGGAGTTGCTACCAACTCTTCAAACACATTGAAACGCAATTCGGTAGAGCCGGTCAGGACGCCTTTACCTGCAGCGTCAGTGGTAAAGGTCAAAATACCATTAGTAATGGCAGCACCAGTAGGCTGGGCAATAACCCAACCATTTGAGGTCGGGGCAGCAGGCACAGTGCCAGACCATGTGAAAGTCTGGGATGCATCAATCGCGGACGCAGTACCAACCAACCCCATGGTGCCCAGCAGGGCGACAGCAATCATTGCTTTTTTCATAAATACTCCAAAATGAAATCTGGGCTTTTAGCGCCAGCTATTACACGCAAATGGCAAAAAATGTGATAATCAAAACATGCCACTTACAGGATGTTTATCAGTGCAACTACCCGAGGTGTAACAATGGGCGGTGAACCGATGGCGCTATATTAAGGTCCAGCTCAGGTTTTGGGGTTATAAATAAAGATTAATAAAAAACGAAAATAATGAAATAGTAAAATAATTAAGGCGCTAACACATTGATTTTTATATTCAATGCAATTAATTCGAACATCAATAGTTGATTTACTGTGCAGAGTATATTTTCAACAGTATTTTTATATTCAAAGAAACGTGACCTGAGTCACAAAAAGACGTACTGAGTTTTTAAATCTTCCAACCTTGATTAATAAAAATAGCCTCAATCGTCTCTTTTTTTCAAGACCTCAATCCATAGAAGTGAGTCAGGTGGAGATTGCAACACTTGATTTGGATTTCTATCGGGGCTGTAGCCATCTATTCCTGATGGTATTCGCTCACTGGCTCCAGGAAATGGCTGTTCAACTTCGCCGGAATACGCATACAACGCCAGTGGAGGAATTTTTGCTGGCTGCACTGTCCTTATGCCAGCGAACGCTCGCCCCCTCCGATTCATAGACTGCTTGTCGAACACCTTGCAGCACTCATGGAGTCGCATTAACAAATGGCGAAACGTTCCTGGCAAGCCTTTTCCACAATCCCCCCGCAATTCGGGTACATGCTTGCCAATATGGGGGATGCCTTAACCGTTCGCCAACTGTCCCCGGCTCTGGTTGGCTTGAGCGGTCCTGGCCTTGATGAAGCCTTGTTGGGCGCGATACAAGACTAGGATGGCCAACTGTTCGCAGCTCTTTATCGGCGCGGATCGCATGGTGGGCCGAGTCACCACTTTACAAATAGCTTCGGCATCAGCAGCATCGTTCTTATTGGTCTTCATATAGGGCTTAACGAACTGCGGTAGCATCAACTTGACAGAATGCCCCAGCCTTTGCTGTTTATTGGCCCTGTAATAGGCACTGTCACATGTCTCCATGCCATGGTTAGGAGAAAAACTACAAAAGAGTGAGAGCATCAAATCCCGCTTCAACTGTCGCTTAGGGGCTGTCTTGCCCATGTTGATCCAAGCTATGTAATTGGTAGGGTAGCAGCGACGCATTACTGCGACGCCGCCCCCTCAGCATCAAGCTCAAGCCATTACGTCAGCGCTATTGAAGGCACCGGGCAGCTTGACGGAACGTTTCGTGGTTCGACGGCGAGTAAAGTAGATGTTCCAAGCCGGATCAAATGTAATAGCCAATCCCCGGTTCTTGATATGGCGCTGGAACATGACCGTCGCAGATAGGAAGAGCTGAACACCACGGATGCAATTCTCCCCCCCCCCTCGTAGCAAAGTCCCAAGAGCGATATCCATCGCTCAGGAAGTAACGTGCTTTAATCCACTAGGCTCACTTCGCAGGGTGCCTAAGGCACGCAAGCTTCCAGAGTCTGAGCCAAATATGCGAGTCAATCATCGAGAAGATCGCTTTTGCCAAGACGTGGCGATGATACGAAGCCCATCCAGGAATGATCGGGCTCAGTCAGTGTATCAACACTGCTAGTGTGACACTCGCGTTGCCCTCGATGATTTATCTGACCTTGTCAAACAGCGATTCATACTTTTCTTTGCTGGTTTGAATAGTCGCTTTCCACCGCACTTACGCACATTTTGGCAAAGGAGATCTAACCCCTCCGAGAAATGCCATGGACAAACTGACCGACCTCGCCCTGCCTGCTAAAGCCGAGAAGCTCAATTGGCACCCAACTCAAGGAGGTGACTGCCTGATAGCGGATTTAGGAAACAATGTCGCATTTACTTACCCCTTCCCAATGCACCCCAAACGACCCCCAATCAAGCCCAACGAAAACATCACTTTATTATTTTTATTTTATAAGCTACGGTTACTAACAGCCCTTCGCTTGAACCAATAAAAATCAAAGGAGTGAATGATGCATAAGAAAAAACTACAGACACTATCACTTGCTATCTTAATAGCACTGCCTTTTCATGTTAGTTCAAAAGATATGGCTGGCGTTTTCTCTTGGTCAGGCAAGGTTCCGCTAACCCCTCCTATGGTCATAACTGAAACAACGCAGTCTATATCATCTAATGCTTCACCGACATTTAATATTAACTCCATCAATACCTCCGTGACCTACACCTTAACTTCATTTGGAAAGACATCAGCAATTCGACTTAAAATAATTGAAAATGGTGTGATAGTTGAAAGCACTAATCAGGAACAATATATTAAATTAATCCAAAGCCATTTTAACTATGATAGAAAAGACAAAGTGCTCGCAATAGTCACAGTCTCTTCTATCGTCTAAGTAGCTGTTTTCAAAAATACTATAACTACCGAAGGAAAGAGGCATGGTCCAGTATGTTCGGTATTATAACTCGCAAGAAAATAAGTAATTCCAAAGGACTGAGCTTATATAGCTTTTTGATCCATTACGAGCTAAAGTTGCAAGCTAATAGGCAGCTTTCCTAAATTAATTGACCTACAGCCAAACGGGCAGACCCAGTCTGCCATCTTACTCATGGCTTCCCCTCTACTGGCTAAACACTTACGTATCAAAGGGCGAACGATATTGTATGATTCAACTCGGTGAAGCGATTAAGATAAACCTTGAAAGGAAGCCCTAGCATTTTAAAGGGACTCACGCTTAATATCCTGTAAATGCTCAGTGATAACTAGCACTGCATAAACAAGAGTATTTATATATCATATTTATTAAGTTCACAGTCAATCCTCTTGATTGTACGCAATGCAATATATTTATCTTTATCAAGATTATTTCTTGTTAATTTTAACCGAATAAGACAATCATCTATCTGTTGGCATATTCTGTCTCGTGTATGCAATGAGGTATTTTGAGCCATTGAAGATTTCCCACAACAATCACAAACCACTCTTACTCCTTTATCTATCTGCCTGAGTCCATCACGCACCAATATAAGATCACTCATTGACAACTCCAAAGAGTATATATCATCACTATTCCGATGAATAATCCTTTGAATCAAAACAATGAAAATTGAAATTATGGAAAAAAAATGTCTTTTTATTCTTATCACAATAATTAACTCGCTCATCATTGCTAATGAAAAATTTTCGAGTCACATTGTGCATGAGTTTCAACATCCATTCTTGATACGACAGTAAATCATTGATGTATTATAAATATCAATATTTTTCAACAAGTTACAAAAAAACACCACAATAAAAATAATCTGTTTCACGGTTCTATCACTTTTAATATATTGCAGCGCTACGGTGTTCATAGATAGTTACCACTGCCCAAAACAGAATCTTGAACATAAGCGCAAAAATGAGGCAGTGCCTTCAATCAGTAGAAGTGGTTCTTTTCGATAAAAACGCCGATATTTTTCTCGTTGAGCTCAACAGAGAGATGGTTTTACTAACGTATTTTGAGTGCTAGGTTGTTGCATGCAATGCATGTGTTGAGATTTCCCAGTCAGATTTATCCTGCTCGGTATATATCTGGCATAGCATCCCAAATCATCACTAGTGGTAAAACCAAGCAAAAAAGGGGAAACAGACTTAGCACAATTTACGGTATATTTCATCGCAGCATGAACCGCAGACAGTCGTTAGTCTCAAAAATATACCACAACCAATATCGACTATTGTTGTTAGCGACATTGACTCATCTATTTCACAGATAAGCGTGACACCATCCAGCACAACCTTTTCGGAAGTAACTTTCTTTAGGGCATTTTTTTAGGGAGCGCAGGACCGTGAACAATGATGGATGTTATTAAGTGATAAATCTCAACAACCTCCATCATACCCTCTCAATCGCTCAGGGACATCACCTTCCATTGATATAGTATTCATTCTCTCAAAAACCCCACCCGTCAAATAAATAAATAAATAAATAAATTCATGAATTGAGGACTTCGATAACAACAATCGATAATCCAGCCATTACAATATCATTCATAAAAGTTATTATAAAAGAAAATGGAGGTTTTATGATAATCTATGGAAAATATGGTGGTGTAGCCCTCAGAGCGGTATACCTAATGGCTAAAAATAACTGTGACCATATAACCGCATGGGACACTGCGATATCCGAAGCGTTTGGATCAGATTTGACAGTAAAAAAATTTAAAAATAACCCAAAGGTTACTTTCCTGACACTTTGTAGCATGGGCGTCGTAAGTTGTGTCATGCCTATAGCTTATAATTCCGCAAAAAAAACAAGAAAGTATGTTACGATAGCCCTAAGTATCCTATCCCAAAAAGACATATCAACGCCAATTAATCCAGATGACTTATGGTCAGAAATAATACGCTATTGCGAAATGGAAAAAGCTATAAAGCATAATAATCAGATGGATGTCGTTCTCACCCTTTGGTATGCAAACATATTAACTGTCAACCATCCCATCAGAAACTTAAAATTGAATAATAATAAAATTTAAATATACCATTAAATAGCAACCAAGGCTACCATAGCCTTGGTTGCTATTTTTGTTATTTTATTTAATTTTTTTTAAAGAACCACTATCACTATGTGCGAAGGGTTTCCCATACACTTGTAAATTTGTTGTCTGGCTATATTTAAGCGTATTTTCCTCAGTAAAATCCAGCGACATTACAAAGTCAGTTGTCGAATCATTTTTTGTCATGTAACTACTTTCCGCAATACCACGCTTGCCTGTTTTAAAGTCAATTTTTTTGCCAGCCTTTCCTTCCGTCACGACACACACAGCTCGAGGGATGCAATATGCATTATAAATCATCTCATTTTTCTTATCATATATCAGATAACCACGCTGATCATGGAACTTTCCATTGTCACGCTTTCTGAATACCTCCTGCTTGTAATACATAGCAACCAAATATTGATCACTTGCATTTTGTGCATCAGCTGCAGGCTCAAAAGTAATAGTTTCATAAAATGGTTCGACAGCAGGATTGCCCTTTCCTGCAGAGCTTCCTTCTTTCCCTGGTGCGACGTCAACACCACCACTTTCAACACTTTTCCACGTTCCAACCAACTGTGAGAGAGGCCCAAAGTCCAAACCATTAATAGTGGTGTTAGCCTCAGCGTGCGCTAAAGATGAACTTACCAGTAAAACAACAGAAAAAATATTTAACTTCATAAAACCCCCGTTATGAACTTATGATTGAGCTGTGTTTGCATGCATATAAAAACTTAACTACATCGATGTACTCAGTCAATTAACAAAATATAAAAACATCTACATTTGTGAGGGGAAGCCTGTTTTTTTCAATCAAAAAAAACAGACTTTGACCTAAAGCAAATATATATATTTAAAAATGCATAATTATTTATATTAACATTTTATTAAATTTAAAAAACCATTTTTATTAGTAGCAAACTCTGTTTGATTTATGATTTAAAAAGCTTAGTGGCGTTACTCTCTAAATGACTATGCCTATAGTCACTCTTAAAGCGATATAAATATAATCTCGTATTCTTTAACTCCATTATGTGGTAATGTGATAAACGCCCCTACTTAGCGCAATCAGCTAATATTGGAATACTCTTACGAGTGCTAGTTATGCACCTTGCAAAAATCACGATGCCCCGTGGTATTTTTTATTTCGTTTACCCTTGCGTCCTTCCACCATAAAACCACTATATTTTACTAGCTAGCATCTGAGACAATCTGGTAGCGAAGCCTCGATAGCCACTCATAGTCTCACCATATTACGTCACACTCATCTAGTCTGACGTAATATCCAGTAGCCTTAACCATCTCAACAGATTATTAGACGACAATCACATCGTCCGCCGACAGCAAGGGCCAAACCAAATTCATTCTTTGCTCGACCATACTCCATAGCGCCTTTGAGGATTTCATTATGCGTGGTCTTCTACCCGAATCCTCGGATCAGCTTGATGGCAGCTAAGCAGGAAAACATCCTCAGCATCAGTGAGAGACCATTCCAGGAATTCTTTGTGCCATTTAAAATGTTGGTTGGCGTTGACATCGAGCAAGCGAACAACATGACAGACTGTCATCTCGGACTCAAAAGTCTGCTGCACAATGGTGACTTTTCTTTTGGAATACGGTGCCGACGACACTCGGTGCCTATTAACACGTCGACTATCCTCTCGTTGTAGCATAGCTTAAGTTCATTTTTGGATCTTTAAGGGACCAATCTATATCAACCGTCAATATGTCGTTGATATCGTTCAACCAATTGATGCCAAGGACAACAGAGTAAGTCTCGCCATGTGAGAGAAGTGTTGACGTCCCTAGAACTGGTGAATTGCAGATGAGCTTGCTGGTACTCGTCAAGCCAGTAAGGAAAGAGACGCAGGACTCGCAACTGATATTGCAGCCCACCTTGACTTGGTACTCGTAGTTCATCAAATAACACGATGCCAGATAGGGCTCGGATCTTGGCAAAATCACGCTCTATGGACCAAGATGAAACGCTAAATACATCTGCAGCCTCACGTGCACTAACCGCTCGCTGCTGTTCATACAACCAGTGCGCCACTTGCAAGTAACGCGGCAAAATCGGACTAGCTATGATAGACATGTAGCTCCAGTATTAATTAGAAAATTATATCCCAGCAAATCACTATGACGCCCTAAATATCTTACAACCTTAAAATGAGGCAATTATTGAAAGCGTTATAACTCGTCAGCGTTATCAAGAAAAAATTCAAAATAGCAGCTGTAAAACAAATATCCAAGCGCAGGCGGCCTATAACTGATGTTGCATGAGCCCTCAGGATATCTAACATGGCTACCAACACCGGGCAACATGAGCTTACGAAAAGCGAAGCGGGATATCTGGATTACAAGAACTGGCGGCATCCACAACAACACCATGATGAGATACCGCCAGCAGCAGTCGAAATTCTGCCTAACCAAAAGTCCGGATTTAGTAGACCATAAATGGTGGTTAGTTAACACACGAAACTAGAGCTTTACTGGTGTCGGAGAAGCCGGCCATATTAACTTCACCTGAAGACATGATGACAACAGCATGGGTACCAACACTGTAGCTAGTCTGAGTCCAGTAAAAATTACTTGATCCATTACAATGGTTGCCACTAAGTGGCCAGCCATGATGAGAACACATGTCATAATTAACCTGACCAATTTTCGTAGCAGAAGTTGAATCAAGAAATATCTGCTGTAATTCTAGGTCACTTGGCAGACGAGCCGAAGGCACCAAATTTTGGCAGTATGTCATCGCTTCCGACCAAGTCTTTAATAGTACACTTGGAGAACTCGAATCTACTATGTAAGGTGTTTTAAATGTCACGCTTGTTGAGGTCGTTGAGGTCGTTGAGGTCGTTGATAATCCACTCACCACTGCCGGATTAACCAAGGTCACTGTACCTGGTAAGCTATACTTTATATTTATTGCAACCATCCCGCTGGTGCTCACAGTGACTGATGTCCCAGGCTCGGGAGTAATTACTGGCGGCAAAGTGGCACTTGGTATGGGAAAAATGGGACTCGTCAGATAGGTGTAATTGAGTTTAATTTGCGTGCCAACTGGCACATCATTTCCAGCGTAGTCCTTCAACATCAATGTAATCACATTACTATCACTATTATCGGCATTAGCATTGTCAGTCGTCACGCTTGCTGCCGTGACTTTGGCATTCTGCAAAAATGTGACAGGCACCGTCAGTGTCTTCGCCGTTATCACCCCATTGGCAATTTGCGCCGTTGCGCTACCGTACTCGTTAGCTGCACCGTTAGCTTCCAATACGCAGGTATCGCCAGTACAACTACCAGGGTTCAATCTAAAATTCGGTGCTCCCAAGGAGCCTGTGCCTGCGTTGGTTGGCGTGCCAAACAACGTTGGGCTCGCTGACGTGGTACCGCCACCAGAAGTGACCGTTCCCACCGGGTACCACGAACCATCCGATACCACTGTGTTGGTCATGCCAGTAAAGGGGGTGTTGGGCGTCGCTACATAGCTCAAACCGTGGTCACTGACACAGATAACATACGGATTAAGTGTCACGCCTGGCGTGTAGGCAGCGGTAGCGCCGGTGCTCAGGTTATAGGTCTGAAAGGCCGTACCCGCCGTATCCGATATCAGATAAGGACGACTCTGGGGATATTTTGCTCGCTCAGCTGCAACCCCTGCATCATTGCGCAGTGCCTCCAAATCAGCCAGTTTTGGCAGGCGCTTGCCGCTGCAATATGCAGTGGCTGCCAAATTACCGGCTGCCCCAAGGGTATTACCGGTATTGCCAGTACCAGTGGTATCCCATACCGGCTCCACAAATGCGCCGAGCTGCGCGCCTACCGAGCCTTTGAGCTCGCTGTATAGTGGTGGCCCGTATACTCGCAGACTGGATGCGACGAGGTCAATGTCACCCCAAGTCTTTGCCTGCTCCTTGGCGCCAACCGTGACACTCATCAGCCCCATCCGATAACCACCCTCGTGGTCACCCACAATATAACTCACGATGTGTTCGCCTACGGTGCCAGCCTGGAACGTGAACTTCTTGTTGGTCACATCATTGGGCGCCGCTGACACAACAGAAGCCGAGTAACTCTGCACCTCGATAAGCTGCCATCCTTTCCCTTCAGGGTCAGCAATCGCCAAGTTTTTAAGATTAGCCAAATCCAGCGTCACACCTTGGAAGGTCACAATCGCGGGATTGGTGTTAGCTGGCGCGCTGTAATTGTATTTGCCGTTGCTAATCGTCGGCGCCTGATTAGCCGACTCTGACACAGTCACATACAAGGTACCCAGAATATCCTCACCAGGCTTGGCTAGGGAAGGTGCGAACAAGTCCCTGATATGAGATCATGTTTGTCATCTGGAGCCATGGAACAGGGTTCATCATGAG